>JBLHMH010000066.1:0-17397 GCA_047621785.1 Polaribacter sp. | reverse complement strand
GGAATTCAGTAGATACAGTTGATGATATGAAATAAGAAAGTCTGTTCGAAAAAGCCAAAAAGCGTTGAAACAAAAGGTTTAGTTTGTTATCTTGCCGATCCTAATACAGACGCGTAGCTCAGTTGGTTAGAGCACCACCTTGACATGGTGGGGGTCGTTGGTTCGAATCCAATCGCGTCTACCAAAAATCATCAAAACTACGATAATGTATGTCATTAGCGCTGTTTTTTGATCAAAGTTTAGGCTCGAGGTTTTTGAGCCTTGAATTTGTTTCCATAAGACCTGAAGATTTTGACATAAAGGTTTGAAACTATTTAACATTTAGCCCTTGAGGTAGCGCGATTTTGCTATTAGAATCCCGCCTCTTTACCACTAAACCTATTAAATATCAGGGTTTAGTGGAGTTTTTAATTTATCTAAACGAGGTATTACCATAGCCATTAAGAAAAAACAGCGTGTTAATCAAGACATTACTGCGCCGAGCATTCGACTAATTGATCAGAACGGCGAACAGGCCGGCATTGTAGATCGAGCAACAGCTTTTGAAATAACTGAGAAAGCAGGTTTGGATTTGGTAGAGATTTCTCCCAACGCTGATCCGCCAGTGTGTCGAGTGATGGACTATGGCAAGTTTTTGTACGAGGACAGCAAGCGTAAAGCTGCTGCTCGTAAGAATCAAAAACAAATACAGGTAAAAGAAATTAAATTTCGTCCTGGTACCGATAGCGGAGATTACGATATTAAATTACGTAAGCTCACTGAGTTTTTGGTAAGTGGTGATAAAACTAAGGTAACCATTCGTTTTCGTGGTAGAGAAATGGCTCATAAAGATCTGGGCATGATTTTATTGAAGAAAATCGAAGCAGATTTAAAGGAATTCGGCTCAGTAGAGCAGTTTCCTAAGCTAGAAGGCCGTCAGATGGTGATGGTACTGGCACCGCTTAAATAATTTCTTATTCGCGAGAATCACTTCGTGATTGCGGAAGTAGTTGTTTAGGTAAGAATTTGATAGAGGGGCTTTCCTTCGTCAACCACTCAGGCATGAAACATCATGTTTTAAGTCTGAGTATTTAATGGACCGTGTGAGTCAACTTTTAAACTCATCTCGGTTATCAATGTAACGGCAACCGACATTTTTATGTCTGAGGTAATTATGCCTAAAATTAAAAGTAATAGTGGTGCTGCGAAGCGCTTTAAGAAAACAGGTAGCGGTAAATTCAAGCGCTCTCAATCTCATTTGCGTCATATTTTGACCAAAAAATCGACTAAACGTAAGCGTCATTTACGTCAGCAGACAACTGCTAAGCCAGCTGATGCGAAGATGATCCAACGTATGTTGC
Organism: Polaribacter sp.; assembly: GCA_047621785.1. Taxonomy (GTDB): domain Bacteria; phylum Pseudomonadota; class Gammaproteobacteria; order Arenicellales; family Arenicellaceae; genus Arenicella. Next base: position 16,057 of record JBLHMH010000066.1, on the reverse strand, counting down.
CTTATTCATAAGCCAATAAGTTAACGCAAATAATATCAAGTTGCAGGAGCCATCAGCTATATTAGCTAGATAGAGTCTTCAGCTTTTATTGAGGAAAAGAGAAATGCCTAGAGTAAAACGCGGTGTTACCGCCCGAGCAAAACACAAAAAAGTCATTAGCCAAGCTAAAGGCTATCGCGGACGTAATAAAAACGTCTTTCGCGTAGCAGTCCAAGCGGTTACCCGCGCGGGCCAATACGAGTATCGAGATCGTCGTCAGCGCAAACGTCAATTTCGACGTTTATGGATTACACGTATCAGTGCAGCAGCCAAGATTAACGGCATTAACTATAGCCGCTTCATCAATGGTTTGGGCAAAGCTGGAATTGAACTAGATCGTAAAGTATTAGCCGATATCGCTGTGCACGATGCAGCTGCCTTCGCGCAGTTAGCAGAGTCAGCAAAAGCAGCGCTTGGTATGAAGAGCGAAGCAGCATAAACTGTTATAAGGTCTAACTAGCTTCATGTTTGTCTAAAAAGGAAGGCCTAGGCCTTCCTTTTTTGCCATTTGTTTGCGCGAAACTTTTTTGAAAGTGATCGCATAGTGGCCCGACAATCTAATTTCTATAATCTAAATTCATTCGAATTCCTATGCCCGATTCACTGGACGAAAACTTAAATAGCATTCTAGGCAAAGCCAAAGATGCGATCAATACTGCCAAACAGCCTGCAGAACTCGAGAGTTTACGGGTTCAATATTTAGGTAAAAAAGGCGAGTTAACCCGTCAGCTTAAACAGATTGGTAGCTTACCACCTGCCGAGCGACCTATATTTGGTGATTTGGTAAACCAGATCAAACAAGAACTGGCTGAACTGCTTAATCATAAAAAGACATCGTTGGAACATGCAGAGCTTGCTGCAAGTCTGGCCGCTGAAAAAATTGATGTAACGCTGCCAGGGCGCGGTATTGGCACCGGTGGAATTCACCCCGTCACTCGCACGATGCAACGGATTGAAGATATATTTATCGGAATGGGCTTTGGGGTTGCTCAAGGGCCAGAAGTAGAAGATGATTTTCATAACTTCGAAGCATTAAATATTCCGCCAGAGCATCCAGCTCGCGCAATGCATGACACTTTTTACGTTGAAGAGAATACCTTATTGCGAACCCATACCTCGCCGGTACAAGTTCGCTATATGTTAGACGAGAAGCCACCGATCAATATAATAGCGCCGGGGCGAGTTTATCGTTGCGATTCGGATATTACGCACACACCAATGTTCCATCAAGTTGAAGGCTTGATGGTTGATGAAGGCATTTCGTTCGCTGATTTAAAGGGTGTGTTAACTCACTTTTTGCAACAATTCTTTGAAGCTGATTTAAAGATTCGTCTTAGACCTTCTTACTTTCCGTTTACCGAACCTTCTGCTGAGGTAGACATATCTTGCGTGTTCTGTGCGTCTAAAGGCTGCCGAGTTTGTAAGAACACAGGTTGGATAGAAATATTGGGCTGCGGTATGGTTCACCCAGAAGTATTTCGTCACGTCGGCATCGACTCTGAAAAGTACACTGGCTTTGCATTTGGGGTTGGAGTTGAGCGATTAACGATGTTGCGGTACGGCGTAGATGACCTGCGGCTATTTTTCGAAAACGACTTAACTTTTCTGGGGCAGTTCAAATGATTATTAGTGAACAATGGCTCAGAGATTGGGTGCATGTAGACCTAAATGCGCAACAGATAGCGGACTGTTTAACCAACGCGGGCTTAGAGGTTGATGGTGTCGAATCGCTGGCAGGATCAATTGATAATTTGGTGATAGGCAAAATTTTGGAGGTCTCAAAACACCCAGATGCCGACCGTTTGAATTTGACTAAGGTAGACATTGGTGGTGAACAGCTTGATATCGTTTGCGGTGCAAGCAATGTTAGGCCTGATCTATTGGTGGCAGTTGCCACCGTCGGCGCTAAACTGCCAAATGGCCTTAAGATTAAAAAGGCAAAAGTTCGAGGCATTGAGTCCAATGGGATGTTGTGTTCAGCCTCAGAATTAGGTTTAGCGGATAGCTCTGATGGCATCATGGAACTCGATGAGGACGCCATAATAGGTCAGAGAGTTGACGAATACTTGCAGCTAGATGATTCCATGATCGATATTGATCTAACCCCAAACCGTGGTGATTGTTTAAGTGTGCAGGGCATTGCTCGTGAATTAAAAGTACTGGCCGATGGAGATTATCATCCTCTTGATATTCAGCCTATTGAAGCGACAATAGACGACCATATAGAAATAGATCTACAGGCTAAGGAAGCCTGTCCCGCGTATATCGGTAGAGTGATAAAGGGGGTTAACCCTATTGCACAAACGCCAATTTGGATGCAAGAGCGCTTACGCCGAAGCGGTGTGCGACCAATTAGTCCGGTAGTCGATATCACCAACTATGTGATGCTTGAACTTGGCCAGCCGATGCACGCCTTCGATTTAGCTAAGCTGAACGAAAAAATCATTATCCGCCAATCTATAGCGGGTGAGAAAATCACCCTATTGGATGACAGCACCGCAACTTTAGATGCTGACACTCTGGTTATCGCCGATACAGCAGGCGCAATTGCGATTGCCGGTGTGATGGGTGGCTTAGATAGTTCAATTGACGACAATACTAGTACCATAGTTCTTGAGGCGGCGCACTTTACTCGTAAAACATCAGCCGGTCGGGCACGTCGTTACGGTTTGCATACAGAGTCTTCGCACCGTTTTGAACGTGGCGTAGACCCACAGCTGCCGCACTCGGCGATGCAGCGTGCTACTGAGTTAGTACTCGCCATTTGTGGTGGTGAAGCGGGGCCAGTTAATCAGCAACTTAGACTACAGGGCCTGACCAGCAAGCCTGCTGTTGCGATTCGTCTGCCTCGCTTGCAACAATTGCTAGGTATGAAGCTGGACAGTCAAGAAGTAGCAAGTATTTTAGGTCGTATTGCTGATTCTATAACCGCCACTGATGACGGTTGGTCGATAACACCGCCAAGCTATCGCTTTGACATCGAGTGCGAAGCCGATTTGGTTGAAGAGGTTGCCCGAGTAAAGGGTTATGACAACATACCAACCGCAATTCCACGCATAGCACCGCGGTCAGTTGCAGCGTCAGAAGACAAAGTTGATCTAAGAAAGCTTCGACAAACCTTGGTCGCGCGTGACTACAATGAAGCAATAACCTATAGCTTTGTGGATCCTGAGGCTCAGAAATTATTCAGCGAAGAAGAGCCAGTGGCCCTTAGTAACCCGCTCGCCGTGAATCTTTCAGTGATGCGAACAAGCCTGCTGCCTGGGCTGATGGCAGCTTTACAATTTAATGCAAATCGGCAGCACGATCGCATTCGTTTGTTTGAGATTGGTGCTAGCTATCACAAAAAACAAGGCTCTGGTAGTACTGGAGTAGTTGAGGTGCAGCGCCTTGCAGGGGTTATCAGCGGGCCTCTAATAGCTGATCAATGGGGCGTAGATAAGTCCAAGTCCGTCGATTTTTATGACATAAAGGCCGACATAGAGGCTGTGCTCGGCTTGACGGGTCAAAAACAAGGCTTTATATTTAATGGGTTCGAGCATATTGCTCTTCATCCAGGTCAGGTTGCTTCTGTAACTTATTCTGATGGCATGGTGAATTTAGCTGAAGTCTCTTTGAGGCAGGCTGAAGTCTCTCTAAGTTCGGCTCAAGGCTCTGACCAAGAAGATAGCAGTTTAGGTTTTATTGGTCGCTTGCATCCAAGTTTGCAGAAGCTATATGGCCTAGCTAATGCGGTATTCGTTTTTGAGGTAGATCTAGATAAATCCCTAATCGCAGAATTACCGTCGTTTAAGGCTGTGTCCAAGTTTCCAAGTAGTAGACGCGATCTATCCATTTTAGTGAATCAGCAATTGCCAGTATCAAGCTTACTGCACTCACTTAGCAGAGCACTTGGAAAAAGTTTAGTTAAATCTCAGGTTTTCGATGTTTATCAAGGCGCTGGTGTTAAAGACGGTTCTAAGAGCGTATCCTTAAGTTTGGTTTTGCAGCATCAAGATAAAACCATGACTGATGAGGATGCTGAAGATTTGATGAAAAAGGCATTGTCGGTACTCGAAAATGAGCATCAGGCGCAATTACGAAGTTAGTTCAATATTTTGAAGTTATTTTAATAGTTCTGAGTTTATATTTTAGGAGTAAATTGACTCAGGGGTATTTGCAGGATTTATCGACATAAATCAGTATTGGGTTGATCTACGTCGGCTTGGGTTAATAAAACTATGGTGGAAATATGGCTATCACAAAGGCTGAGCTAGCAGTCTCGCTACATGAGGAATTGGGCCTCAATAAGCGAGAATCTAAAGAGTTTGTAGAACAATTTTTTGAAACGATTAAGGGCGCCCTGGAAGAAGGAAGCTCTGTCAAACTGTCAGGATTCGGCAACTTTGGTTTAAGAGATAAACCTGCCCGACCAGGGCGGAATCCTAAAACAGGTGAGGAAATACCAATATCTGCCCGTAGAGTGGTTACCTTTAAGGCCAGTCAAAAATTAAAAGAAGCAATTGACCGTAACTCCCATTCTTTAAAACAGCTTTTTAAGTAAGGTTAAAATAGTGTGTCTTCTGTTATCACATCAAATCGCTCCATGCTGAATGCCGTGGATGCTGATAGACCAGACAAATTGCCAATGAAAATTATAAAAGCTTCGGAAAATAGACAATGCTAGACCAAGGTGATAATGCAACTCTGCCGCCGATACCGAGTAAAAGGTATTTTACGATTGGCGAAGTGAGTGAGTTGTGCTTGGTTAAACCTCACGTTCTTAGGTATTGGGAGCAAGAGTTTTCTCAACTCAATCCAGTCAAGCGACGTGGCAACCGCCGTTATTATCAGCGGCACGAAGTACAGTTGATTCGCCGAATCCGCAGCTTGTTGTATATCGAAGGCTTCACTATTAGTGGTGCTAAGAACCAAATTGAAATGGAAGCGGGTGCTAAAGAAACACCAACGACTCAAGTGAAACGTAAGGTTGTTCACGAACTGATTCAGGAAATTGACGAAGTCGTAGCGCTTTTGTCAGAGTGACGCCTGTCACCGCTAGCTCTGGATGCTGGCGTTAATGTGTCACTAATTCTATCGATTTTTGGAGCTATACGTGGCAGTGATAATAAGGTGTTGTCGTTTCAAGAACAGAGCAGAAAAGCCGCCCTTAAATCACCAGACGATATCGAAATAGCCATTGGTTATATATTCAATGGCAATTATGATGAAGGGAGATGTGTGTTATACCCGCTGGTAGATAATTGAGTTGACCGAGCATATCTTTATTTTGATTATGCATACGGAATTGAAAAAACTAACTCAAGATTAGACCCTGAAAGAGTCTATTTCTATTATGAGAAGGCGATTGATACAGCCGGAGCCATAGAGGCACATCTTGGTATCGCAAGGATGTTGAGAAGTGATGCCTGAGGAGGCTGATTTTAGTGGTGCAATCAAAGTTCATTCGGGACTGATCGAAAAGGGGATATGCGAAGATGGATTTTTGTTTTGGTTGTTAGGCCCAACCCATGAATTAAACAATGAAACGTTCCCTCAGTCAGAGCTCATAAAAATTACTATCGCGAAGGTTGGAAATTAGGACATGTTCCTTTGTTTAATTCGCTGTAGCGAGTGGTTAACGCCCCCCCCCTTAACAAATTAGTCTAATGAGATTATCGTCGCGTTTTTAATAATGGTGGCGATAATGAACAGAAGAACGAAGGCGCAATGGCGCGAGTTAGTAAGCCAACAACAAGAGAGCGGTTTTAATGTGGCGGAGTTCCGTCGGCGTAACGGGGCCAATGCAAAATACTTTAGCATACGAAAACAACTGGTCGGTGGTGCTGCTAAGTAGTTTGTACAAGTCAGGCCATCGAGCGCAATTTAAATTGCGCGGTGCAATCGATCAAACTTCGAGTAATCGAAATCGATTTGCCGCAAACAGCCGTGCTTGAGTCATTAGAATTGATGCTAAATGCACAGCGCAAATGAACTGGTTCTCAGGCCTGCCAGCGATCTACCTCCATCGTGCGCCGGTTGACCTTCGTAATGCGGATAATGGGCTTTGTGAGTTGCTTAAGTAAGAGCTTGCCATGCCCCCGTTTAATGATTATTTATCTGGGTTCTGCAATCGAACTCGAAGTCGAAACAGAGAGAAGATACTACATTGGGATCGAGCTGGCATTGTGTTGTGGTCTAAGCGCCTCGAGAAAGAGAAGTTGAAATGGCCAGTGGGTGACCTTGCGACGTCTACTTCGAGTAGACGAATAGGTAGTAGATTGGGTGTTCTCGGGTCTGGCTATTCGGCCGCCAGAACTACATAAAACCTAGCATTGCCAGCCACGAAACTGAGAATTAATTGTGCTGTTTTGGTATAATCCAAGGCATGAAAACGAGGGTCGTTTAGCCTGCCAAGTATTACTTGGTCGATATCCGATGCGCTAGCAAAGATTGCGGCTTTAGTCGTGAATGGCATCCTTCACTTTAACAATAGTTAACAATCTGTTCAGTGATATATTTTATAATCAAAGGTCAGCTAGGCGCTAGCGATTTTTTTTAAGGTTTGTAAAGAGGTCACCATGTTTCAGTTTGTAGGAGAATTTTTTAGAGGACGGTCAGCTAAAAAACAGTTGCTTACTAAGTCAAGGAGCGCTACTGCGCCAGCTAAGCAAGTGAGACGGAGCAAAAAAAAAGGTGTGAAGTACGATAATGAATTAATAGCAAAACTTGAGAAAGAACATAGGCTTCTGATGGAGGTTTTTGGGAGAATTTGGTCTGAAGGCTATGAGGCAAGCGATTTTGTAGTATTGACCTTACATTTACGCGATTTCAAATCCAAGTTTCAAAGCCACTTGCTCAAGGAGAACGTCAAATTTTACGCTTATCTCGAGCAATCGGTGAGGCGTGATGCTCATTCGCTGAGTATAGTAAGAGACTTTAGAAAAGATATGAATGATATTGCCAATGAGGTGATCAGCTTTTGTAAGAAATATGGCGATCTGGAAGGAGTAAAAGCACATCAGGAGTTATTTGCAACGGAATACCAGGGCGTTGCTCAGGCTTTACTCAAACGGGTGCAGCTTGAAGAGAGGGATTTATACTCTCTTTACCTACCAAGATAGGATAATGGTTGTTAATTTCCGATGAGCTTTAACTAGGATTATTCATCGAGCGGAGGCAATCGAAAAGAATAGAAATTATTGATTAAGATAGCTCTCTAAAATCAGGACGCTATCAAAAATTTGGTCTGGATACTTGAAGGCTCATGTTTCGCACCTCTTAACCCTACTCTGGAGAACGGTAAATTTTGGATCCAATCGTCATAATCGGCGCAGGCCCTATCGGTGTTAAAGCAGCTAACGAGTTGCTCAATAAAAGCGAAGATCTCACTGTTAAAATATTTAATGGTGAGTCCGATAGGTCATACAAGCGAGCTCAACTTTCCTATTACTTAGCGGGTGATTTGGGGCTGACTGAGCTAGGAAATCCGCTCAAAGATGAAGGCGGACGGCTGGCTGAATATGAAGCCAGAAAAATAAAGGAAATTCGTGCCGCGGATAGATTTGTCATTGATGATAATGGTTTAGCGCACCCTTACCAGAAGCTTATTATTGCCACTGGGTCGACCGTGCGACCCCCAGCCATTCCTGGTGTTGATAAAGCCGGTGTTTACTGCTTTAGATCATTACGTGATGCTCAGGACTTATCCCAGTGGCGCGCCGAAAATCGTAATGTTTTCGTGATTGGTTCGGGCCCATTGGGAATTGAAACCGCGCTGGCAATGAAAACACATAGCAACAAAGTCTACCTTCAAGTTCGTTCTAGTTTGTTAACGCCCCATCTAGATGACAATGCTCGAGAAGTATTGTCGGACTATATCCGTTCGATTGGAATCGACATTATTGAAAACTCCTTAGTACAACGGATTCTGGGAAACGGCAAAGTGACTGGCGTTGAAATGACTGACAATAAGCAACTTGATGTTGATATCGTCATTATGTGTACGGGCGTGTCACCACTCAAGGAGTTGGCGTCCCGTGCTGGGATCGTGGTTGAGCGAGGGGTTTTGGTTGATGACTTCATGCGCACAAACTGCGAACACATTTATGCAATTGGGGAAGTTGCCGAACATCGAGGTGTTACGCATGGCCTTATACTTGCTGGGTACGAACAGGCTGAAGCTTGTGTAAGCCACATAATTAAAAAAGCCAAGCCTTATTCGGGACAACCGGGTGAGTTGCATTTCACCTTTAGAGGCTTTTCGAGCCAAATTCTAGGCAATATAAATTTAGAAGGTTGTCAGGTAATAATTTATCAAAGCTCGCTAAAGAGCAGATATCGAAAATTATTACTAAATGGAAAACAAATTAAGGCGGCGGTCATCGTTGGTCAATGGGGTGAGGTGGGTCGCATCTCAGCCTTGATTAAGAGCGGAGAAAACTTAGAGCGTAGCGCAATCAAACGGTTTCGTGACTCAGGTTCGCTATGGGACGATCAAACAAATTATGTACAGGATCACCCAAAAGACTACTTAATTTGTTTGTGCAAAGGGGTGACTTTGGGTGAGATTTCAACAGCCATGGATAGCGGCCATCGAACAGTAAGTTCTCTGGGTACCGAGTTAGGTGCGGGTGTTACCTGTGGGTCATGTAAGTCATTGTTGAGTGAAATTCTGAACCAGCCTGTACGTCATTTGATCATGCGTCATTACAAAAAGATCTTTTTTGCATCGGTGATCTCAGTGGCAATGATACTATTCACTTTTTTTGCGCCTAAATTATCGTTTGATCGATCTGTTCAAATAGCTTTTCAATTTGAGACGGTTTGGTATGACCGCGGTTTTAAACAGGCCACTGGTTACACTTTACTGATCTTCATAGTACTATCAAGTATTTTATCTTTGCGCAAACGTTCGCCACGATTAAACCATGGGAATTTAGATGACTGGCGGTTTGCGCACACCATATTAGGGTTGCTTGCTTTATTTGCCGTTGTGGTTCACACCGGGCTTCGGCTGGGAGAAAACCTCAGCTTTGCTTTAATGTTTGTGTTTCTGCTCGCAACCATGACGGGGTCTTTAGTTGGTGTGTTTATGTCGAAAAATCATCATTGGACCGACATAAAATTAACCCAATACCGTGCTTGGTGGTCGCGTGTTCATTATGGGCTTTTATGGCTGCTGCCTGCGCTTCTTTGTTTTCATGTTTTGTCGTCTTACTACTTTGCCTAGACGTTCCGGGCCTCGAAGTGTGAGAGGTATAACGCTTAAACAACTCGAATAAAGAGGATGTAAGTCATGCAACAAAAAAAGAACTTTGGCTTCTTACATTACGGAATTTCAGTTACCGTTTTGCTCAGTGCTGTCTTAGGTTTCAACCTTTTTCAGGGTGATATGACGCTATTTAAACCTGGAGCAACCAGCGATGGACACCACCAAATCAAAATGCAATGTACCGTTTGTCACCTAGAGTCTTTCCAAGCTGGTGAGCAGATGCAAAAAGCTTGCATGAATTGTCATGAAGAGCCTCTGATTAAAGTGCGCGATACTCATCCAAAAAAGAAATTTACTGACCCGAGAAATGCAGAGTTACTCACAACCATCGATCCGACCAGGTGTGTGACCTGCCACGTCGAACATTCACCGGAGATTACCGATCAGTTTGGTGTGACCTTGCCAACAGATTTCTGTTTCTATTGTCACGAGGATATCGGCGAGGAGAAGAAGAACCATCAGGACTATGCTTTCGAGGATTGCAGTAATTCCGGTTGTCACAACTATCATGATAATCGCGCTCTTTATGAACAATTTTTAGTTAAGCACATAGATGAACCAGCGTTGCGAGATGATCCAGATCTGAAAGTTCCGAATGCCTTAGAGCAGTGGTTAAATAAAAACAAAGATAAGCAACCCCTGAAGATTAGCGATTCCGACGGCAGTAGTATTGATGGTAATTCTCCGGCAGTTGTTTCTAGTTGGGCCGAGAGTGCACACGCACAGGTGCAAGTGAATTGTATGGGGTGCCATGATAACGCCAATTGGATGTTAACAGACAGATTGTTAACGGACAGTTTAGGCTATGCTCCAGCTGATTTAGCTATTGACTCGTGCGCCGCTTGCCATGATAGGCAGCACCAAAGCTTTAAGCAGGGATTACATGGCATGAAACTTAGTATCGGCGCAGCGCCAATGCAAGTAGAAGACGCCCGACTCCCGATGAAAAAAGAGCCACAGCATGACAGCCTAACCTGTAGCAGTTGTCACGACCCTCATAAGCCAGATTTACAATTTGCAGCCACCGAAGCGTGCTTGCAATGCCATGATGACGAGCACAGTCTAAACTATCAAAGTTCGCCTCACGCAAGCCTGGGGGGAAATGAATTAGACGCCGTACAGGCACGGCAGGCTAAACCTGACGCAAGTGTTAGCTGCGCCACATGTCACATGCCTAGAATAAAAAAGGGCAAAAAAGTTTTTGTTGAACATAATCAAAGTATGACTCTGGCGCCAAACAGTAAAATGCTGAGGCCGGTTTGCCTAAATTGTCATGGGCTTGAGTTTTCTACGGCAGCCCTAGCTGATCGAAGTTTGATCAAAAGAAATTTTTCTGGATCATTTGATCAACAACATCCGAGTTTTGAGCTAGTAAAACAGAGGCTTGCCGACAAAAAAGCTAAAAAGAACAAAAAGGCGAAAGATCGAAAAGATTAGTCGTTATTTAGACACCAACCATTTCACAAATCCCTAACCCTCTATAACCCCTAACAATGAATACCACTATGATAAAACTATACTCGAAGTCTCTTGCTCTAGTCCTGGTTATTGCCGTATCCGCTAGCGCAATCAATGTAAATGCGGAGATAAGCCCGCAAAAAATGGCTGATGCGATTTATGCGGTAATCCAATCTGATCGCGAGGTCTATACTAAAAATGTTGTGAACCGATTACAGAACGAGGAAGAAGTTATAATGGCTGATGAACATTGGGAAGACGAGCAAGCGCTTCCACTTCCAGCTCAAATGTTGCGTATGGGCGCCGCGGGAGTGGCTGAAAAAAACTTAGGTGTTACTTATTCGCTTATGTCTACTTGGCCCATCAACAGCCAGAATAAACCGGTCACTAATGTTGAAAAAAAGGGTTTAGAGTATGTAGTTGCTAATCCGAGCAAATCCTTTTATTCAGAAGAAACTTTAGGTGAGGAATTATATTTCACCGCCGTTTATCCGGACAACGCCGTTTCAGCTGCATGTATTAACTGCCACAACGATCACCAAGACAGTCCAAAAGCCGATTTTGAACTTGGCGATGTGATGGGTGGAGTCGTGCTTAGAATTAAATTAGATTAAGCAGCACAGGATGGCGGATGTTAATTTTCTTTGATTGTTGTCGATTGCATAGAGCTTCCCCCAGTGTACGGTAAACTTAACAGCGTGACATTCGAAGGTGACCTTTTAAGCAAACGTTATAGAAAAATAACACGTGTTTCAATTATTTTTCCATAAAATTTAACGGTTTTAATGGATCTAAGGGTGTAAATTAATGGGGGCAGAAGCGAATTAAAGTGCGATTACTCTCACCCAACTAATTAATAGCATCGGATACATACCAGCACTAGCTCTAGGAGCTAGCATCCAAATTTCAGCAAAGATAATCAGTAAGCTCTTGCCATCTATTTATTTTCGTATATATTGCGACTTCGGTTCGGGGTGTAGCGCAGCCTGGTAGCGCACCGCTCTGGGGGAGCGGTGGTCACAGGTTCAAATCCTGTCACCCCGACCAATTAAACTCTTTTGCCCCAGGCATACGGCGGTTATTCTATATCGCAAACCCCTTTTTCAGACGGGAATCCCCTATAATCGGCCCATGTATCAAAGCCACACCAATAAGTTGAATCATGCCGGGATTGGCATGACCTCAGAGCGCACTCGGCGACGCCTGATTGATCAGCTACGAGAAATGGGGGTGACTGATGAGAGCGTGTTGCGGGTGATGCAAGCTATTCCGCGGCATATATTTGTCGAAGAGGCTTTGGCTAGCCGGGCCTACGAAAATACCGCACTACCGATTGGTCATGGACAAACAATCTCACAACCCTATATCGTCGGCTTGATGACGCAAACGCTATTCAATAAACCAAGAGCGAAAGTGTTGGAAATAGGCACTGGTTGCGGTTACCAAACGGCCGCGTTAGCCCCATTGTGCGAGAAAGTAGTCAGTATCGAGCGGATTGTTAAATTGCATCGACAAGCACGTGATCAATTGTATGACCTGGGCGTTAGAAATGTTGTTTTTCGGCATGGAGATGGCTTTACCGGTGCTGAGGATTTTGCTCCTTTTGATGGAATTTTGGCTGCCGCCGTTTCGCAAGACGTGCCGAACGAATTTATTGAACAACTGGCAATCGGCGGTAGAGTTGTAATGCCCGTTGGGCGGGGGGAGTCGCAAGTTTTAACCGTCATCGATAAAACCGAGTCTGGCTTAGTAACGCAAGAGATAGAAGCCGTTCGGTTTGTTCCTAGACTTGCTGGTCTAGGTTAAGTACCCGACTACTCCGTAGAGTGGTTCAAAAACATGAACACCAGTCGTCTAAAACAAGAATAAAACGGAAACGATAATGACCCTGTTCGAACCCATATATAGCACGATTTTACGCTGGGCAAAGCATCCGCATGCCGAGCGATACTTGGCTGGAATTAGCTTCGCTGAATCTTCTTTTTTCCCGATCCCTGTTGATGTCATGCTGGCGCCAATGGTATTAGCCAGACCCGAAAAAGCCTGGCGCTTAGCATTCATTACTACGCTGATGTCGGTGATCGGGGGCTGCTTTGGTTATATGCTTGGCGCATTTTTCTTTGATGCTTATGGCGCTCAAATAATCGACTACTTCCATGCTCAGGAGACGTTTGATAACGTTCAGGCATCTTATTTAAAACACGGTATGTTGATAGTTTTGTTAGCTGGGTTTACGCCTATACCCTATAAGGTTTTCACTATTGCGTCAGGTGTCGTAGGCATCGCATTTATTCCTTTTGTGGCTATGTCATTGTTGAGTCGAGGTGCGCGCTTTTTTCTGGTTGCTGGTCTGGTACGCCTCGGCGGAGATAAGCTGGAATCAACGCTTCATCAAAAGGTTGAATGGTTAGGTTGGGGTACTTTAATTGTTGCCGCAATCGGCTTTGCTATTTATAAATACATAGCTTAGTTTTAGTTGTTTTGATCTAAATTATGGCAGTATTCGTGAAATCATTTGGCCTAAAATGTTTATTGGTTTTGCTTACCATGTTTTTATTAACCGCATGTGCCCCTCGGTCATTGGTTGCCGTTGAAGAACGACGTACCATAGATCCTAGAGTAGAGGCTGAGCGAATTGGAGGAAGTCGAATACGAATTGTGCAACCGGGTGATACGCTACACGCCATTGCCTTTGCGAATAGATTAAATGTAAATAGATTGGCTGCATGGAATCGGCTAGCGGACACTTCCCGATTAAACATAGGCCAGCGTATTCGGCTGACCCGGCCGTTGAATTTCGTTAAGTCTGTAGCGCCAACTTCTAGAACCAAGCCTGAGAATAGTAAGCCGGTTACGAATAAACCGATGCGAACAAATAGTGGTTCAAGCTCGCAGGCTTCTGTCAAAAAGCGAGCCTCGAGCGCGGCTGTTCCAGACCAAACTCACCCAAAAACGTCCAGTAAAACTGCGACTAAGCAGCCGGTGAGCTGGAAGTGGCCAACGCAAGGTAAACTGATTGGGTATTTTTCAGTAAGTTCTGGGAATCAAGGCATAGATATCCAAGGTCAGATTGGCCAGTCCGTGTCGGCAGCGAGCTCAGGGCAGGTAGTCTATGTAGGCAACGGGCTAAAAGGCTATGGGAATTTGATCATTATTAAGCATAGCAAGCGGTTTCTCAGTGCCTATGCTCATAACCAAAAACTTTACGTTAAAGAGGGGCAAAGCGTAAGTACAGGCCAAAAAATTGCTTCCTTGGGTAAAGATAACTTACACCGCCGTGCCTTACATTTTCAGATTCGCAGAGACGGACAGCCAGTGAATCCGTTGAGTTATTTGCCGAGGCGTTAGGCTTTGAGGGTGCTATAAAACTGGGATTATTCTATAAGGCCTGGAGGATCTAGTGGTTAAATTCAGCTTTTAATTGATTATTGTCCAGCAAAAGGAGTAATATTAAGTGAGATGGAGCAATCAGTAAGCGATTAATTGAATATCAAGCTCACCTTAAACCGGGCCATTAAAGGAAGGCTTTCGCATGATGCTGAACACCACTATATGCGTGAAATTTAAGTAATCTCATTACTAACTGCAGAGCAAGAAATGGCTCAAGGTCGCCAAATCAAGCAAGGAGATCAAGCTGTTCGGCAAAAAATGATTGAATCAAATTTGCGTTTGGTGCTTAAAATAGCGCGTAAGTATCAGGTTCCTAAACTTGGGTTAATGGACTTGATTGAAGAGGGCAATCTTGGCCTTATGCACGCTGTTGAAAAATTTGATCCCGAAAAAGGGTACCGTTTTTCCACCTATGCAGGATGGTGGATTCGTCACGAAATCCAGCGCGCAATTATGAATCAATCACGGACTGTACGCTTACCGGTAAATATCGTTCGAGAGTTGAATAAATATAAACGAGCGAGTTACCAACTGCTGCAAACCTTGCAGCACGAACCGAGCATTCAAGAAATCGCCGACTCGACTGGAAATAGTATCGATAAGATCAGCTAGCTAATGAACCTAAATCGCCCCTCAGTATCGATTGACGCGTCGAGTGGTTCGCAAGGTTATAGGCACAACACCGTGCTTGATTCAGTTGAAGACACTCATTCTAAAAATCCATTGCCAATGGCATAGGAGCATGAAGTCTTAGACCATATTGCCGAATGGCTAGAGTTTCTAGCTGACAAACCACGTGAAATTATTGAGCGTAGATTTGGCCTAAGTCCAATTGGTTTAGAGCGTGGTGAGTCGCAAACCCTTGAACAAGTCGGGCAGGCGGTTGGCGTCACCCGAGAACGAGTCAGGCAGATACAGATTCAAGGATTGAGTAAGCTTAGAGAGATATTGCTTAAAAATGGTTACACATGGAACGATGTGTCGGGGCTAGGGAACTACAGATCATGTCTAAATTGTCTCTGTTATAAGTCAATTACTTAGATAGCGAGTTCATTTTGCTCTCGATTCTAAGCTGGTAGATAGTCATACTAATCGGTAATCTGAAAAAACCACTGAATTCCTGCCTAAAGCGACCGCCCGACATAAAATAATTATGCTTAGTTGGCGACAGGGAGAGCTGCTCTAGCTACAATACCCGATTGTAAATAACCGCCTTAGACATCAGCTTGGTAGCCCTAATATTGGCCGCTTGCACTGTGTGACCCATCCGTATGGACCATTTCCCAAGAATTAAGCGATTACCGCTCTACGTTTTTAATATTGTCGGTGATCTAAAAGCCGCTGCGCGTGCGCGCGGTGAAGACATTATTGATTTTGGTATGGGTAACCCAGACCAACCAACACCCCAGCCTATCGTAGATAAACTATGCGAAGCGGCGCAACGCGGCGATACCCATCGCTATTCAGTTTCGCGCGGTATTCCGCGTCTGCGTAGAGCTATTTGTAATTGGTATGGTGAGCGTTTTGATGTCGATCTAGATCCTGAAACAGAAGCCATTGTTACTATTGGCTCAAAGGAAGGATTAGCGCATTTGGCCATGGCCACGGTCGATACTGGAGACTCGGTATTAGTCCCTAATCCGGCTTACCCTATTCATCCCTACGGCTTCATTATTGCCGGAGCGGATATTAGGCATGTGCCGATTGGCCCAGGAATCGACTTTTTTGAAGAACTGGAAACAGCCTTGAAAAACATGTTCCCGAAACCCAAGATGCTGGTGCTGAATTTTCCTGGCAATCCCACTGCGCAATGTGTTGAATTGGAGTTTTTTGAGCGAGTGGTAGAGATGGCGTTGGAGCATAAGTTTTGGGTTATCCAGGATTTAGCCTATGCAGATATCGTGTTTGACGGTTATG
>JBLHMH010000065.1:0-17401 GCA_047621785.1 Polaribacter sp. | reverse complement strand
GGGTATTGCAGCTCAACCTGTTTGAGAAACGAGACCTAATGGCCTTGGTCCGAGGTGACCCAATGAACCACCAAAGTTACAACCCAAACCAATTCTCGTTGTTGTGAAAGTTAACGGGACAGCAGTGCTAAAATGTACGAAACATCGTCAGATGAGTACCTACTTAATGATAGATGTTAAAAGTAATATTCCTTGCGACTTTCCTGCTAGTTAGTAATTGAAATTGTGGTTTCGGCTGATGATATAAATGGTTAAGGACACGTCAATAATGCGGTTTTTGTTACGTGCATGGATTGTAGCGTATTCGCTGATGCAGACTCTGTGGGTATAGATTCTGATTCCTATGGAAGAATTGATAGCGAGATGGCAGTCATACGTCATGAATTTCATTATCTAGCTGCTGGTGATGAGATTGCGATTGGTGGTTGCCTAACTCCATATGATAAAAAGTGCAGGGCGCAGGGCAGGGTTTAAGATATACGCAGGCGCAATAATCAAACATTGCTTTGCTGCACTGCAAATTACGGGCGCACAAGTTTAAGTAATTTATTGCTCAATATTGTGTTTTGCTGTCAATGGCGAGTTCAATAGCCCATGCAATGAATATCTAGCTTAAATATCGAAGTGTAGGCTTATTGCGATCGCAATAAGCGGTTGTCATCAACCGGCATTAGCTACAGGTAATGTTGCATACAATTAAATTGCTTTAACGCGATGGAAATCAATTTATCGTCGTTACAGTCCAGTGTTTCATCTTAAGGGTCGCTGTAAAGTTCCGGATTGAAGCATTTTTTATAGCAGCATTTCGATTAACCTGTTCAAGTAATTAAGCGTTACACCTAGCCCAAAGCGCTATTAAAGAAAAAGATGAACACATTGATTGAGTCTTCTGGCCCAAACCTATATATTACTGCCAACAAGACTAAAAGCTCACTTTTTTGGTCGTCATTTATTAGCTATTTTCAGGAGTGTTTTATGTGGATTAAGTGTCTTCGCGTTATGACAATACTTTCCGTTTTTCTAATGTCGTCGTTAATTCCGGTTGAAAGCAAGGTGGTCGTAATTGCTTCAGGTGAGGATCTAATGGTAATTCCAGTAATTCCAGCAGCTACTGGGTTTTGCGGTGATGCACCACTTGGGACTATCCTTTGTGACGAGTTAACAGAAGGTAGTTCATCGGGTTCCGTAAACGGTGGTGAGTTTAGTGCTAAAGGTTGGAAGCATCGTTCGGGCGAAGAAAAAATTGTTTGGGATTTAGGCCAAACAATGGAGGCTGGCATTATAGAGTTTGAGCTTACCGGTATGACGGCGAATACTCGAGGTGGTTATACGGGTCAGCAGGGTTCGGAGCGAGCCTATTATTTTGGCCTATTTAATAGCCCCTCTGGGAATAAGGGGGCCGGCGACCGCCCTGCATTCATAGAAATAAGGTACAACTGGGGATCGAATTATGCGAGTTTAAGTGCTGTAAAACTCCAAGCCGGAACTCGTTTTACCTTTCATGGTGAAGCTGATTCTGGTGACCACTCAGAACTATTTGGAACAAAAAAACACAGAGATTGGCAAGCCGATAGCGTGTATAAACACAGGCTCATCTTTGGAGACGGGCAAGCCACCTTGTTTATTGATGGACAGTTCCAGACTACCGTGTCCTATAATAATCAACCTTTGGGTTGGCGTTATCTATTTCTCGGTGATGTAAACTACGTAGCGATAAGTGGACCTGATAATGTCACGTATCGTAATGTCA
Source organism: Polaribacter sp. (assembly GCA_047621785.1). Taxonomy (GTDB): domain Bacteria; phylum Pseudomonadota; class Gammaproteobacteria; order Arenicellales; family Arenicellaceae; genus Arenicella. Next base: position 15,651 of record JBLHMH010000065.1, on the reverse strand, counting down.
AGGTGACTAAGATTAAATAGAAATACCGATTAAATTGATGATTTGGTTCTGCAGGTATCGAGATCTGAGGAAAGCTTCACAATGAATACTTTTCTATTGATGGCAATCACGTTTATGAGTATCTATCGCCGTCGATTCCTCGAGCCACTTCGGTGACCTTTACTTGTTGCACCACCTTCGACGCTTAGATCGCCAGTCATCTGAGCTTGAGCACCAGCGGTAACTTCGCCGAGTTCCTTCTGCAATGTTTCCAGACTCGGTTTATCTCCTCTGACATGGTTATCCATCGCTACTCGCATAGCCGCAACATGCTCAGGGGTCGTTCCGCAGCAACCACCGACGATTCGCGCCCCAGCGTCGATCACCAATTGTACATATCTGGCCATCAGTTCCGGTGTGCCACTATAGCAAATATCACCATCGACCCATTCGGGAATACCACAATTGCCTTTGGCAACGAGGATCGGTTCAGCACCAATTTTGTCTGCGGCTTGAGTCATATTAATAATCGCTGCTACCACCTCTGCTGCACCCAAACCGCAGTTGGTGCCATAGGCCATCAAGGGTACCGGAAGCTCGGCTTGTAGATTAACTAAATCAGATGGCGTGACGCCCATCATGGTGCGACCATTGGTGTCAATGCTAAGAGTCAACACGATCGGCAGGCCGGCTTTGCTAGCGCCGCGTACAGCTGCGTGAGCTTCTTCTACAGACGAAATTGTTTCAATCCAGAGTAAGTCAGCACCTCCTTCAGCTAAAGCCATTGCTTGTTCAGTAAATGCAGCTTGTGCTTGCTCAATACTTACTTCGCCAGCAGGTTGTAATATTTCGCCAGTAGGGCCCATTGAGCCAGCCACGGCGACATCACGACCGCTATCTTTAATCTCTGCTACTAGAATCTCTGCAGCAGCCTTATTGAATTCATGAACACGATCTTGAGCTTGGTGTAGTTTAAGCCGATAGGAAGTGCCGCCAAAGGTATTGGTCAACACAATATCTGAGCCAGCATCGATAAAGCTACGATAATGTTTTGCGACTCGGTCAGGATGATCAATGTTCCAAAATTCGGGAGAATCGCCTGACTGAAGTCCTAGCTCAAATAAATTGGTGCCAGTGGCGCCATCAATTAGCAGGGTTGGTTTTTCATCGAGAAGGCGTAGGAATCGGTTGCTCATATTAATTCTAAATTTTTTTGGGGCGGGTGGCCAAGGCAACTCTACGGCGCCACGGATTCGGGTGCATGGTATCAAACTAACTATAAAAAGGCCTAGCCGAAAAACTAAAAAAGCCAGCATAGGCTGGCTTTTTTAATTCGGTAGCTCGGTGCAGACACGCTTTGCTGTTTTCACCGGCAAAGCGGTCTACACTGCTTATGCCCTGAACTGATTAAAATAAACCGTCGATTTGACCTTCGTCGTTAATGCAGATGGCTTCAGCAGACGGTACCCGAGGTAGCCCAGGCATCGTCATGATCTCACCACAAATCGCAATAATGAACCCGGCACCCGCAGCTAAACGAACTTCGCGTACTGGTACAGAGTGGTTTATTGGAGCGCCACGTAACGTTGGGTCGGTGCTAAAGCTGTACTGAGTTTTTGCCATACAAACGGGTAGATTGCCATAGCCTTGCTTTTCCCATTCGTGCAATTGATTGCGAATTTTTTGATCAGCAAGCACTTCGTCAGCGCGGTAGATACGTTTTGCGATGGTTTCGATTTTTTCAAATAACGGCATCTCATCTGGGTAGATCGGCGCGAAATTAGCGATGCCTGAATCAGCAATTTCAGCCACCCGAACTGCGAGGTCTTTTGAACCCGCAGAACCAAACTCCCAATGCTTGGACAAAATTGCCTCAGCACCTTGAGCAGCGACATAGTCTTTGATTACCTGAACCTCGGCATCGGTGTCGGTCACAAAGTGATTTATTGCTACCACCACTGGTACACCAAACGATTTTAAATTCTCAATATGGCGGCCCAAATTCGGGCAACCATCTGCAACGGCACCGGTGTTTTCTGGGCCAAGATCGGCTTTAGCAACACCGCCATTCATTTTCATAGCACGGACTGTGGCCACCAATACCACTACGCTAGGCGCGATGCCTGCTTTGCGGCATTTTATATTTAGGAATTTTTCTGCGCCCAAATCGGCTCCAAAACCGGCCTCGGTGACTACGTAGTCGGCCAATTTAAGAGCGGTAGTGGTTGCAATAACTGAATTACAACCATGTGCGATATTAGCGAACGGACCACCATGCACAAATGCAGGATTATTTTCTAGGGTCTGGACTAAATTTGGTTGCATCGCTTGTTCTAATAAAACCGTCATCGCGCCGTCAGCTTTGATGTCGCGGGCGTAGACCGGAGTTTTGTCTCGACGATAGGCTACGATGATGTCGCCTAGGCGTTTTTGTAAATCTTTAATATCCAATGCTAAGCACAAAATAGCCATGACCTCAGAAGCGACAGTGATATCAAAGCCTGTCTGGCGAGGGGCGCCATTAGTCACACCGCCCAAACTAGTCACTACATCACGCAAGGCTCGGTCATTCATGTCCATGACGCGACGCCAAGTAACGCGGCGTTGGTCAATATCGAGCTCATTGCCCCAATAAATGTGATTGTCGATCATTGCCGACAATAAATTGTGCGCAGATGTGATTGCATGAAAGTCGCCAGTGAAATGCAGGTTCATTTCTTCCATAGGAACAACCTGAGCCATGCCACCGCCCGCAGCGCCGCCCTTCATTCCAAAGCAGGGACCAAGTGAAGCTTCACGAATGCAGATTGCGGCCTTCTTACCAATTGCATTTAAGCCGTCGCCTAAGCCCACAGTCGTGGTCGTTTTACCTTCACCAGCGGGTGTCGGATTGATCGCCGTGACGAGGATTAACTTGCCGTCTTGTTTGCCACGTTGTGCTTTAATGAATTCTGCGCTGACCTTCGCTTTATCATGGCCGAATGGCAATAAATGTTCACTTGGAATGGCTAGCTTCGCACCGATTTCTTGAATCGGTTTTTTGTTTGCTTCGCGGGCAATTTGGATATCGGTTTTGTAAGACATTTAAATACTCCTGATGGTAAAAAAAAACGTCTCACTGGTAAATTAGATTTGATAGAGTGAAACGTATGTTGTGATTATTTTTAGACTGCCAGATAGTAATGATTGTTAGCACAAAAAACTGTTCTCGCAGCGACCTAATTACTGCCGATATAGAGTGCTATTCGGAGTCGTTTTCAGACTATTTTGACGCATCAATATAGAGTAGATTAGCTTCGATCGATAGAGGTTCAAAGCAAGCCTAGAGGTTTGTTCGAATTTAATCTATCCGTAGAATTTTTGAAATGTTACTAGCTTATCTAGGTCGAAGACCATTTGTAGTGGAGAATTGAATTAATGAAAACCCATGTAAAAGCACTTGTCGTTGGCGGCGGTGCGGTTGGCACAGGCATTGCATACCATCTAGCAAAATATGGATGGGAAGACGTGATGTTGGTTGAGCGAGATGAGTTAACCTCTGGTTCGACTTGGCATGCTGCGGGTTTGTTGCCATTATTCAACATGGGGTATGCAACCACCCATCTACATGATTATTCGGTAAGGTTTTATAAGTCTCTAGAAGCTGAAACGGGCTTGAATGCCGGCTTTTCTGTGGTTGGAAATTTGCGCATGGCGCAGACCAAAGAGCGCATGGATGAGTTCTTGTTATATGGCTCTACAGCCGAGACCGTAGGCGTGCCTTATGAGCGAATGACTGCCGACCAAGTCAAAGAGAGATGGCCGCTGATTCGTACCGACGACTTGCAAGGCGCGATCTATCATTCTACCGATGGTTATATTAACCCTGCTGATGTGACGATGGCGATGGCCAAAGGAGCGCGTCAGCTGGGTGTGACGATTGAACGAAAATGGCAGGCTGATGCTTATCATTGGACCGGCTCTGAATGGCAGGTTACGTTAACTAAAATGATAGAACGGGGTGGTAATTTGGTGCCCTCCGAAGAACAAGTAATCGTTACCGCAGAGCATGTTGTTACCGCGACCGGCAATCACGCTCAACGTACTGCAAAATTACTGGGAATTAAAACACCCGCTATTGTTGTGGAGCATCAATTTATTGTCACCGAGACTGATCCTGCTTTGCAGGCTTGGCGTGCTGCGGGTAATCCTGAACATCCAGTGATTCGTGACGCCGATGCACAATCTTATGTGCGCGAGGAGCGCGGCGGTTGGATCTTAGGTGTTTATGAAAAGAATGCACCTTCTCGATTTGAATACGGTGTGCCAGATAGTTTTCGTGCAGATTTATTTCCACTTGATCTAGATCGTATTGAAGATCAATACATGGCGATGATTCACCGTATGCCGTCCTGCGAAGAAAGTGGTTTGAAGGATGATTACAACGGCCCCATTTGTTATACGCCAGACGGCAACCCCCTAGTTGGACCTGCACCCGGTTTGCGAAATATGTGGTTAGCTGAAGGCTTTAGCTTTGGAATAACAGCTGCCGGTGGGGTAGGTAATTATCTAGCCCAAATGATGGTTGAAGGTGAAGCCGAGATTGATATGGCATCGCTTGATCCAAAGCGCTATGGCGATTGGGTGACGACTGAATACGCCGCGCGTAAAAATGAAGAATGCTATGACCATGTTTATGTTTTGCATCATCCAGATGAAGAGCGACAAGCTTGTAGGCCGCTGCGAACTTCGCCGGCATATGATCGACAAAAAGCCGCGGGTGCGCAATTTGGACAGGTTAATGGTTGGGAGCGACCCAATTACTATGCCCCGATAGGTTTTGACGATCACGCATCGCGATCATTTCGACGCGGCGGGTGGTGGCAGTACGCAGTCGAAGAAGCAAAAGCGATTCGCAATGGCGTCGGGCTTATTGATGCCACGGCTTTTACCAAGCATGTTGTTAAAGGGCCAGGTGCAACTCAATTTCTAGACTGGTTTACTTGCAATAAATTACCTAAGGTTGGACGCATAAATCTAACTTATGCGCTGACTGGCGCAGGTACTACTCGCACAGAATACACAATTGTGCGTCACGCGGAGCATAGTTATTACTTAGTATCTGCAGGTGCTTGGACGGCCTATGATTCAGATTATTTGAGAAAAGCAGCGCAGGACAAAACGCAGGAATTTGGTTATATTGAAATTCATGATGTAACCACTCAGTGGGGCGTGTTTGCAATCGCCGGGCCTCAGTCACGAGCAGTGTTGAATAAAGTGATTAAAGATGCCGACCCAGCGACCGCACTGTCGAATAAACGTTTTCCTTGGTTGTCAGCACGACCTATTGAGTTGGGTATGTGTCCAGTGCAGGCCATTCGTGTGGCCTATACTGGCGAGCTAGGCTGGGAGTTACATCACCCAATTGAAATGCAAAACTATCTATTTGATTTGCTCGTCGATGCCGGCGCAGAGTACGATATGAAGTTGGTCGGTGCACGCGCGCAGAACTGGTTACGCCAAGAAAAGTCCTATCGTGCTTTTGGCAACGAATTGGGTCGCGACGCGACGCCGGCTGAAGCAGACTTGCCGCGATTTATCGATCTGTCAAAAGAATTTCATGGCAAGCTCGAAATGCAAGCCATTGGAGTGCGCTCTAAATGTGTAACGCTTCTGATTGATGGTCCCGACGATGCAGATCCGTGGGGCCGAGAAGTACTTTATCTGGCAGATGCTTCGGGCGATCCCCTGGTTGATACCAAGGTCGGCCGACTCACCTCAGGCGGCTATTCAGTTGCCTTTGAGAAAAGCATTGGGCTGGGTTATGTAAGCCCAGAACATGCAGCAGTCGGCACGCAATTAAAGGTGAAACTATTGGGCGAACTATGGGATGCAACGATTGTTGAAGACAGTCCTTATAATCCTAATAATTCAACTATTCGAGTTGATTCATAGGCTGCTAAGTTAGCTAACTGAGCACGAATTTAATTTAAAATAATACTATATAAGCAATTCCCTAGCGGAGAACAAGATGAGTGATGACCAAGAAGCTTTCGATCTAAATGATCTAGATGACAAAGAGCTAATCGAGCAGATCCAAGATGATCTTTATGATGGCATGCAAGAAGAAGTTGCAGAAGGTGTGCAAATTCTTCTTGACCGTAAGATGGATGCCAATGATGTATTAGGAAACGCATTAGTTGGTGGTATGAAGATCGTTGGAGTTGATTTCCGCGATGGCATTTTGTTCGTACCAGAAGTGCTGAAATGTGCTGGTGCGATGAAAGGCGGCATGAATTTACTGCGCCCGATTCTTGCAGATAGCAGTATTGATCTATCCCTAGGTAAATTCGTAATTGGTACAGTTAAGGGTGATATTCACGACATTGGTAAAAATTTAGTCGGGATGATGCTCGAAGGTGCAGGTTTTGAGGTTATCGATTTGGGTATTAATAATCCGGTCGAAAATTACCTTGAAGCGTTGGATGAACACAAGCCGGTAATAATGGGAATGTCAGCCTTGTTGACAACCACGATGCCGTACATGGGTATTGTCATCGAAGAGATGGACAAGCGAGATATGATGAAAGACTTCCATGTAATGGTTGGCGGAGCACCGCTTAATCAAGAATTCGCGGATGCTATCGGCGCACCCTCATATGGTCGTGATGCTGCTCGCAGCGCGGAAATGGCAACTAATTACGTAGAGAGCCATCGTTAGCTAGGCTCTATCGCATAGCGATTCTGTTTGCTTACAATGGTTTAGTGCTAATAATTCAGTAATATTGGTGGAGTTTTGATTATGTTAATACTAGGTCAATCTGCTTTAGAGATTACTGCCCAAGATGAATCGGGCAGCCAGCAAGCTGTGAGTCAGTATCACTATATGTGGTTACGAGATAATTGCCCGTGCCCTGAGTGTACCCATCCAGATACTAAAGAAAGAGTTTTAGTGACTGCTGAGATTGCCGCTGACATCGCGCCGATTTCAGCTAGCATTGTTGACGCTGAGTTACTCATTGAGTGGAATCAGGGGCAACATCTTAGTCGTTATCCATTGCAATGGTTACATCAGCGTAGCTATAGCAACACTCAGCTTGATGATGACCCGGCGTTGGGCGAGTTAAAATTATGGGGCCATGAACTTCAAGGTTCGATTCCATGTTTTAACTACCAAGAATTATATGATGATCCGAAAGTTCTACTGAAGTGGTGTGAGGCAGTTCGAGATTATGGCTTGACCATCGTTCGCGACGCGCCCTTAAAAGAAGCCGAGATAGAACGTTTTGCGGGCTTTGTGGCCGTCGTGCGAGAGACTATTTATGACCGCTTGCATAACGTCAGAGCCACACCAGGCGAATACAATGCCTATAACGTGGCATCCACCACCCTCGAGTTAAAACCGCATACCGATATGCCGTGCTATAACAATCCTCCGGGCGTGCAGATGTTTCATTTTTTGGTAAACGAAACGCAAGGTGGAGAGAGTACCGCAGTGGATGGTTTTAAAGTTGCAGCTCAATTAAAAGCAGTCAACCCTGAGGCCTATCGCATTCTCACAACCACGCCAGTCAGCTTTCGAATGTACAGCGATCGTGGTGATGTGCAGTCGCAAAACCCAATGCTCACCCTAGACACAAACGGGGCGATGAAGGTTTTTAGATTCTCCAATCAAACGGCTCAAACTATGAGCTTGCCGCCAGCGCAAATGACTGGCTTCTATAAAGCTTATCGTGCACTTGGTAAATTGACTGAGTCGCCGGACAATAAGGTACAGTTCCGACTTGCTACCGGCGATATGATGGTAACCAATAATTTGCGTGTAATGCATGGCCGTAATTCATATGTGGCTGGGACCGGTGATCGGCATTTGCAGCTTTCCTACATGGACATGGATGACGTGTTAAGTCGTATCCGAATGTTGAAAAAAGGACAGATCAAGTCTGCTGCTAGGTCCGCAGCATGAACAAAGTCAGTTTTATTCGTATGCAGGATGGCACAGCGCAAGAATATGCCTATCTTGATCAACTCGAGGACGAATTTAAGCTAGGTTTGCCAAACCGTTTAATGCTCGCCTTAAGTGCGCTAGAGCACTCTTTGTCTGGATATCAAATTTCTAGGTTAGATCATGTGTTACAGGCTGCCACGCGTGCTCATCGAGCGGGTGAGCCTGAGCAAATGGTGGCCGCTGCTCTATTACACGACATTGGAGATGAGCTTGCGCCGTACTCGCATAGTGAAATGGCCGCGGCTATCTTAAGGCCGTTTGTTGACCAAGAGATTTACTGGGTAGTGAAACATCATGGCATTTTTCAGATGTACTATTATGCACACCACAGCGGTGGAGATCGTAATAGTCGTGATCAATTTAGCGATCATCCCTTTTATGCGACGGCGGTCAAATTTTGTCATGAATATGATCAAAACTGTTTTGACCCGGAATATCAATCGGAATCCTTAGAGTTTTTTCGACCTCTGTTAGAGCGTGTATTTGCTAAACCACACGCCTTCGATCAAGAGCATCTGGCCCGTTATGGAGATAGCTTAGATGGTTAAGAAAATACCTGAAAAGGCTATCTCAAAGCGATTGGTTTTAGGTTGTGGCGCGCTGGTGCACGACATGCTGGCGTTGATCAAGCAGAACCCAGTTTTGCAAGAGGCAATTACGCTTCATTGTCTACCCGCCAAGTTACACACAACACCGCAGTTGATTGCCCCCGAAGTAGACCGATTTCTAGCCAAGCACTCTCATAAGTATGACGACATCTTCGTCGCCTATGCCGATTGCGGGACCGTTGGGGAGTTAGATAAGGTACTCGAAAAATACCAGGCGCAGCGTATGCCAGGAGCTCATTGTTATGAGTTTTTTTCAGGTGTTGACACTTTTCAGGACATGGTCGATGAAGAGGTTGGTAGTTTTTTCTTAACCGATTATTTGGTTAAAAACTTTGATCGCTTGGTCGTTAAAGGGCTTGGGCTTGATCGCTTTCCAGAATTATTTGACGAATATTTCAAGCATTATAAGAGAATGATCTATATCGCCCAAACTGAAGATCCTAAATTACAACAATTAGCTGCTCAGCATGCGCAATCTTTTGGTCTCGAATACGTCTATCGTTACGTCGGAATCGAAGGGCTTTCGCCAATGTTGGATGCAGCCCCAAACTCAAAATTCGCGGTTGAAGTTATGCACTATGATATGAAAAAAAGGGAGATCGTTAATGTATCAAGCTAGATTATTCGCTACCCGCCACTCGCGCGGTTATGGGCGTTTCTACAACTTTGTTGAACCCGCGATTTTATGGGCACTAGGGGGTCTAAGCCGTTTGTCCGGTGGCCGCTTAGACGACATAATTACATGGCTGGAAAAGTCCGCTAAGGGCATCTTGTTTGACTGCAAAATGTGCGGCAACTGCGTACTGTCAAGTACCGGCATGACTTGTCCTATGAATTGCCCAAAAACCATTCGCAACGGCCCCTGTGGTGGAGTCAGAGAAAACGGCAATTGTGAAGTTGAACCCGACATGAAATGCGTTTGGGTCGAGGCATGGGGTGGCGCCTCGCGAATGCAGGACAGCAGTAAGATTAGTAATGTTCAATTCGCGGTCGATAATTCTCATCAGGGCAGCAGTGCCTGGCTGCGTTTAGCTCGAAACAAACATAACGAAAAACTTAATGGTATTGGCGTAGAGGTTAAGGATTAACATGTCATTAGAAACAGATAATAACCTCTACCATCCGCCTGTCGAAAACCTCGGCAGCCCACTGCCGGAGATCGATGGGCATGTGTCGCATGGGCGCTTTGAGCGCGTACTAAGAGCGGGTCACTTCGCCGTCACCAGTGAAATTGCGCCGCCTGATTCAGCTGATGCAGAAGAAGTGTACCGCCGTGCAGAGTTATTTGATGGCGCAGTAGATGCAATCAATGCGACCGATGGCTCAGGTGCAAACTGCCATATGTCGAGCACCGCTGTCTGCGCGCTATTAACCCATATTGGCTATTCTCCTATTTTGCAAATTTCTTGCCGGGACCGCAATCGAATCGCAATCCAAGGCGACATTCTTGGCGCCGCTGCGATGGGCGTATGTAATGTGCTTGCGCTGACCGGTGATGATGTGTCAGCTGGAGATCATCCAGAGGCAAAGCCAGTTTTTGATCTAGACAGCATTTCTTTATTGACCACTATCCGAACTATGCGTGATGAATCGCGCTTTTTGAGTGGTCGTAAGTTGGATCTTGAACCGAAGATGTTTGCGGGCTCAACATTCAATCCATTTGTGCCGCCAATTGAGAGCCGTGTATCCCAATTGCAGAAAAAGGTAGCAGCCGGAGCAGAGTTTATTCAGACCCAATACTGTTTTGATATGGATGTGCTTAGAAGCACAATGAAACGTGCTGTTGATCTAGGCGTATGCGAGCGCACGTTTATTTTGCCCGGCGTAGGTACTTTGGCATCGGCTAATACAGCTAGATGGTTAAAAGGCAATGTCCCGGGCGTGCATATTCCCGAGGCTTTGATTACCCGCTTAGAAGGCGCAAAAAACCAGAAGGCAGAAGGGCAAAAAATATGCATTGAATTGATGCAAGAAGTAAAACAAATAGAAGGCGTCAGCGGTGTCCACGTCATGGCCTACAAGCAGGAAAAATTTGTCGCTGATATGGTTAGCCAATCAGGCGTCCTCGATGGGCGCCAGCCTTGGGCGCCGCCTCTTAAAGCTTCGTAAAATTATATAAACACCTTAAATAATAAATCTAATTGATACACTATTTTAATAGTCACCATTTCAGGAACTTTTCGACATGACCAAAACAGTATTATCTTCAGCTAACCGCGAGGTCATTATTGGCTTCGGACGACCGTTCACCATGATCGGAGAGCGTATCAATCCCACTGGACGTAAAATATTAGCAGCCGAGATGAAAGTGGGTGACTATAGTCGCGTTGAAGCAGACGCTATCGCTCAGGTCGCCGCCGGTGCGCAAATGCTAGATGTTAATGCCGGTATTCCGCTAGCAGATGAGCCAGCGATTCTTGCTGAAGCGATTCGACGAGTACAAGCCGTGGTTGACGTTCCTTTGTGTATTGATTCGTCGATCATTGAAGCCTTAGAGGCTGGTTTGGCTGCTTATCAAGGTCGAGCTTTGGTTAATTCGACCACCGCTGAAGACGAAGTGATGGAGCGTGTATTACCCTTGGTGAAGAAATACGACGCGTGTGTTGTGGGTATTTCAAATGATGAAACTGGCATTTCTGAGGACCCAAATGTGCGTTTCGAAATTGCTAAACGTATCGTCGAGCGAGCACAAGATTATGGGATTAAGCCAGAGGACGTCATTATTGATCCATTGGTGATGCCGATTGGTGCTATTGGGCAAGCAGGAAACCAGGTGTTTGCCCTGGTCAAGCGTTTGCGCGAAGAGTTAAAAGTAAACACCACATGTGGCGCTTCGAATATCAGTTTTGGAATTCCCAGCCGGCATGGAATAAATAATGCATTCTTACCGATGGCGATTGCCGCTGGTATGACATCTGCAATTGTTAATCCACTGCATGAAGGTTTAGTTAAGTCTGTGCACGCGGCTGATGTCCTGACTGGCGCCGATGCGAATTGCGAGAATTGGATTGCGCGCTATCGCGAGCCACCAAAAGATGGTGAAGCAGCGGATGGTCGTGAAGGCAGACGGGTTAGCAGAAGACGTCGTGCCTAGTCTTGATTGCGCCAATGTCAATGTTGACCACACGGGTGGCTGTTTGTGTGGTGCGATTAATTATAGCGCCAGCAATTTGCGCCCGCTGTGGTATTGCCACTGCGATCAGTGTAGAAAAATGACCGGCCACCATATGGCGGCCGTGCAGGTCGCTTATTACAATATCACGGTTCGTGGCGAACCCAAGTGGTATTACGTGAGCGACGCTTCTGCGCATGGCTTTTGCGGTGATTGTGGTTGCCAGTTATTTTGGCGCAATGACAATAATGATTATTTGAGCGTGACCGCTGGTAGTCTAAATGATACCAGCGGCCTAATACTAAAAGGGCACGTATTCACCTCTGAGAAAGGCGGTTATTACAACATACCCAAAACCGATTTACAGTATTCAGAATTTTGGGATGAGGATCCGTCGTGAAACAGCCATCAGCTAATACAGAGCAGCCAGACATCAGCGTAACGTCAAGTAATAAGATCGTGTTCATGCCGTCAGGCCTGTCGACCAATGTTGACGATGGCGCTAACCTTTTGAGTATAGCTCAGGATGCCGGCGTCGCAATTCGATCACTGTGTGGTGGTAACGGAAATTGTCGACAGTGTTGGATTCGAGTCATTGACGGCCAACATTCAAAGCATGGTCTGCAGAGCAGTGAAGATCACATAAGCGAACCTACCGAGTTAGAGCAACGTTACCGTACTCGTATCGCGCGTTTTTCGGGAATGCGTTTGGCTTGTCGAAGTCAGATAAAAGGTGATCTGCTAATTGATGTTCCGGAAAGTAGCCAAGAGCATTTGACTAACATTAGTAAAAAAAACGAAGCTCGTGACTACAGTCTGCAACCCGCTATTAAAATGGTAGAGCTTGAGCTGGCGTTAGCGACCATGGATGAAAATCCTTCTGCCACTGAAAATATTTTAGACCGCCTAGCCCAGCAAGGAATAGAGGCTAAGATCAATTTTCATATATTGTCTGGCTTACAGAAAGTCATTCAAGATGCCAAGGGGCGCTTAACCATTGCCCTCCGAGATGACTCAGAAGTGGTCGCAGTTTATCCTCAGTTTAGCGAGTCATTACAAGATGGTGAGTTGCGCGAGCAGCGCGAAACACATAAGGTTATCGGTGCCGCGATTGATATTGGGTCAACTACCTTAGCGGTGTATGTATACGATCTTCATAGTGGCGAGCTGTTGTTTGATACGTCTGCTATGAACCCGCAAATTCGCTTTGGCGAAGACTTGATGAGCCGCGTTTCATATGTGATGATGAATAAAGGCGGCGACCAGAAACTGACCGCTTCGGTGCGTGAAAAGCTGACAGAAATGTTACATGAAGCCTGCAAGCAGGCGCAGATACCACACAATAAGTTATTGGAAGTTGTGTTGGTCGGAAATCCGATCATGCATCATTTGTTTTTTGGCCTGTCACCGGTTGAATTAGGACAGGCACCATTCACAGTTGCGACCCGTGAATGGCTGGAGCTGAATGCTGCTGATTTGGCATTGGATTTATATCCGGCGACACGTATTGCATTTCTGCCCCTGATAGCAGGACATGTGGGTGCCGATACAGCTGCGGCTTATCTAAGCGAACTAGAGTCTATGCAGGTCAAGACCACGTTGTTAGTGGATATTGGCACTAACGCTGAAATAATGCTGGCAAAAAATGGCGTAGTCTACGCAACGTCATCTCCCACTGGGCCGGCTTTTGAGGGTGCTGAAATCAGCGCTGGGGTACGCGCTTCACACGGCGCTATTGAACGCATACGTATTGACCCAGAATCCTTAGAAGTAAGCTATAAAATCATTGGCGTTGAGGTTTGGTCAAATCAAGAGGGATTTGCTGATGCCAATCAGCGCGCGATTGGTATTTGTGGTTCGGGCATTATTGAAGTGATGGTGTGTTTAGCGCAAGTAGGCTTAATTGATCGAAGCGGCTTATTTGTACAATCCAGAGCGCCAGAGCGTTTTGATAGTACTGTCGATGAAAATGGTAGCAATATCGCGCGTTTCTTATTAGTGGATCAAGGCGAGAATTCGATCTATATCGAACAAACGGACGTGCGCTCAATTCAGCTGGCGAAGGCTGCTTTGTACGCAGGCGTTCAGTTATTGATGGACTATTTAGGCTGTGAGACCTTTGATCAAGTGCTATTGGCAGGGGCCTTTGGCTCACATTTGGATCCAGTTTATGTGGCTGATCTAGATTTAATCCCGGTGGCCACCAAAGAACAGATTAGATCAGTCGGTAATGCCGCTGGCATAGGCGCCACCATGGCGTTACTCGACGTTCGCCAGCGCAGTAAAATAGTCAAAGAAGTTCGCAAAGTGCGAAAAATCGAAAGCGCCAACGAGCCCAATTTCCAGGAGTACTTTGTCGAGGGCATGAAGTTTTCAGTCTCTCCGGTTTCCGCCCAAACAAGTAAACGAAATAGACGTAATCGACGGTAGTACTAGCTTAACTGTAAACGAAACAATTCAAAATTAATAAGACTTGGCGCATTTACTATAATGCGCTCACACTAAAGAGGAAAAGAATAATGGCAAGAGAACGTAAAAGTCGCAGAAGAGGTGGTGGAGCAAGCCAAGGTAACGACGACGCACCAAAGGCTCCGCCTTATATCAAACGTAAGATTCCTTATTATGAAATTCTTAATGAAGAAGAGCTCACTATTATAGAAAACAATAGCGAAACTATTCTTGAAGAGATCGGGATTGTTTTTGGCGAAGATCCAGAATCACTGGCAATTTTCAAAGCTGCAGGTGCGGATGTTGATGGCGAGCGAGTTCGTTTTCCGCGTGGTATGTGCAGAGAGATCATTCAGAAAACGGCTCAGAAAGAATTCGTACAGCATGCGCGTAACTCTGACCGCAATGTGGTGATTGGCGGTACCAATATGGTGCTGGTACCGGCCTATGGCCCTCCATTTGTCTATAATATGGATGAAGGACGCCGCTATGCCAATATCGAAGATTTTAGAAACTTCGTAAAGCTGGCCTACATGTCAGATAATCTACATCATTCTGGCGGCACTATTTGTGAGCCTGTCGATTTGCCGGTTAATAAACGTCATTTTGATATGGTCTATAGCCATATTAAGTACTCCGACAAACCCTTTATGGGCTCGGTTACTCATCCACTGCGAGCGCAAGATTCCGTAGACATGGCGAAGATTGTATTTGGCGACGAATTTGTTGATCAGAATTGCGTGATGATCAATTTGATTAACGCTAATTCACCGATGACTTTCGACGCAACGATGCTTGGAGCCCTTAAGGTCTATGCTCGCAACAATCAAGCAACCATCGTCACCCCATTCATCATTGCTGGTGCTATGTCGCCAGTCTCAGCTGCTGGCGTTGCCGCTCAGAGCTTTGCTGAAGGTCTGGCCGGAATGACTTTGGTGCAATTGCTGCGACCGGGTGCGCCTATGGTTTATGGTAATTTCGTTAGCTCTATGTCTATGCAATCAGGTGCGCCGACATTCGGCACACCTGAGGCGGCCCAAATGATGAATATCGGTGGTGCCTTGGCTCGTCGTTTAGGGGTACCGTTTAGAAGTGGTGGTGGTTTTACTGCTTCAAAACTGCCAGATGCTCAAGCGGCTTATGAAGCAGCCAATACCTTACAGGCAACGCTAAATGCCGGAGTTAATTTTGCGCTGCATACGGCGGGCTGGTTGGAAGGCGGACTGGCAATGGGCTACGAAAAATTCATTATGGATGCTGATCAAGCAGGCATGTTGAGGGTTGCAGCTGAAGGTGTTGATATGTCCGAGAACGGACAAGCGATGGAAGCCTTACGCGAGGTGGGTCCGGGCGCGCATTTCTTGGGCTGCGAGCACACTCAGAAAAACTTTAAAACAGCGTTCTATACTTCAGAGATTGCTGATAACAATAGTTATGAGCAATGGGTGGAGGATGGCAGCACAGATGCCGCAACTCGAGCCAACACTAAGTACAAAAAAATGCTGGCTGAGTATGAG
>JBLHMH010000064.1:0-17681 GCA_047621785.1 Polaribacter sp. | reverse complement strand
CGCCGACCTCTACACTGCCAGTGTAGCGCTCTCCCAGCTGAGCTATAGCCCCAGACTTTACGTCGAAAACATTGCCCTTGACCTCGAAGGAGCGCGTAATTTACGTGCTTGGAGCCTATTGGTCAAGTCCTATTTTTGTATTTCTAGTAAATAGTTTAAACTATGGATATCATTCAATAATTACTGGCGTCAGCCTGTCTTTCTTCGCTCTGATAGCGCTTATTTTTAAGCGACGGGGTTTTCAGAACACAGATATTGATTGTGACGTGATATTCTGGTTGCTATGATGCATCGATGTGGCTTTAAGCCTGTGCGAGTCACCGTCGCTTTGCCTTGTTAATAATTGACTTATAAATAGAAAAACAACTATGTCTAAAATGGTATTCAACTCGTTTCGTGATAATTTCCTTGGTGGCTCTGCCACTTGGTATAAAAACACGATAATTGTATTTCTAATCATCAACCCAATACTTTGGTTTTCTGGCTTCCATTTTCTGGCCGGCTGGGTATTGGTGGCTGAATTCATCTTCACCTTGGCGATGGCACTTAAATGCTACCCACTTCAACCGGGGGGATTATTGGCACTGCAGGCGGTTGCGATTGGGATGACCAGTCCAGAAATGGTTTACCACGAAGTTGAGCAGCAACTAAAGGTCATTTTACTGTTGATATTTATGGTCGCGGGCATTCATTTTATGCGCGATCTTCTGCTATACACCTTTACCAAAATCTTGATCAAAGTGCAAAACAAGGTAGTGCTTTCGTTCTTGTTCTGCTTCTCTGGTGCTTTCCTTTCTGCATTCCTCGATGCATTAACGGTCACAGCCGTGCTGATTAGTGTTGGTGTTGGTTTTTACGGGGTTTATCACCGAGTTGCATCGGGTAAGAAATTCGATGATGACCACGATTCTTCTGGTGATAATGGAGTGCATGAATATAACCGAGAAGATTTAGATGATTTTCGCGATTTTCTACGTAGCCTGATTATGCATGGGGCTGTTGGTACCGCTCTCGGCGGCGTTTGTACTCTGGTGGGCGAACCGCAAAACTTGCTAATTGCTGAAAAGGCAGGCTGGGAGTTTATGGAGTTTTTCTGGCGTATGGCACCAGTGACCATGCCGACCTTAGTTGCCGGTTTAGCCACCTGTGTTCTATTGGAATTGACGGGCATATTTAGCTACGGAGCAAAACTACCAGCAGAAGTTCGTTCTGTGTTGTCTGAATTTGACGCCGAACAAGAACAAAAGCGCACAGGAAAAGATAAGGCAGCACTTGTTATACAAGCGGCTATCGGCGTTGTATTGGTATTGTCCCTGGCTTACCACATAGCCGAAGTAGGGATGATCGGACTAATGGTTATCGTTCTGCTAACTGCCTTTAATGGCGTGGTAGACGAACATAAGATCGGGAGTGCGTTTCAAGAAGCCCTACCATTTACTGCGTTATTGGTGGTGTTTTTTGCAATCGTAGCGGTAATTCATGATCAGCATCTTTTTGCTCCGGTAACCGAGTTCGTATTGTCCATGGACACTAGTTCTCAACCGATTGTGATGTTTATTGCCAATGGCGTGCTTTCAATGATTAGCGACAATGTATTTGTTGCAACGGTTTATATCAATGAGATGTTCACGGCAATGAACAATGGCGTGATTACTCGCGAACACTTCGAAGTAATGGCAATCGCGATAAATACCGGCACTAACTTACCGAGTGTTGCGACCCCAAATGGTCAAGCAGCCTTTCTTTTTCTACTAACGTCGGCACTAGCACCATTAATTAGGTTGTCCTATATGAAAATGGTGATAATGGCTTTTCCCTATACCATTGTGCTAAGCATTGTTGGTGGCGCTGCCATCATCATTAATTTCTAAGGTATACGGCCCTTTTAATAAGCGCTGCTTTCTTGGCGCTTTTTATTTTGCCTACCGCGATCGCGTAAAAATACGCGTAAAGAATCCACGCTTTGCAGCTTCCGCCTCTATTGTTTGGGCATGCGCATTACTGACAGAAACTCGTTTGAACTGATTGTCGTCCCAACGAGTTTTGTCGGAGTGGGCAACATCCGGAAACTCAGATAGGGTGAATTTCTTATTGAGACCGGTTGCCATCAAATTTGTGGCTTTTAAATTGGCTTGGGTAAACACACTACCCGAGACTCTGGATGAGCGAAGATTGCTTTCTTCAAAAGAAGCATTAGAAAAATCGGCTCGCGACAATCGGCTATGAACCATATCGGCACCATCAAAGTTGGCTTCTTGTACTAAGGAGCCACTCAAGGTTGATGAGCGTAAGATCGCACTCTCAAGATTGGACTTGGATAATAAAGAGTTACTCAAGTCTGCTTTAAATAAATTCGCTCCTACCATATCAGCCTCGCGAAGGTCTGCATTACGTAAACTAGCAGCACCTAAATCAGCTCCTCGAAGAATTGAATTGCGTAGATTGACGTCGAAAAGCTTAGCCCCAAACAACTTACTATCGGTTAAATTAGCTCGATTTAAATTCGCTTTATTAAATACCGCTCCAGACAGCTTTGCGCCACGCAGATCTGCAGAAGACAGGTCACATTCAGTGAAATCAGCTGCATTAAGCTTACTGTCCCGCAGATTTGAGGCAGGCAGTTTCGCGCAGTTAAATCTAGCACCGCTCATGTTGGCACCAAGAAAATTGGCGGAAGTACAATCGCTATGGCTTAAATTGGCACCAGTCAAGCGCGCGCCAGCCAATTTAGTCTGATATAAATGAGCTCCAGATAAATCTGCTCCACTCAAATCTGCTTCAGTTAAATCGGCGCCGGACAAATCGGCGCCGGCTAAATTCGCGCCTCGCAGCTTAGCTTGCACCAAATTAGCACCAGAAAGGTCACTGCCTTGCAAACTATAACCAGAAAGGTCATAGCCAGATAACTTCTTGATTATATTTACGTCGCTCAATGGATCTTGGCCCCTCAGTCGCTTGCCTACTGGCAAATTGTTCATTATTATTTTTATCTTAGGTGCTAGGCAATCTTAGGTGCTAAGCAATAAGTGTACACAACTAATTGAGTCTATGTTAGATGCTCAAATTTTGGTTCTAATACTTAATCAGAGGTTCCCGAAAGGACTATATTATAGAATCACCCTTGCAAAAAACGAAGCGAATTCAGTGATTTAGTTTAGAATTGAGCTTGGACCAAACACACTCACCATCGACACTTTCATCGAGTCGGGCTAGCCAGTCTACATGATTTTCGGTTTCTTGGTGGCTCGGCTTGATAAGTGGTAATGAAAGTGATGAAAAATCAACCGCCTTATTGTTAACCCCTGATTGTGCGCCGCGTCCTGCAGAGGCGTCCAAAGATAACGCAGCTTGACCGCCACTCATAAGTAAGTAAACATCAGCTAAAATTTCGGCATCAAGCAAAGCACCATGCAGTTCTCGATGACTATTATTTATGTCATACCGCTTGCAGAGCGAATCCAGATCATTGCGCTGGCCTGGAAACATCTTCCTAGCTTGTAATAAAGTATCATGTACCGTACAAATTTCAGCTATTGAGGGGGTCGGGGCGTTGATTCTTTGTAGCTCTGCATTCAAAAACCCAACATCAAATGCTGCATTATGGATAACTAGCTGTGCACCTTTGATATAACTCAAAAATTGCTCATAAATATCAGCGAAGAGCGCCTTATCAATTAAAAATTCGTTGCTGATACCATGCACTTCAATCGCACCGGCATCGATTTCTCGCTCCGGATTCAAGTACATATGAAAATTATTGCCGGTTAATTTCCTGTTAACGACTTCCACACAACCAATTTCAATAATTCGATGCCCCAAACGTGGCTCCAAACCGGTGGTTTCTGTATCAAGTACTATTTGTCGATCACTCACTTTTATTACCTTCTAGATAGAGATTCATTAGCTAATATTTCATCAATGTCACGGTTTGCTAATTGGTCCGCCATTTCATTGCCTCGGTTGCCAGAATGCCCTTTTATCCACACCCCATTGACGTCGTAATCTAGGATGGCAGCATCTAGTCTACGCCATGGGTCAGCGCTCTTAACTGGTTTTTTAGCGTCGGCATACCAAGTCAAAACACAATCGCGCTTCAGAGACTCTAAGACTCTAAGACTCTAATCGTCAGGTTCTGGCGGCACACACCATCGGTGTTAAATTACTAAGGGATAATTTTACTTAGTGAAATTAATTTTAGCTATTCGGCGTTTTTGGGACAAGAGGCATGCTTTGAAGAAGCTGCGGTTGCTAGCTTTTGCCGTTTTCTACGAACACCCGAATACCCTAGCACGCCCACCAATCGCATTCCTACCTCTCTTTTCTTGGCGCTAATCATATAGCCGCCGCCAGACATCGGCAACCAGCGATCGCTCACCGAATTAACAAAATTGAGCGCGTTACGTAATCTGTCACTTCTTACTAATGGCGCATATTGGTACATCGCGCTACCGACAACTTCAAAGCCTAGTAATTGCAGCCAATCTTTAACCCTTTTAACACTATAGTAGTTGCCTCTATAGACCGCTCCTGGATTGAGGTAGCGCTGTAAGCCCAATAAACTAGAGGGATTAAATCCAGTAACGATGAGATGCCCTTCTGGCATTAATACTCTTTGTGCTTCACGCAATACTTGATGCGGTAATTGATGCCCTTCCAGCACATGGGGCAAGACAACCGTCGACAAACAACCAGCATCAAATGGTAAAAACGCAGCGTCCGCGATGATAGACGAAACGGATTCAGGGACCGCGACGAGATCATCATTAACCTGAATTAATTGAGGGAAATCCAAAGCACGCAGGGAACGGCAATCAAAGATGTCACCAATCTGCAATACTCGAGGCCCAGATATCTTTCGTAAAGCCCTATCTACGTGGAGTTTTTCCGCTGCTAGACAACTTTGCCCGTAGGCCGAGGCCAACCATGTCCGATTTGTTTTTTGTGGTGTGATCACAGTCTCAGATCTCTGTACATAATTAAATTAAATTTTGTCTATCTTACCGCAAAATTGCATTGGTCTCATTGACCTTAACTGAGGGCAACATTACTATACGCACATGAGTTTTAGAGCCATTATCATCATAGCCCTACTAGGAGCACTTAGTGGCTGTGGACATTTGAGCTCAAAACCCACCAACAAGCCCGTTACCACTAGTCCTAAAATCACAAAAACAGTGGTTCTCAATAAGGCTAGCGCGCCGGCAGATTTGGCCGCCTCTAATATTGATGATACAGCGCCAGGCGTAGTGTCTGAAGTTGATCTTCTCAGCAGAATTAGAGCTGGTTTTCAATTTCCCAAATTTGAATCAAAACACATCCATCAATATGAAAAATGGAGTAGTCAGCACCCGACCTACTTAACAAATTTGTTTACTAGAGCCGAGCCTTTCTTATTCCACATAGTGGAAGAAATAGAGAAGCGCGGCCTACCGATGGAATTGGTATTGTTGCCGGCAGTGGAAAGTGCGTATAAACCAAACGCCATTTCCAGATCAGCAGCAGGTGGCTTATGGCAATTCATTCCTTCGACCGCTAAGTATTACGGCTTACGCCAGGACTGGTGGTATGACGGTCGTCGCGACGCGATAGCTGCGACCAATGCGGCACTGGATTATTTAACTAGTCTCAACCAGATGTTTGAAGGTGATTGGCTATTAGCGCTCGCTGCTTATAACGCTGGCCAAGGCACAGTACGCAAGGCGATAAAATACAACACCCGCAAGGGTCGACCGACCAACTATCAAGCACTAAACTTACGCAATGAAACAAAGCGTTATGTTCCTAAGCTATTCGCGCTTATAAATATTATTCAAGATCCAGATAGGTTCGGCGTTACTCTGCCGGTCATTGAGAACAAACCGCACTTTGAGATCATCAATCTGCCGGGTCAAATAGACCTTCTTCAATTCGCCGAGCAATCTGAAGTAGAATTAGCGCCCCTAAAACACCTGAATGCAGGATTTACACGTTGGGCCACGTCACCCGATGGCCCACATCGCTTGCTGGTACCCTTGTCCTCAGACATGACAAAAATAGCTGAGACATTGGCCCGCATTGAAACTGGCCAAAGAATTTCTTTCCGCAATCACCGCATCAATAAAGGAGATACTCTGTCAGCTATCGCGCGCCGCTACGGTGTTAGCGTGAGCGCCTTAAAAACAGTCAACAAGATGCATAGCGCTTCGATTAGAGAGGGTCGGAACTTATTGATTCCAGCCTCAGTTCGATCACCGAATCATATTGCCAGAAACAGAAAACCAAATGATTCCAAATCGGTAACCTCAGCCATCCATAGAGAGAATACAACCACTGTCAGCAATACACAAAGCATAGCCGATTCCGGCAGTAAGCAACTAGTTCACCTAGTAATAGCTGGCGATACGCTATGGTCAATTGCACGCCAATATAAAGTGAGAATGACCGAACTATTATCTTGGAATAAATTGCGCCAAAATCAGATATTGAACCTCAATCAAGCACTACTTATTTTTACTACTAGAGGCTGATTATACGGTTTATTGCACGTGGTTAAACTGCCGTGATTAAGCTACTAGCGAAATCAAGCGACTGACAAAAATAAGAACGCTCTGTGTGCGCACGATGGCAGGCAGGACCACAGTGTTTTATTTTCAAATGGCATTAAGTTTTTCTTATTCAGTACGTACCATCACTAAAGCATCTTCACGCTCTTCTCCTTGTGTACGGTAATAACCTTTACGAATTGATATCTGCTTAAACTGCCATTTTTGATACAGACTGTGCGCAGCTGAATTGCTTGCTCGCACTTCAAGAAATATCTTTCGCATTTGCTGGTCATCAGCGATAGCCAAAATATCGTCCATCAGGACATGGCCCAAGCCTTGACCCTGCATATCTGGCGCTACCGCTAAATTTAGTATGTGCAATTCATCAACGATCGGGCATACCACGTGAAACGCAGCTAACTTGGCTTTCCCTTCAATTAGCTGCCTAAATGCGATCACTCGGCAACGGTATTTCTCGCTCAAAGACTCTTCAAATGACAGGCGACTCCAGGGCATTACTTGAGCATTGCGCTCTATCTGCAATATTTGGCGCAGATCAACACTTTGCATATCGCGAATAGCGATGTCTTTGAGAGAAGCCACGACCTAATCAACTATTAAATTATTAAACTGAAGTATAGAATTGTAAAAAATCAATGCCCTAAAACACGGCTAATTATAGTTGCGCGAGACATTTTTTAAGATCCTGCCAAACTGAGGCTTTAAGCTCTGGATTTTCTAGCATTTCACTCAAGCTATAAGTCGCTGCCACTAATGTGCCGTCATTTAGATTGTGAAGGCCTTCTGAGCGCAAGTGTATTAAGTTTTCGTTTGCTCGCAATACGGTTTGAGATGCAAATTCACCCAAAGTTATCACCACTTTCGGTTTAATCAACTGAATTTGTCTGTGTACTATGCTGCCACACTGCGCCGCCAAACTTAGGTCTTGCGATGGCGGACACTTAAATACCGACGTTAAGTAAATCAACTCTCGATTTAAGCCTATGGCGTCTAAAATAGCATCAAAAAGTTGCCCCGTTCTGCCCGATAATAATTGCTGATGACTTACGTCTTTGGCGCTTGGCGCATCAAATACAAATACCCATTTAGCCTCCAAATCGCCATCCCCTAAAACAGGATTACTGCGCTCACAGGACTGACACGATGAGGCGCTAAGCAGCATGTCGGCAAGTTCTAGCCAACCAGCACTGGCCAAAGAACCACCGCGGGTAGGGTCATCTTGAGTTGATTGATTTTCGTTGGTGAGAACGACTTCAGAGTCAATTATTGGCTTGGCCTCAACAAACCCTGCTTGTGCAGTAACTGGCGAAACCTCAGCACCCTCAGAAGTAATTTCGGGTTGAGATAGCCCGGACATTGCGTCCTGAGTATTGTCAGCGGGGACAGCTAGGTGAATCTCAGCAACATCAGCTGCTTCGGCGATTGGAGCAACGCTATCTTGTTGAGCTTTGCGTAGTCTCCAAGACTGGATGCCAATATGTTCTAGCGTATTCATTTATGTATTAACCCTTCGCAGCTATTTTTTCGGGACACCATTGCATATCCCTAAAATAACAGAATGATGGGCGAGATGACGATAAAGATGATCATGATAGTCATCATTATAAACGCAAATATCGCAAACAGCGGATTCGCCAACAAAGTAACATTGCCGATGGTATCAACTACGACTCCCAAACCTTCTTCTTGCCGAAAAGCACGTAAGGTACTGAAGATACTGCGAACATTAACCGAGTCGCTGAAACCCGATTTTTGAATATTTTGGAATAAACTATCATCTCTACTCGCCAAGGCGCCGGCTAATTTAGGTGCCTCTTTCAATTGTCCAAGTATGCTCCAGATCAGCACCCAAACTAAAGAAGGCAACATGATCAAACCACACTTGACAGCATTCCACCCTGTAGCCGAATCTATATCAAAGGCCAGCCAAGCCAAAACAGCACTAGCCGCCAAGCCGGTCCCAATTAGCCAACTTAACTTGCGCTGTAGCCTACTTGCTACATTTGGTAAGCGCTCAAGAAATTCAGCGGTTCTCGTTTGACTGTCCATTTAAAGACCTGGCCTTCCTTGGTATGTTTCAATAATAAGCGCGGGCACTTCAGTCATTTAGATTCGCTGGTTAAGTGATATTGAGATTTCTATTTTGTTAGATAAGCTTGGCTAAACACGTCAAGAAAACGATTCAACTCATCCGCCGGTAAATCATTGATTCCAGCAGCAGCACTGCGCCCACCACCAGTCACAAACTGTCGACAAATCTGATCAGCACCTCGCTTGTTCGACATCGGCGCGCGTACGCTAACCAAAAAGTGTCCATTGTTTTTCTCAGTAACGACTGCATGCGCTCGGTCTGGGTATTGATTGGCAAGATCATTGCCAAAAACACCACTGACACGCCGAGCCCAAGGCTGATTTGGCATCTGAAAAACTGCCGCATGTTCACGCTCAAAACTTGCTTGTGAATTAGCTGCTTTTTGCATGTCGTCCTGATAACCAGACTGCAGGATTTCAAACGTACTCGCGTCTTCATGAATAAACTCTTGCGGAGTTCGATGCGCTACTGTGCGTTTAAACAACTCAGCTGGATCAAAGTACAGGTCTTCCAAGGCAGCACCATAGCCATTGTAATTAAGGTAGATCCCCAAGTTCTGAAACACTTCTAACTGACCGCTGTCTAAGCCCAAGGGCTTAGCTAGTACGGCAGCGCTACGACTTAAGTTATCGCCATAGGTGCCGACTACGGCCCAAGCCAGAAAACGGCCTTTTAGGGTTTTATTGATCAGTAAACTGGTACAAACATCAGGAGTCGTATTGATCACTACTTTGAGTTTCGGATGCTCCGGGATCTCGCCAGCGTAATGATGGTCGCAATAAAAAACTTCGGCGCCTCGCGCAAGCGTTTGCTCTAGGCCCAAGCGATTTTTTTCTAGAGAGACATCCAGTACGGTGACAATGTCACCTGACTTAGCCGCAACCCGATCCATCAAATTAATATCCCGCTTTACGCCGGTGACTAATTCAGACTCTACTGGATTATGTAAACGAATCTGCGTTAAAGCACAAATCCCATCAGCATCGCCATTAAAGCAATCTATGTAAGCCATTAGATAAAATTTTCCCAGTGAGTTTCTTTAAATCCTACAATACCCTTGCGATCTGCGCTCAACAGAAACGGTCGCTTGATGAGTTTTCCATTCTCAGCGAGTAAATCAATAGCCTGTTGTTCCGACATAGACGGCAATTTTTCCTTCATATTCAACTCCCGATACTGTACGCCTGAAGTATTAAATAATTTTCTAATATCACCATCATAACTGGCCAGCATAGCCTTCAGCTCGACCTTTTTGGGGGGGTGTTCGGTAATATCGATAGACGTAAATTCAACGCCATTTGCAGTCAGAAATTTGCTTGCTTTGCGGCATGTACTGCATTTTGGATATTGATAAAGTTTCATTGCCATATGCGATTGGTAATCGAGCTCCCCTCAAGTAGCCCCCGAGGCGACAATGAGATAACTCTAGAATATTTTAGGAGCACAAATTATACCGATTACGCAAAAAAATAACCCTATTTGTGACATTCTAAATTGATCTAAATAACGACACGCCAATAACATTGCTTTACTTCTTGGTATTAACTCTATATATTAGAGCTCTCTATAAAAAAACAGGAATTGGAAAATGAATAGTATTAAAGACCTAAATTATGTAAATAACTTGCTTGAAGAGGCACAATCCGCTGGCTACCCAATGATTTACGTCATATGGGGAGTGATTGTTTTGGTCGGATTCAGTCTTTTGAGCATAAAACCCGAATGGTCAGTCACTTACTGGATTGTCTCAAACATAGTAGGTTTCATCGCATCAGTTTTTATCGGTATGCGTAGTGATTCAAAAGTTGGCCAACGTAATAGAGAGCTTGGCCAACGCTATTCTCAGCATTTTGGAATTATGGGTATTTGCATTTTCATTGCGATGTTTGCACAAGACTACCGCGCAATTTTACTGATTACTGGTTTGGGCTATTGCTTAGCTGGGCTATATTTGGAACGTATTATGTTGATTGTCGGCGTTATTACCATCGCCAGCTATATTTGCGTTGCAACGGGCTTGATCACTAGTAACATCGTGCTCGGGTTAACCATCTCAGCCGGTCTATTTGCCGCAGCGTGGGCGACTTCAAAAAAGAATACGAGCAAAGGTTTAATCTAATGAACCCGAAAGATACGATCAGCGTTCATTATTCTCAGCTCGACAAGCTTTTAGAGCATAGAAGCCGCTTGGCCATATGCTCCTTATTGGTCAAGTATGAGCAAATATCTTTTCGACGTTTTAAGGAATTACTTGCTGAAACAGACGGCAATCTTGGTGCACAGTTGCGCAAACTAGAAGACGCAGGCTATATTGTAGTGTCAAAGGATTATGAGGGTCGAAAGCCAATTAGCTGGTATGCCGTTACCGACGTAGGCCGTAATGCTCTACTAACTCATATCAAAGCACTTAAAGGATTGACCGAGCTATAAATATGATCGAAATTAGTCTCACCCTACTGGGCTTTTCATCGCTCATCTTTGGCATTTCTGTCTTCGTAAAACCTAAAGGCACAAGACTTCATAAATGCTTAGGACGGCTGTACCTCCTGTCGATGCTGGGGTTAATCATTAGCTCTTTTAGCTTATTCGAAATATTTGGTACATTCGGCATATTTCACTTTGCCTCATTAGTCAGCCTATGGTGCATTTCTATGGGGTTTCGCGGTGACAATGCGCCACCAGAAAGATGATTGGCTAAATGATCATTTTAGCTATATGGCTTGGTCATATATTGGCTTGTTAGGCGCAACGTCGAATGAAATCGATGCCAACATTAGCTATTTTAATCAATTGGCGAAGGTTCATTTTTGGATGCCTTTAGCCTCACTCGGCATTATTTTTATCGTAGGCGGGTTCGTTGCCCATAGACTGTCTAAACAAATAGCACCGCTGACTTCAGCAAATAGATAAACGATCGCCAATCCAGGCTTGGCGATCGCTTTATGGTCTAGAGAGACTGATAATAGTCCATCAATATCTTCGCCACTTCAGGGCGTGAGAATTCAGCTGGTGGTGCAATGCCATTGCCTAATAGTTCTCTGACTTTAGTGCCAGACAACAATACGAAATCTTCAGGGGTATGATCCGGAACATCGCGCATCATTACAACTTTATTCAGTTTCGTTGAATAGGCGGTGTGGTCAGCTCTGAATATTTCTATTTCTAGAGCGCCTTCAGGAACATCAGTGTCAAAAATTGTTTGAGCATCAAAAGCACCGTAATAGTCACCCACGCCTGCATGGTCACGACCAATAATAAAGTGTGTTGCACCCATGTTTTGGCGAAAAAGCGCATGTAACACGGCTTCTCGTGGCCCTGCATAAAGCATATCAAAACCATAACCTGTGACCATTACTGAGTTTTCAGGAAAGTAGCCTTTGACCATTTCACGAATAGAAGCGTCGCGCACGTCTGCTGGTATGTCGCCGGCTTTTAGCTTGCCAAGTAACATATGGATTACACAGCCTTCTGCCCCAGTAGCGTCCATAGCCATTTTGCACAATTCTTCATGCGCACGATGCATCGGATTACGCGTTTGGAAAGCCACAATCTTTTGCCAACCACTTTCAGCAATCTGCTCACGAATTTGTACGGCCGTACGAAAAGTATCGGCAAATTCAACATCAAAATAACTGTAGTTCAGGACTTCTATTTCACCAGCAACAACATAACTTCCTTGCGCAAGAAAAGCATCAACACCTGGATGCGCAGAATCAGTAGTGCCATACACGGCCTGAGCTATGTCTTGACGTTGCTGCTCTGTAAACTGGTCGATAGAAGCGACAGTCTGCACCGCGATTACTGGATTACCTTGCACGCTCGGATCGCACAAGGCAATTCGCTCGCCAATTGAAAACTCAGCCTCATTCAACATGTTCAATACCGGCACCGGGAAAAATACCCCAGCTTGGGTACGCATTGATTGGGCAACAGACAAGGCGTCAGCCTTGGTCATAAAACCATCTAGCGGGGTAAAGTATCCGCCCGCCAACATAACTGCATTCGCAGCGGTCGCAGAACTGACTAGAACTTGCTTTAAGCTTTTTGCTTCAAGGGTTAAAGCTGCATGAGCTTCTGAATCGCTAACGATAAGTGGGTTTAGAGCTTCAGCTCCATGTGGTTTGATCACGGCAATCTCTCTTAGCTGTTTACTAAGCTATAGTTAAATATTAATTTAGGGATTTTGAGGCTATTTATAAAGAATCAAATATCGATTCTCTTGCAAGTAATTTAAAATAATATCGACTTCTTCTTCGATGCTCATTTTGTCTGTATGCAAAGTAATCTCAGGATTGAGCGGCTGTTCGTAAGGGTCATCGATACCGGTGAAGTTTTTGATTTCTCCAGCTCGTGCTTTTTTATAGAGGCCCTTGGGGTCGCGCTCTTCTGCACATGCAAGCGCACAATCCACGTGCACTTCAATAAAATTGTAGCCACTGTCCTCATGCAATTGACGAACCTGATCTCGGTCAGCGCGATAAGGACTAATAAAGCTACTCAAAGCAATAATGCCGGTATCACAATATAACTTTGAAATTTCGCCAATTCGGCGAATATTCTCAGTACGATCTTCATGTGAAAAACCAAGATTTTTATTGATGCCTAGACGAATATTATCGCCGTCTAGGCGGTAACTAAGTTTGCCAAGTTTGTGCAAGGCCTTTTCTACTGCGACCGCGACGGTGCTCTTGCCGCTACCAGACAAGCCGGTAAACCAAAGGGTTGCGCCCTTTTGGCCTAATCGATTACAGCGATCTGCACGAGTAATATCGCCGTCCTGCCAGGTTACATTAGTTGCTATTTGTTCAGTCATTTTTCTATTCTCAATTTATCTGCACCTGCAACGGCGCATCATTAAATGCTATTTATATTTCTGTTTATGTTCTTCGAAAGCGCCTGTGGCCACTCAAACTAGAGCCCCGTGCAAAATCAATTCCGAGCATTGTTCTATTGTGTCGAACAAGTTCAAATCGTCATCGCGTACCAACATCGCGCCCCAGGAGTTGCAAAAACCGATTACTGAGTACGCGACAAAATGTGTATCAATATCTTCGCGCACAACACCTTGGTGAATACCCTGGGCAACAGTTTCCTCTAATAAGCGTCGATATAGCGTGCCCAATTCTTTGAGCAAAACTCTACTTTCTTTGGGCAGGTATAAACGCTGATCGTTATGCACTTTCATGGCATTATTTTTTTGCCGATAGTTACTTAAATGTGAAGTAATAATCGCCAACAGCTTGGCTTCAAACGGTTGTTGTTTCGCGCAAATTTTTTGCATGCGCTGCACGTAATTTTGAAAACCGTACTCACAAACCTCTTGCAATGCCTGCTCTTTAGATTTGAAGTAGTAGTACAAGCTACCCTGTTTAATTCCCATCTCAGACGCAATGTCTTGAGTGGTAGCACCATGAAAGCCTTTTAAGGCAAACACAGCGGCAGCCGCTTCAATCGCAAGAAGGCGCTTTTTGGCGTATTTATTAGGCTCTAATTTCGGCGTAATTGAGTTTGGGTCTGCAAGCATGCGCCGCATTATACTTAAATAGTTTATATTTTCTATAGTTATATAGAAAATAACAAGAATCTAGATATTAATGCACTATATCAATAACTTAATTCAATACAACTATTGAATATTAAGAATAAATCAGAAGTTAAGAACTATTTAGACGCCTTTCCTTAGGCAATATCGAGCTAACTGAGCCAAACATATCCCGAGCAATAATCCAATACAGTTTGCAACTAGATCTTGCCACTCTCCATAGCGGTTAACATAGGGTTGAATCAATTCAATGGCGCCACTCCAAAGCGCGAAGCCTAGCACCAAATATAGCCAGTATTGTGGACGGCGCAGTGCCGTACAAAACACCAAGACCGCATAGCCAACTAGATGGTGGGTTTTGTCGCTGCCTGGTAACAGTGGCATTTCCGCGAGCGGCATCAATGATCCAACAGTGATGCCAGCAAGAGCCAACAAGGTGAGTGCAGCCCAGTACTGGCTAAACAGCTTGAGTAGAAAGCTCACCACAACCATCATTGAGTCCAGAACCGGTAAAAGCTCTTTTGGCTCATAGTTTAGCTGCGACTAGCTCTTCCAATTTAACTTGGTCAACGGCAAAAGCTCGAATACCTTGGGCTAACTTTTCAGTCGCCATCGCGTCTTCGTTTTGCATCCAGCGAAAACTTATTTCATCCATTGAAATCTTTGCTTGCGGCACTCCCGCATTATCCGCAGACAAAACCCGATCAAGCTGACCATTGTCATTACGTAATTCCTCAAGATAGTTTGGGCCAATGGTCAAGTAATCGCATCCAGCCAGAGCTTCGATCTCACCGGCATTTCGAAAACTAGCACCCATCACAATGGTTTTATAACCATGTTGTTTATAGTAGTTATAAATCTTGGTCACCGAAATGACGCCTGGATCTAACTCTGCGGGGTAATTTTCTTTGCCAGTGCTGGCCTTATACCAATCCATAATCCGGCCGACAAAAGGAGAAATCAAAAACACCTTCGCTTGTGCACAAGCCACTGCCTGAACAAAGCTAAACAATAAAGTCAGATTGCAGTTAATGCCTTCTTGCTGCAATTGCTCGGCCGCCTTAATGCCTTCCCAAGTAGATGCAATTTTAATCAAAATACGCTCTTTACCGATACCTCGACTGGCATACAAGTCAATTAGTTTGTGTGCTTTATTGATGGTCGCATTGGTATCAAAAGAAAAACGTGCGTCTACTTCAGTCGAAACTCTCCCCGGAATGTTTTTTAAGATCTCACACCCAATATCTACCGCAAAATTATCCACCGCATCCACCAAATCGCCATCTGCTGAAGCAATCGCCTGATCTATATATCTGGCATAATTTGGGTCTTGCGCGACCTTCAATAGCAGTGAGGGATTGGTTGTCGCATCTTGCGGGGTGTATTCAGCAATCGCAGCTAAATCACCAGTATCGGCAACCACTACGGTCATTTCTCTCAATTGTTGTAACTTATTCATCTTGTTCTGCCTCTCGTTAGTCATCCAGCTTAATATCTTCTTGGGTTGCCGACGCGGCTTCAGTGGTAATTGCTTTTACAGCTTGAAAGCCTTTCGGTAATTTACGCCCTCGTTTACCGCGCTCGCCCGAGTAGCTTTCTAAATCCTGTCCTTTCAGACGCAAATAGCGTTTCCCCGAATGGACAAGCACATGTTGGCCCTTGCGAAAGGTGGTTGCGCCAAGCACAAACTCGTCGCGCGCTTTCAACAGCTTAGAGGGCACATTAATCAACTTCACTCCCTTACCTTTAGACAGTATGGGTAATTCTGTTACTGGGTAAATGGTCAGGTAACCTGCTGTGGTCACCACCGCAATAAAGTCGTATTGCAAATTATTGACCGTTAAAGCGGGCAGTGCATTTGCACCTTTAGGCACACTCAAAGTCGCCTTACCTTTCTTATTTTTGGTCACCATGTCTTCTAGCGCACAAATAAACCCGTAACCCGCATCACTCAGCATCACATATTGATCGGTATCGGGGCCCATCATCACTGACTTAAACGAAGCCCCCATCGGCGGTGTTAGGCTGCTGCTTAGGGGCTCACCTTGTCCGCGAGCCGAAGGTAATTTATGCGATGGCAACGCATAGGTACGGCCAGTTGAATCAAGCGCAATCAGCGCTTGATTGGACTTACCTCTGGCTGAAGATAAGTAACTGTCTCCTGACTTATAGCTTAGATCACGAGGGTTAATCTCATGCCCTTTGGCTGCACGCACCCACCCTTGTGCCGACAAAACGGCGGTAATTTGCTCGCTCGGCACTAACTCGCTCTGGTCGATGGCCTTTGCAGCTTCACGTGCAACTAGCGGCGATCTGCGGGCGTCGCCGAATTCTGCTGCATCTTCTTTAAGCTCATTCTTGACTAAGGTTTTTAAACGGGTTTCTGAAGAAAGTAACAACTCTAGGCGTTCGCGTTCTTTGTCCAGTTCGTCTTGCTCGCCGCGAATTTTCATCTCTTCTAGCTTAGCCAAGTGACGCAACTTGAGTTCTAAGATAGATTCAGCTTGACGATCGCTTATGCCGAAACGCTCCATCAAGACTGGCTTGGGCTTTTCTTCGCTACGAATAATCTCAATTACTTCATCGATATTGAGGTAGGCGACCAATAGTCCTTCTAGAATATGTAATCGATCAACGACTTTGTCGTATCGATATTGCAATCGACTGCGTACCGTTTCGATACGGAACGTCAACCATTCTTTTAGACACTCACGCAGATTATAAACATGCGGTCGGCCGTCCAAACCGATCATATTCATATTCACACCAAAGCTCTTCTCCAAATCGGTGGTGGCAAATAGATGCCCCATCAGGGATTCTAAATCGACCCGAGTAGAGCGCGGAACAATTATCAAACGAATTGGGTTATCTTGATCAGATTCATCTAATAGGTCACTGACCATCGGCAACTTTTTAGCACGCATTTGCGCCGCAATCTGTTCTTGAACTTTAGAGCCTGATGCTTGGTAAGGAAGTGCGTGAATAACAATATTTCCGTCTTCTTTGGAATACACCGCGCGTTGCCGCACTGAGCCATGGCCGGTTTTATAGATATCGAGTAATTGTGCTTGAGACGTGATGATTTCTGCTTCAGTGGCAAAATCAGGTGCCAGCACCAATTCACACAATTCTTCAACCGTCGCCTTAGGGTGATCCAGCAAGTGCACGCACGCTTCAACAACTTCGCGCACATTATGCGACGGGATACTGGTGGCCATGCCTACCGCAATCCCAGACCCGCCATTCAAAAGGATGTTCGGAAGCCGTGCCGGCAAATTGGTCGGCTCCTTTAAAGTGCCATCAAAGTTAGGCTGCCAGTCAGTAGTACCCTGCCCCAACTCAGACAACATGCTTTGCGCATAGGGTGCCAAACGCGATTCGGTATAACGCATCGCGGCGAATGATTTAGGATCATCCGTAGAACCCCAGTTACCCTGACCATCAACCAGCGGATAACGATAGCTAAATGGTTGAGCCATCAACACCATGGCTTCATAGCAGG
>JBLHMH010000063.1:0-17728 GCA_047621785.1 Polaribacter sp. | reverse complement strand
CCTGGCAATCCCACTGCGCAATGTGTTGAATTGGAGTTTTTTGAGCGAGTGGTAGAGATGGCGTTGGAGCATAAGTTTTGGGTTATCCAGGATTTAGCCTATGCAGATATCGTGTTTGACGGTTATGTCGCACCTTCGATTATGCAAGTGCCCGGCGCGAAAGACATCGCTGTTGAGTCGTTTAGTTTGTCCAAGAGCTACAATATGCCTGGTTGGCGTGTCGGTTTTTTGGTTGGCAATCCAAAACTCATAGCGGCATTGGCTAGAATGAAGTCGTATTTAGACTATGGTATGTTTACTCCAATTCAAATCGCCTCTATTTATGCACTAGAAGCACCAGAAGCAAAAGGTTGGATTGAAGACATTAGGCTTATGTATGAAAAACGTCGTGACGTTTTATGTGATGGCCTCGCCGCCGCCGGTTGGCCAGTTGAAAAACCCAAGGCAACGATGTTTGTGTGGGCGAAAATACCAGATCAGTTCTTAGAGTTGGGCTCCATGGAATTCAGTAAGGTCTTGCTTAAAGAAGCGAAAGTCGCGGTATCACCAGGAATTGGTTTTGGTGATTATGGGGACGACTACGTGCGTTTTGGATTAATCGAAAACGAACATCGAATTCGGCAAGCCACACGTAGCATTAAGTCAATGATGTTGCATCCCGAGAGAATTAAGCTTGATAGAGATATAACTAAATCATGAACTCAATTAAAGTTGGGATCCTAGGTCTCGGAACTGTCGGTGGTGGTACTGCAAATGTTCTGCAACGCAATGCCGCAGAGATTCAACGCCGCGTCGGCCGCCCAATACAGGTGATTATGGCATCGGTTAGAGATATAGGCGCGCAGAGAATTTGTGACTGTGGTGAGATTGAGCTAGGCACAGACCCTTATGCGGTAGTGAACAACCCAGAGATTGATGTCATTGTTGAAACAATCGGTGGCGAAACTCTGGCAAGGGAACTTATTCTGCATGCGATTGCTCAAGGCAAGCATATTGTGACAGCCAATAAAGCGCTCATAGCTCTGCATGGTAATGAGATTTTTGCAGCTGCCGAGGCACAGGGCGTCTGCGTATTATTTGAAGCTGCCGTTGCTGGTGGAATCAGTATCATAAAAAGTATTCGCGAAGGAATGTCTGCAAATAAAATTCAAATGGTGGCCGGAATAATTAATGGCACAGGCAATTTTATTCTGACTGAAATGCGCGATAAAGGTCGAACCTTTGCTGACGTATTGGCCGAAGCACAAGAGCTTGGTTACGCCGAAGCTGACCCGACGTTTGATGTTGAAGGGATTGACGCCGCGCATAAGCTGACCATATTGGCTTCATTAGCATTTGGCACGCCCTTGCAGTTTGAGAAAGTGGTGACCGAAGGTATATCCTCACTTGATTTGCGCGACGTTTCTTATGCGCGTGAACTAGGCTACCGAATCAAGCATTTAGGAATCGCGAAACTAGTGCAAGGCGACTCGGGTGAAGATGAGCTAGAGCTGCGTGTCCACCCCACATTAATTCCCAGAAAGCGACTTATCGCGCACGTCGAAGGGGTCATGAACGCAGTCTTGGTTAAAGGCGAT
Organism: Polaribacter sp.; assembly: GCA_047621785.1. GTDB lineage: Bacteria > Pseudomonadota > Gammaproteobacteria > Arenicellales > Arenicellaceae > Arenicella. The sequence continues at coordinate 16,151 of JBLHMH010000063.1, read as the reverse complement.
GCTGTTGGTACTACTTTGCACTACGGAGCAGGGGCAGGCGCCGAACCAACCGCATCTGCGATCGTTGCCGATATCGTTGATATTGCCCGAACTCTAAATGCAGAGCCTAGCGCTAGAGTGCCTCATATGGGTTTTCAAGCCGATAGCATTGCAGAAATACGAGTGAAAACGGCTGATGAAATTAATAGCGCTTACTATCTACGCATAGACGTTAACGATGTGCCAGGCGTGATGTCTAAGTTATCCACTATTTTTGCCCAGCTTAACATCAGCATCGAAGCGATTACACAAAAAGAACCTGCAAGGAATGAGTCGCGCGTATCGGTGATTTTCATTACTCAGCGAACTCTCGAAGCTCAATTGAATAATGCAATCGAGCAGATTGAAGCGATGCCTGACGTCTGTGATAGCGTTACTTCTATTCGGGTGGAGCATTTGGATTAAACGCCCCTCGCGGGTCCTTAGTCAAGGTTAATAAAATATGAAATATATTAGTACTCGCGGCGATGCCCCAGTCCTCAGTTTTGAAGAAGTAGTTCTAGCTGGCTTAGCCAGCGATGGCGGTCTATATGTACCAGAAACGTTGCCTAAGTTTTCCCAGTCCGAAATTGCCTCTTGGGCTGGTTTAAGTTATCAGCAATTGGCTTTTAATATCATTCAGCCGTTTATCGATGGCGAAATCGCTGATGCAGATCTGAAACTTATCATCGATAAGGCGTATTCGCAATTTAGGCACGACGCGATCGCTCCGTTAGTGCAGACCGGACACAATGAGTGGGTGTTGGAACTGTTTCAAGGGCCGACCCTCGCGTTTAAAGATTTTGCCCTTCAGTTTCTCGGTCATTTGCTCGACTTTATTTTAGCTAAACGCCAACAAAAAGTTGTTGTCTTAGGTGCCACTTCTGGAGATACCGGCTCGGCTGCCATCGAGGGATGTCGACGATGCGAGAATATCGATATTTTCATTTTACACCCTCATCAGCGCGTGTCAGACGTACAGCGCCGTCAAATGACAACGGTGATCGCGGATAATGTGTTCAATATTGCCTTAGAAGGCAATTTTGACGATTGTCAAAACATGGTCAAGGCTAGTTTTCGTGATCAGTCCTTTCTGCCTGACGGTCGTCAATTGGTTGCAGTGAACTCAATTAATTGGGCTCGCATCATGGCTCAAATAGTTTACTATTTTTATTCGGCGCTGGCGCTTGGTGGACCGCATCGCGCAGTTTCTTATTCCGTGCCAACCGGTAATTTTGGAGACATTTTCGCCGCATACCTAGCCCGAGGTATGGGGCTGCCAATCGAGCAGCTTATAATTGCTACCAATGCGAACGATATACTGCATCGCTGCATAAGCGCTAATGACCATAGTAAGCAAGAATTACAGTATTCATTGTCACCGAGTATGGACATTATGGTGTCTAGTAATTTTGAACGACTATTATTTGATCTCTATCAACGCGATGGGAGTGAAATTAATTCTCTAATGGCTTCGTTTGAGAGTGGAGGGGAATTACGCTTAAATGACCAAGCGCTTACCAAGGCACGGGAGCTATTTTCAAGTTTTCGACTGGATGACGAGGCAATGTTGAGACTTATAAAGCAGGTTTACCATTCTAGTGACTACCTACTTGATCCACATTCTGCGATTGGATTGGCAGCCGCTCGTGCTAAACGTGCTAACAAAGATACGCCGATGATCTGTTTAGCCACGGCTCATCCGGCCAAGTTTCCCGAGGCAATTATCAGGGCTGGCGAAATCGACGGCCCAACGAAAATCGAAACACCAAAATTGCCACCAAGCATGCTGGATTTGTTCAGTCGTGAAGAGCGCTATCAAGTGTTAAATAATAATATTGATCAGGTACATGACTTTATAAAGGACCATTTAAATTAATCATAGGCAATGCTTATGATCAAAGTCGATTGCTATACATTAAGATGCGCTTAGTTAGATTCAAAGGCACCTGTATAGATGCGCTACCGCCTGTGATACTTTCTTGGGCTCACAAAAATTAATTATCTTTGGAGGTACTTTCAAGAAACCACTTTACTCGTGGTCAGATTCCTAACTTTTCCGTATGATGTCGCGATAACATATAATACTATTTTTAAGACAACTTCATTTTACTGGGTTAGATGAATTGTTCAGTTAGATTTAGTCACCAGCGAGGATCTTTTTTTTTGTGGGCCTGCCATAGATCCGGTTTTTGCTAGCGAAACTATTTGCCGCTTACGAGCGACGGATTTTAAATTGTCATTACCTTGCAGACGTGTTTGAAAAATTGCTTGGTAGAATTTTTGGGGATGCCGAAAAGGCCAGAATAATAAATTGAAGAGATCAACGTTAGAAACTGTGCATATCAGCGCGCGAAGAACAAACGTCGAAGCAGTGCTTATTAAAAGAGAGCTGCGCAATGTTCAGCGCGCACAAAGATCCAATCATCTTTTTCGAAAAATATTTCGCCGTGGTGTATTGAGTTTAGCAACCGCGTTGATTGCATTTACCTCTGTGAGCTTGCAGGCGCAAACTAAAAAACCAGTTATCCCTGGCGAGAAAGGGAAGGCAAAGATCACGCTTAATCTGCAGGACGTGGATATTCGTGTGCTGATAAACACCGTCGCTGAAGTTAGTGGTAAAAACTTTGTGGTGGACCCTCGGGTCAAAGGCAAAGTGTCGGTGATTTCAGGTGCGTCGCTAGACCCAGATCAACTATACGATGTGTTTTTGTCTATTCTCGAAGTGCATAATTTTGCCACAGTAGACTCTGGCAGCGTGATCAAGGTATTGCCGAGTAATGTGATCAAGCAGCGTCCAACCCCCACTGAGTTTGAACCGACAGATAGAACCAACGACACGCAGATCACTCAAATAATTCAGCTGCAATACGCAGGCGTGCAGGAGCTGGTACCTATAGTTCGACCGTTGATTCCGCCAACAAGTCACTTTGCACCGCACGTGCCTTCAAATAGCGTGGTCATTACCGATACTGCAGCTAATATTCAACGTGTATTGAAGATCATAAAGCGTATTGATGTGCCTGATAAACGCTCAAGTGTGCACGTGGTCTATCTCGAAAAGACCAAAGCCAGCGAGCTTGCTGCCACGCTAACCCAAATTGTCGCTTCGAATGCTGACCCTAAGCCAGCGGGTTCAGCAACTAAGGTTTCGATCCAGGCGTTTGATTCTATTGGGGCGTTGGTTATTAATGCTACCGATGATGAATTTCAGACGCTAAATGCTTTAATTGATCAATTGGATATTGAGCGAAAACTTGATGCTAATATTAATGTTATCTATTTAAAGCACGCAAAAGCTGAAGACTTAGTAAGCGTCTTGAACGATCTTACAAAGGTTAATGGAGCACCAGCAGGCAGCGCTGTAGCGCCATCTCTACAGGCAGATGAAGCGACTAATGCCCTGATCGTAAAAGCCAGTGGTAGTCAATTACAGACCATGCGTGATGTAATTGAAAAGCTCGACGTACGTCGTGAGCAAGTATTCGTTGAAACCATTATTGCCGAAGTGTCGCTGGATCAAGCCGCAAATCTAGGTGTTACTTGGGGCGCTGGTGGCCCATTTGGCGCTACTGCAGCAGTGGGCGAAACAGCCGCGACTGGGGGCAGAGGCAACATAGTCAGTCGAGATAATCGTAATCAGGTACTAGGCACGGCTGCGGTTAATACTGCATTTGAGTTAGGGACCGGCGGTTTAAATTACTCTTTGCTGGATTTCGAAAAATATCAACTAGATGTGGTGATAAATGCCTTACGCGCTGACACTAATAGTAATATTCTATCGACGCCAACAATTCTGACACTCGATAACGAAGAAGCAGAGATCATTGTGGGTCAAGAAGTACCCTTTGTGACAGGGCGGTTTAATAATGGCCAGGGCAATAGTGTCACTAACAATGCTGACGGCTCCCAAAGTAATTCCATCGGCAGTAGTTTTCAGTCTATTGAGCGAAAAGATGTTGGTATTAAACTCAAAATCAAGCCGCAAATCAGTGATGGCAATACGATTCAGCTTGAAGTCTTACAAGAAATTTCTAGCGTTGCTAAAACTGCGGTAGCAGGCCAGGCTGACTTAATTACTAACCGCCGGTCAATACAAGCCACAGTACAGGTGGATGACGGACAGGTTATCGTATTGGGTGGATTGATTCAGGACGACGTTGTTGATACTGTGAATCGTGTGCCAATTCTTGGCAAGATTCCGATTATTGGCGCCCTGTTTAGAAGTAGCTCGAAAACGGCGGTGAAACGCAATTTGATGGTTTTTCTTAAACCTCGAATTATTCGCAATGCCGATGACTTAGCTAAGTTCAGTAAAATAAAATATGAAGAAGTTCGACGCGATAGCAAAATTTCTAGAACGCAAAGCTCGAATTTTCTGATCGAAGATTCCGCACCGCCGGTACTAGACGAGTACGAGAATGTGATTGGGGATGGGGTGGTCAGCAGCGAAAGACGAAGCGAGCTATCTGATGAAGCGAAGAATGGTAAAAAACGTTATGGCTTAGGTGCGCTTTTTCAAAACAAGCGCACAAAAGAGCGTGAAGCCGCTGATTCGGAAGACGATGATGATAGCAGCGATGAATTTAAAACCGATGGTGCTCTTCAAGATGTGAAGGAGCAAGGGCCGATAATTTCCGAGCCTATTGTTTGGGACCGCAAGGTCGGTGATGCTGAATCTGCTAGAAAAACAGCAGACAAGTTGGATGACGAATCAATCAATGATCAGAATTAAGGTTCTCTGTTATGTCTGATCCCGCCGTCAATGTGCCACAAGTCCGTTCCGTGGACCTGATTCCTTATTCTTATGCTAAAAAACACAATGTTTTAGTTGTACAAGATAGCCCAGAATCTGCAACGGTAATTTGTATTCAAACACCTAAGTTAGTGGTGTTATCTGAGTTAAAGCGCCGCCTCAACTGTACTCTAGTGCTAAGCAAGCTCGGGCCTACGGAGTTCGACGAGCAAATGCGAACGGTGTATGACACTGGCGGCAGTCAAGCAACTCAGCTGATGGACGACATGGGCGATGGTGGTATGGATCTTGAGCGCCTAGCTCACGAGATGCCACAGACCACTGACCTCTTGGAAGCCGATGGTGATGCCCCCATTATTCGCTTGATCAACGCCTTGCTTACCCAGGCGATACGTGAGAACGCGTCTGACATACATTTAGAAGCCTTTGAAGATGAGTCAGTCGTTCGCTTTAGAGTTGACGGAGTGTTACGCGACATTTTGTCACCGCGGCGTGAGCTGCATGGTGCTTTAGTGTCACGAATAAAAGTTATGTCAAAGCTCGATATCGCCGAAAAGCGACTACCCCAAGACGGCCGGATGTCGTTGCGAGTGGCCGAGCACCCAGTTGACGTGCGTGTTTCAACTCTTCCAACTCAACATGGCGAGCGCATTGTAATGCGTCTATTGGATAAACAAAGTGCCAGGTTAGATTTGCAAAAACTTGGCATGCCTAGCGCAATACTAAGCGTTTTTGAAAGTCTGATTAATAAACCAAATGGAATATTACTGGTAACCGGGCCAACCGGTTCAGGTAAAACCACCACTCTCTATTCCGGTCTTCACAAATTGGATCGAAAGAAGTTAAACATACTTACGGTCGAAGATCCTGTTGAGTACGATCTGAATGGGGTTGGGCAAACCCAGATGAACCCTAAAATTGGTCTCACTTTTGCTAGTGGGCTTCGCTCAATTTTGCGTCAAGATCCCGACGTAGTTTTGGTCGGTGAGATTCGAGATTTGGAAACCGCGGAGATTTCGGTGCAGGCAAGTTTGACTGGTCATCTAGTGCTGTCGACCTTGCACACTAATACCGCAGTAGGCGCAGTTACTCGCTTGGTTGATATGGGCGTTGAACCATTTTTGATCGCGTCGAGTTTAGTGGGTGTTTTAGCTCAACGCTTAGTTCGTCGTCTATGCCCTGATTGCAAAGAGGCATATGAGCCAGATGCCAGCGAGATCGAATTACTAAAGCTTGATTCTGATCAACAGATATTTAGATCGAAAGGCTGCGTTGCTTGCGATCAGATCGGTTATCGTGGGCGCCTTGGTATTTACGAATTAGTCGAAATGAATCAGGGTATGCGTAGGTTAATTCATGACCAAGCATCAGAAGATCAACTCACAACGCAAGCACGCAAAACCTCTCAAAGCCTGATGCACAGTGGTTTTGACCGAGTGATTGCTGGTGATACTACAGTAGATGAAGTATTCCGTGTTACTCAGTCGTAAACCGAGTACTGAACGCTAATGGCCGCCTTTGAATACCAAGCACTAGACGCAAAAGGGAAAACCGTTAAAGGTGTTACCAACGGCGACCATGTAAAGCAAGTACGCAGTGAGTTACGTGCCCAGGGTTTAATTCCTCTTGAAGTGAAGCCGGTTTCTCAAAGCGCCGCAGATCAGTCGCAGACCAAGGGCAATCAATCTCGCAAAATAAAAATAAAGCCTAATGAATTGTCGATTTTAACCCGACAAATGGCCACCTTATTAGATTCAGGGATGACCGTTGAAGAAACCCTTAGCGCAATGATTAAGCAGTCTGAAGGTCATAAAGTTAAGTCGGTAATGAGTGATATCCGCGCCTTGGTAACAGAAGGTTATTCCTTGTCTGATGCTGTTGCCTTATATCCCCGCAGTTTCCCTGAGATATATCGAGCGTCAGTTTCTGCTGGTGAGCAATCGGGCACCCTAGATGACGTCCTTGAGCGCCTGGCGGACTACCTAGAGACCCGCCATGGCGTACAACAACGTATTAGTGTTGCGCTTATCTATCCTTTGTTTCTAACCTTTGCCTCGGTATCGATAGTAGTGGCGCTGGTCGCATTCGTGGTTCCCAAGGTAGTTAAAGTATTTGAAGATACCGGCCAACAACTGCCATTTCTAACCCGTGCTCTGATCAAAATGAGCGAGCTTTTGCAAAGTTATGGCTTAGTGATGCTGGTGCTAATGATTGCTGTTGGGTTTTTCTGCTCGTATCTATTCAAGCAAGAAAAACCAAAATTGTGGCTTCATACCCAATACCTAAACACGTTTGGGATAAAACGTATGTCGCGTAATATCAACGCAGCAAGAATGGCGCGTACTCTAGCGATTATGGTGGGCAGTGGTGTGCCTATACTTGCGTCAATGCGCGCCAGCGAGGGTGTATTGAGTAATGTGGTGCTGCAAAATGATTTGAAATACGCCGCCGAAGAAGTAGCTCAGGGTATTTCAATTAGTCGTGCTCTTGACCGCAGTGGTAACTTTCCGCCATTACTAGTTCAGATGGTGGCCAGTGGTGAAAATAGCGGTAAGCTTGATCACATGTTGGAGAAAGCCGCCTCTGCGACCGAGAGTGAAATGGAGACACGAATTTCAATGATGGTAGGTCTATTTGAGCCTGTCATGATTTTAGTGATGGGTTTAGCTGTGCTGGTTATTGTGCTGGCGATACTGCTGCCCATTTTTGATCTAAATGCAGTTCTCAGTTAGTTCACAACTGTAGTAATAGCAAATTAAATAATTTTAGGAACCAGTATGTATAATAAAAATATCCGTAAACAATCGGGATTTACCTTAATCGAGATCATGGTTGTAGTAGTCATTATTGGCTTACTTGCAACCATGATTCTGCCCAATATTTTAGGCCGCCAAGACCAAGCATTACAGGTAAAAGCCGGCGCTGACGTGCGTGCAATAGCCGGGCAGTTAGCGCTCTATAAACTTGATAATTTTGCCTACCCCAGTACCGCAGAAGGTATAAATGCATTAGTAAGCAACCCAGGTGGCAAAAGTAATTGGCGCGGTTATTTGTCAAAGAAGCCGAAGGATCCTTGGGATAACGAGTATCAATACTTGAATCCGGGACAGAGAAATCCAAACAGCTTCGATGTATGGAGTTTTGGCGCAGACGGGGCACCTGGCGGTGAGGGTTCCGCTAAGGATATTGGTAATTGGGATGAGGCCCAGTAGTTACGCAGTTCTGATTAAGTAATTCGCTGTTTAAGTTGTTCGGGTGAATTTATATTCAGAAAGGCTTCGGGTCGATCCGAGAAGTCTACGTCCACCACACCAACCTCTTGATACCAACGATGCATGGCTCTGCCGCCAGCGCAATAATACTTGGCCAAGGAAGGCAGCGCAGCGATTTTAATCAAGCTATGCAGATTTTGTCTGCGTTCACCATCGTGCACCACCGCAATAGATTTGCCGCTACCGCTGAGCTGCTCAAGCAGCTTGCACACATAGTTTTCTGGCAAGGCCGGTGAATCACAACTACACAATAAAACGTGGCTAGCAGTCTCGCCTAAGCCAGAGTTTTCAATAAAATTTGCTGCTGCATTTACTCCTGCCATAGGCCCGTTAAAAGAAGCCCCGTTATGCGAAGCCCCTTCAACCCTGGCGGGCCTATGTTCAATGTCCTCTACCAAAGCACAACCGTACTTAAGGTAGCTCTCTTGATTACGATTAACGCAGAGAATAAATGAGTCTACTTGTCCTTGCAGGGCGTCTATTACATGCTCAATCAAAGGCTTGTTTTTATAATTCTGTAATCCTTTGTCCAGACCACCAAAGCGACGTCCGGCGCCCCCGGATAGAATAATAGCGACAATAGATGATTGATTGTTAGGGATCGGATTAGACATCTCTGAAAACTACCATAGGAATAGGGCTTTACCAAAATTAATAGAGCGTGCATTGGGTTTTAGTACTTAGGCCTTACCTAGTAATTGCATCAGAGTAAGAGCTGCTTACGCAGTCAACGCTTGCCAGGCTTTTGTTAAGCGTTTTTCAGATACCGGTAATTGAGTTCGAAGTTGTTGGGCAAAAAGCGATACACGCCATTCTTCCAAAAGAATAGCGAACTCTCTAAGCGCAGGTTCTAGCGTGTAAGCAAAATCTAAACCAAGGTCGGTTCCGCTGAGTAAGTCATTCACTCGTTGGTCAAATTGGGTTTGAAACTCGAATAGGCTTTGCTGATTACCAATAGCAGGTTTTACTAATCTACTTTCTACTGCCTTTAAGTAGCGAGGGTATTGCCGCAATTGAGCGAGTGACGTGAAGCGTAAAAATGTAGGATCAAATAATCGGTATATTTGCGCCTTCATGTCTTCCAAAGCAGCGTCCACTTCTATTGAGTCTGCCTTAATACCGCTAATCTTATGTAAAACATTATCTCTGATTTCAAAAGCGGTAATAGCCGCGGCCTCAAGTTCGATGGCCGTGGGGACCCAAAGCTTGCCGCCACTCGCTAAGCTTTTTTCAAATTGATTGGCAGTTCGAACTGTTTGCAATTGGTTTTCGAAACAGCAATGCTGTAACGCGGCTGATATTAGCTCATCTGCCCATTGAGCCTTTAGTGCTGCTGGTTTGGTAAGCGAGACTGATTTGAGTTGGGTGGCTAAGGCGCCTAAACCCGCTGTCTTTTTGTCAGATTTACCATTAGTTGAAAAAAGCTCTTTTTCTAAATACCGGTGGCTCTGTTTCTGAGTGCTATTGGCTAGCGTGGTCTGTGCCAACGCCAGGACAGCCAGTTGTGTTTGATAATTAGCGATTGTTTGGTCATCGTGAATCAGCAGCGATATGCTTCCGTCATCCACTATTTTAAGCATTGGAAAGGCTCGTACCGTCATACCTTGATGTTGATATTCAATGGTTTCTGGCAATTCGTCAAAATTCCAATTCTGCAATCCATGACGTTCGAATTTAGAACGCGCTGGAGAATGGTCGGCATGTACGCTTTGTTGAACCGCGTCGGCATAAGCTTGCTTTAAGTCAGCCAGATTGCGGCTCTCATCCACCAAGGAACCATCCGTATCAAGAACCCGATAGTTCATACGATAATAGTTATCCAATTTGCTGAGATCAAAATCATCCGGCGTAACAAGCACGCCGGTTTGACGATATAAACAGTCGCTAAATTGCTGGTGTAGAGCTTTGTTTTGTATATCCAGTAAAGGCATTATGCGATCAACGGTGTCAGCAGCGGGTGCAAAATTTCTCCTAATTGGTTTGGGTAGTGATCGAATTAGAGCAATGCACTTCTCTTTCAGTAAGCCTGGGACCAGCCAATCTCCGATGTGATCAGGGAAGGGCGCAAGTACCGATATCGGCACTACCATAGTCACACCATCAGCCTCCTTGCCCGGGTTGAATCGATAGATGATGGCTATTGTTTTGCCATGAACTTCAATTTGGTCTGGAAATTGCGCTACTTCTTGTTCATCAATATCGGTTAGCAGTAGCTCCGCTGATTTTAGTTTCAGATTTTCATTTTTTTCTGAGCTAAGCCACTTTTCAAAACTTGCACGATTGTTTATGGCAGGGGCAACACGTTGCTCATAGAAATCGCGAATAATCTGCTCGTCGACTAATAAGTTCCTGCGGCGAGTCTTTGTCTCTAGTTTTTCAATGTCGCTGACCAGTTTTTGATTGTGAATCAAAAAACTGTTGTCTGGGAGTTTTTGTTGAGTCTGTAATCGAGCTTCGACTAAGCCGCTCTGAATAAAAATCTGATGAGCTTCACGTGGGTTTATCGGCCCATAGTTAACACTTTCTTTATCTCTGAGCGTTAAGCCGTAGAGAACTGTTTTACGCAGTGCTTTAACTGTTCCTGATCGGGCGTGGTAAGACGGGTCGCTATAGCTATAGCGACATAAGTGGCGGGCAGATTCAATCAACCATTCCGGTTTTATTTGCGCCACGGTGAGCATGAATACTCGTGACGTCTCCATAAATTCAGCGGCGACTAACCATTTCGGTTTACGCTTAGCTTGTGATGAAGAGGGAAATAGCTGTACCTTGCGGGTGCGCGTGGCAATGTACTGATCATCAACATCTTTGGTCGCGACGTTGCTCGCTAACCCGCTTAGTAAAGACCGATGAATGGATTCATAGCGCCCATCAAACAGCTCAACCTTTTTTTGGTCTGCCTTGCCTGGTTTACCTTCTTGCTGTTCAGGAAACTTAATCTTTACCCATCTTTCGGTTTTCCAGCCCAAGTCTCGACATATACCAGATAGCTGACGATACAGTTCTCGCCATTCGAAGATTCGCGCTACTGACCAATACTGCTTTAAACAGTGTTTTTTAAATGCGGCGTTACTTAACTCTTCGCGACCATTGTTGATTGCCTGCCATAAGTGTAAGTAGGAATAAAAGTCAGATAGGGGGTGCTGCAATAGGCGATGTGATTGATCAGCTGACTGCTGTTTGTCGGCTGGACGCTCTCGAGGGTCTTGTATGCTTAGCACGCTCACTAAAACTAAAGCATCACGTAGGCAGTTACTTTGCTGGGCGGAAACCAAAATCCGTGCATAACGAGGGTCTATAGGTAGATCGCTCATTTGCTGGCCGATTTTTGTTAGCGTATAGCTATTAGATCTATCTGACTTAGGGCTTTGTACAGGGCTGTTACCAATTGCTCCCAGCTCTTGTAGTAATTTATAGCCGTCATTCAAAAGCCGCGAATCGGGTTTGTCGATAAATTCAAAATTTTCGATGTGCTTGATTCCGAGCCTTAGCATTTTCAGGATAACAGATGCCAAATTGCTTCTTAAAATCTCTGCGGGGGTGAATTTCTCACGCGCTATAAAGTCCTCCTCACAATAGAGTCTAATACAAACGCCGTTGCGTACTCGACCACATCGCCCCTTGCGTTGATTGGCACTCGCTTGTGATATCGCTTCTATCGGTAGCCGCTGTATTTTAGATCGAAAGCTGTATCGTGATATTCGAGCTAAGCCAGGGTCTATCACGTAGGCAATGCCAGGCACGGTGATGGATGTTTCAGCAACATTTGTCGCTAAAACAACCTTACGCTGATGTGTTGATTGGAAGACTTTGTTTTGTTCAGCGACGCTTAAACGCGAATACAGAGGTAGAACTTCAACAGGGAGCTGGGCTTGTCGCAATGCTTGAGCCGCGCTACGAATCTCACGTTCTCCCGCACAAAAAACCAAGATGTCGCCACTTGTCTGATAGAGCCCCTTGGCCTCATTGCGAATGATGGTTTTGACACTAGCGCATATCAGTTCTGAAAGAGAGCCGTCATTTTCAGTAGGCGCCTGATATATCGTTTGCACTGGAAAGGTGCGACCTGAAACCTCTAAAACAGGCGCTGGCTTTTTATCAATCGAAAAATGCTTTGCGAATTTGTCTAAGTCGATGGTAGCAGAGGTAATTATTACCTTTAAATCGGGGCGCTTCAGGCACAGAGGCTTTAGCAGACCTAATAAAAAATCTATATTGAGGCTGCGCTCATGCGCCTCATCAATAATGATGACCTCATACTTACTTAGGAATCGATCACGCTGAAATTCGGCGAGTAGAACCCCGTCAGTCATCAGCTTTATTTGAGTATTCTTACTCGAGACATCCTTAAACCGGACTTGATAGCCTACAGTATCACCGAGTTTGGTTTTGAGCTCGCTCGCAATACGGTCTGCTACCGTGCGCGCTGCTATCCGCCGAGGCTGGGTATGACCAATTAAACCACGGCAACCATAGCCAAGCTCTAAACAAATTTTAGGTAGTTGTGTGGTTTTTCCTGAACCCGTTTCACCCGCAAGAATTAGGATCTGATTGTTCTCAATTAAATTTGCTATCTCTGCCTTGCGTTGACTGATAGGCAGCGATTCAGGGAATACAATTTTAGGAACCAGTGCCTTGTAGCGTGTAACTTGAGCGCAGGACTTTTCTAGCTTTGATTCAAAAGCTGCAATTTCTTTTGTCGCTTTGTTGGCCTTAATGCGATCCAAATTTTTAAGCAGAGCGTGCTGATGCTCGCAACGAGCAAGCTTGATGCTGGCTCGCCAGTTCGCTAAGGTTTTTTCAGAGATAGGCTGCATTTATTTAATCATGATGGGGGTTGGCTGAGATTATAGTTGAAAAAGACAGACGGAATTTATCCTAAATGCGCAAAACTAATAAGACGCGTAGATCGATTTTAAGCTCCCTAGAAAAATGTTATTGAAGTGTTCAACTAACTATTTATTCACTAATCTGAAAGCCAATCGCACGGATCCCATTTCAGCTAAAGTTGAGAGATTCTTCAAGACCAGTTCAGTGTGTTGGAACGTAGGCGTCAGGAAATCGGCAAATTTGTTCCTGACGAAATTGTACTCGGCGCATCCTGCTGGGACCGACCTTTCGGCCTCGCCCTTCGGACCGCCTGCGGCTATTCAACTTCGTTCTTGGGAAAATAACGAACCATAAGGTTTGCACCAAAAAAAACCCACCAAAAGAGGTGGGTTGTTTAATGGTGCGCCCGGAGGGATTCGAACCCCCGACCACCTGGTTCGAAGCCAGGTACTCTATCCAGCTGAGCTACGGGCGCATAACTGGTACTACTAATTCTTTCTGCCTACGCCGTCGAACCAAGTTCGAAGCCAGCTCTTTTTAGAGCCACGGGCGCTCTATCCAGCTGAGCTACGGGCGCATAACTGGTACTACTAATTCTTTCTGCCTACGCCGTCGAACCAAGTTCGAAGCCAACTCTTTTTAGAGCCACGGGCGCTCTATCCAGCTGAGCTACGGGCGCATAACTGGTACTACTAATTCTTTCTGCCTAGCTGAGCGACAAGCGTATAACTCTTCTAGGGAGGTGATTATAATTTAAGCGTCGTTTTAATGCGAACAGTCTTTTGCCTTTTTACATTAAGAGGTAAGGAAACAACCCTATTTTCAATATTTATTAGCCCTGGCTACGATTAGTAAAAAACAGCGATATTCTGCAGGCCGCTAATCACAAGTTCTTTATTGCTATTCCAAACTTGCATGTCTTGGCTTGAATAACCGTCTACCGCGTGTTCTGCGCCTGATCGAAGTAACCACCAGCCGTCTTGTGTTTTTGGTTCGTCAATCAGAAAATTTAGCATCCAGGTCATTGAGCTAATCGGTGCAAACTCCTTGAACTTAGGTAATACTGCGGGTGGCGGCATATCGGCGATGGCCAGTAGCGCGGCCATATTATTTGCTAGGCGATCACTGTGACGGCACCAAAGATAAAATTCGTTCTTGGTTGATCCTGAAACTGGTGGGTCACCAATGGCTAACTTTGTTTCAAAGTGTTGAGCGAAAATAGGGGCATTTCCTGGCGGGAAAAATTCGGGTAAGTCGTCCAGGTCTGGGATATCAGGTTTTGCGGTATATACCGCATTTAATTTAGACTCTCGGGCTGCGCCGAAGCAAAAAACGGCGTGGGTTGCCATGCCTTTTTCGCCAAACATCAATACTTCGATATAACAAACCGACTTTCCTTGGCGCAGAATTTTAGTCTGCATCTGGACCTTACCACCGGTTGGGCCAATAAAGTTGATTTGTGCTGATCGTATTGGTGGCACGTTTGGGTTGTCTAGCAATGCCGTTTGTAGACACAGCGCAGCTGACAAGCCACCATAGCTTGTTCGACCTTGCATCCACTGGTCTGGGATGATGACTGACCATCTTTTACCGTTTTCGCTTGAATCATCTGGGCTAATGCTGCCCATGAGGTCTGTAAATGTAAGCGGCATACTATGCTAGTTTCTCTTTAAAGAGTTGGTTGACCATTTGCGGGTTGGCCTTGCCTTTGGACTTCTGCATAACCTGGCCGACTAAGAAGCCGATTACCTTTTCATTGCCGTCTTTATACTGTTGAACTTGCTCAGAGCAGCTTGAAATCACCTCATCGACGATGCTCTCAATGGCGCCGGTGTCGGTAATTTGTTTTAGTCCCTTGGCTTCGATGATGTCATCCACTTCGCCATCGTTAGCCCACAGACCAGCAAATACTTGCTTTGCAGTGTTGCCAGATAGTGTGTTATCGGTGATTCGATCTAATAACAACGCAAGTTGAGCCGGGCTAATGGGTGATTGGCTTATGTCTAAATCTGATTTATTCAGACTGGCGAATAGCTCACCTAACATCCAGTTAGCAATCACTTTGTTGTCGGCACAGCTCAGTTTCAATGTTTGTTCAAAGTAGTTGGCGGTCTCGCGACTACTAGTAAGCATGCTTGCGTCTTCTGGCGACAAACCAAGTTCGGTTTCAAAGCGATGCTTTCTTGCCTCTGGTAGTTCCGGCAAGCTAGCCCGAATTTCTTCAATGAAACTATCGTCTAACACCATTGGCGGTAGATCAGGGTCTGGGAAGTAGCGATAATCGTGCGCTTCTTCTTTTGAGCGCATCGAACGAGTTTCGTGTTTGTCAGAATCATATAAGCGGGTCTCTTGAACGATCTTCCCGCCATCTTCCAAAATATCAATCTGGCGCTCTATTTCATATTCCATCGCTCGTTCGACAAACTTAAACGAGTTGATGTTCTTCAATTCGGTACGGGTGCCTAACTCTTGTTGACCGCGCGGGCGTATTGATACATTGGCATCGCAACGAAAAGAGCCTTCCTGCATATTGCCATCACATATTTCGATATAGCGTACTAGGCTGTGCAGCTTTCTTAAGTAAGCGACGGCCTCGGTGGGAGAACGCATATCGGGCTCAGAAACAATCTCCAGCAATGGGGTGCCTGCGCGGTTCAAATCAATACCGGTTTGACCCTGAAAGTCTTGGTGTAATGATTTGCCCGCATCTTCTTCAAGATGTGCACGGGTTACGCCGATCGTTTTTATTCCATCGGGCGTGTCGATATCAATTTCACCAAAACCCACAATGGGTAATTCCATTTGTGAAATTTGGTAACCCTTAGGAAGGTCTGGGTAGAAATAGTTTTTGCGTGCAAAGACATTGCGTTTATTGATGTGTGCGCCAATTGCTAGGCCAAACTTTATAGCTAATCTGGCGGCTTCTAAGTTCATTACCGGCAATACCCCCGGCAGTGCTAGATCGACAGCACTGGCTTGTGTGTTGGGTTCTGCGCCATAAGCAGTCGAGCTGCCTGAAAATATTTTGCTGTTGGTTTTCAGTTGAGTGTGCACTTCTAAGCCGATCACGACTTCCCAGCGTTGGTCCCAGCTAAACATTAAGCACCCCCATTAGATGCAGAGCTAACGTTAGCAAGACTCGGAGGCGTTTTTAAGTGCCAATCGGTTTCTTGCTGAAATTTATGCGCGATATTCAATAACTTCGCTTCAGCCAGATAAGGTGTCATTAGGTGTAAACCTGCGGGTAAGCCATTGCTGGTTAAGCCCGCTTGGAT
>JBLHMH010000062.1:0-17950 GCA_047621785.1 Polaribacter sp. | reverse complement strand
ATGACAAGCGTGGACAAAAAGTAGAATAGCATTTGTGCAAATCCGGAGGCCTGCGGTGGTGAAGCGTGGCCACCGAGAACCTGGGTTGCTAGCGCTCCGGCGCCCAATAGCAGAGTTGGAACCAAAACAGCACTTATTGCAATTCCGGCCTCAAGCAAGCCGTAAGTTAATAATGGGCGACTAACTCTGAAAACATACTTCGCGGATAGGGCCGCGCCCAACGCCAGGCCCGCCATATAGGCGGTTAACACCGCCGCGACAGCTAATTCGGATGTGCCAAAAACAACTGATAATTGCCTCATCCAGGCGGTTTGATAGAGTAGGGATGCCATTCCCGAGAGGAAAAAACATACCTCGACTTTGAGAAGAATGGATTTAGACGAATCTCTTTTTGTAAGAGTAAGCTTCGACGTGTCCTTAGGCATGGTGGTCAGGATTAGAGTGTTAGCGAAAGTGGCTAGGCTTGAATGTTACTGCGTAGGCAAAAAAATTCAAAATTGCTGACCAGCGAGGCTAAATTAATACTACTGAAATGATTTGCCTTGCTTAGCTTAGTCCGATTCTAAAATCATTGAGATCATCGACCTCAAATAGTTTAAATCCTTGTGCTGCGAGTTCGGCCAAATCTTGTTGCACAGGATAACTATAGTAGCGTGCCGGACCATGTTGGCAAATGCTGGTCAAAGTCTGCTCAGATGCTAGGCTATTGATGGCGTTTTGGATTAATTGGCAGCCTTGATCATAGAGATTCAGAACATTCCAAAAATATGATTTATTGAAGTGCATTGCGACCGGTGCCCGAGCAATAATGGCGCCACTGTCTATTGTTTGGTCTTCAATAAAGTGTAATGTTGATCCTAGCATCGCTTCTTTATTCAACATAGCTCGAAAGGTCGACATAACGCCCTGGTAACTGGGAAGTAGGCCCGAGTGCAGATTTATCACCCCTAGTTTGGGCAACTTAATGACATCTTTTTGCAAGATAGTCATGTGTCGGATACTAACGATTAGATCCGGTTGGGTTTGTTGCAGCTTCGCAAAATCGATCCTATTTACAGAATTTAGCTTAGTAATGTTCGCACAGGTATACCTCCCCAATTGATCTAAGTTAAGTAGCTTGTTTTTATTGTCAGAAACATCCATTTCTAACAATAGCTGGCGTTCAAAATTCGCCAGCTGTTGCAGAGCTGTTGGTAGATCATTGACCGGGGTCTTGTGTGTGTAGAACACACTGACCCGGTGTTCAGTAAGCCTAGGTAATAAATAGTTGAGCGCCAACAGGGCAGGCAGGTCTCGGTTAACTAGAATGGTTATTTTCAATGTTGCTTAGATCGCTTAGTCAGACGCTCCTTAATCAGCGCTTTTTTGAAGAACTTCTTGAGGGGTTTCTGAAGGTGCTTCACCACGCAGCTGCAAGGTCAAACCCTTGATGAAGTTTCTCAATACTTGCCCGCCGCAGGCGCGGTAATGCTTGTGACCCGGCTTACGAAAAAGCGCGCCCAACTCACTACTGGATAGGGTCGATCCACCTTGTTCAAGCGTCGCTAACATTTGCTCTTCTCGGTATTCCATGGCGATTCGGAGCTTCTTGAGAATATCATTTTTGCTGATCCGAAAGTCTTCGGGTTTGGTGGCGGGTTCTGGAACGGGGCTTCTTAGACCACGTTTTGAAACGATTAAGCCATCCAGAAAAGCACACAATTCTGCATCCGAACAGGCTACAAAATCGGTGTCATCGTCTTTACTTAAACGATGCATAAATGCAGCTTGACTGATTTTTGCGCTTGAGCTTGGGTCTAGGCTGAACAGCTCTACTGAATTTTTGTTGGATAAATCAAAGGCGAAGCGTAGACGCCGGAGTATGTCGTTATTGTTCATGTTTATTTAATTCCTAGGCTTTCGCCAAATTGATGAGAGCTCGCCTTAGTGGCGGCTAAAGCGACAGAGAGCAATTTCGCCGAATAGATTGGGCATTGCTTTTAGGCCGAGATTGGTTTGACCGTTGGAGTGAACTGCGATTGATGATTCTATGCGAAATCCAAGCTGCTCACAAAGTTTGCTAAAGTCGCGAATGGTGCACAAATGAATATTAGGCGTGTCATACCACTTATACGGTAATTCTTCACTGACCGGCATCTTACCGTTAATCGCGATCTGTAGACGGTTACGCCAATAAGCGAAGTTTGGAAAAGTCACTATGCCCTGCTTGCCGACTCTAAGCATTTCTTCGAGTAATGTCTTAGGATTGCGCATCGCCTGTAAGGTCAACGACAGAATAACGTAATCAAATGAGTCGGAATCGAAATAACTTAATCCCTTATCAAGGTTAGTTTGAATCACGTTTACGCCTCTGTCGATACATTCTGCAATCATTTCAGGGTTAAGTTCTAGGCCGTAACCCGTGGTACCTTTGTTGAGCTGCAAGTGTTGCAACAAGCTGCCATTACCGCAGCCTAAGTCCAACACCTTCGAATTAGGCGCAATCCAGTCTGAAATAACGGCTAAGTCGTAACGAGACAGCGCGGTTGTATTGTGCTTATTCGCCATTGGACACTCCGGCTCGATGAGTTGCTCGCCAGTTTGGGTCTACGACTCTTTTCATATAAGCACGAACTACCTTAAAGTAGTCGTCCAATTCTAGTAAGAAAGAATCATGACCGTGCGGTGATTCGATTTCCGCATAGCTCACATTTAAATTATTGGTGTGTAGGGCGCGAACTATTTCTCGAGATCGCTCCGGTGAGAACCTCCAATCACTGCTAAACGAAACAATCAAAAAATCGGCAATCACCGTTTTTAGAGCTTCAGCTAGGGCGCTGTCATGGCTTTGGGCGGGGTCGAAATAATCCAAGGCCTTGGTCATCAAAAGATAAGTATTAGCATCAAAGTTATTAACGAATTGTTCTCCCTGATAGCGTAAATAGCTTTCTACTTCAAATTCTGGCCGGTACTCGAAATCCAGCTGTCGTTTTTGCTGTAGGTTGCGGCCAAATCTTTGTGCCATCATGTCGTCGGACAAGTAGGTCATATGCCCAAGCATGCGCGCGATGCGCAGCCCTCGTTCAGGCTTACTGACTTGCTGGTAGTAGTGGCCACCAAAGAACGATGGGTCGGTACGAATCGCCTGACGAGCAACATCGTTAAAACCAATGTTTTGTGCCGATAATTTAGCAGCCGCGGCTATCACTACAGCATGCCGCAAACGATCTGGATAAGTGATACTCCATTGCAATACCTGCATACCGCCAAGGCTACCCCCTGCCACGGCCGCCCATGTTTGAATGCCTAAATAATCGGCTAAGCGAGCCTGTGCAACAACCCAGTCTTTAACCGTTATCATCGGAAAATCTGGTCCAAACGGCTTGTCAGTCTTAGAATTGATTGAGGCCGGACCGCTACTGCCACCGCAGCCTCCAAGATTATTGCTAGAGACTACATAAAAGTGATCGGTGTCGATCGGCTTGCCAGGGCCAATCATTGAATCCCACCAGCCTATGCTTTTAGATGATTCATCGTAACGTCCGGCTGCATGGTGGTTACCGCTCAGAGCATGACAAATTAGAATAGCATTACTGGCATCTGCATTTAATCTGCCATAGGTTTCAAAAGCCAAGTGGTACTGATCAAGGTGCTCTGCGCTCTCTAGTAACAGCGGAGTATCAAAATGAGCGAGTTGCGGCTCAACAATTCCCAGAGAATTGTCTTGGCTGCGAGGCTTGGCGGGGGATTGTGTCATCTTATCGCCTGACCATCATCTTATCGCCTGAATAGGCGCAACGATAAGAATCAAACTAAGCTTAAAGAAAATGAATACCAGCATTGGTGATAAATCCAAGCCGCCAATCGGAGGCAATAGTTTGCGCGCTGGTGCCATTAGCGGCTCTGCAATAGAACGGGCAATATCAAGTATCGGGTTATAGCCATGAGGGTTAATCCAACTTGCCAGTATTTGAATAAATATTGCAGCGCCAAAAACATAGATACTGCAGCGGATCAATTCGCCAAATGAGAAGGCGATAAGACTTAACCACGAAATTGAATGACCCAAAATGCTTGCTACAATGTAAGTTTTCCCAATGGAAATGACAAGCGCCAGTACCACCGTGGCTGCATCAATAGAACCAATACTGGGTATTACCTTACGCAAAGGGATTACCGCAGGATTAGTAATGGCAATCACAAATTGGCCAAAAGGATTCCGAAAATTTGCTCTAACCCACTGCATCCAAAACCGTAGTATGACCACATATAGCACAAGGCCCAATAATGTTTCTGTCAGATAAGTGCTTGCGTTGCCGATATAGTTCATATTAGGTCTGGGTTGTTGCTAAAGAGATTGAATTATTGTTGGATAAACGGGGTCAAACTGATTGTTTTTAAAATGTGTGGTTCAGTTCCGTGGCGAGTATCTACTAGATGCCAGCTAGTTCGAGTGCCATCTTCTGCGACCGAGTTTTTGCCGCATCGAATGCATTGGCCACTATTTCTGAAAGTTTATCATTTTCAAATGACAGCAGGGCTTGTTCTGTGGTGCCAGCGGGTGACGTGACATTTTCGATCAGAGTGCTAATGCTATGTTCGCTGTGCTGAATTAGTTGCGCAGCGCCGATGGCTGTTTGCACAGCTAAGTCTTTAGCTGTTTGAGGATCTAAACCGGCTTTAGTGCCCGCGTCGATTAGGCTTTTGATGAACAGCATGAAATACGCCGGCCCACTGCCTGACAGAGCAGTAACAGAATCGATATCGGCTTCGCTATGCACCCAGCGCCCAATGCCGATACACCCAACCAAGTCGTCAGTAAGTGCTTTTTGTTCGCTAGTCACGCGCGCGTTAGCATATAAGCCGCTTGCGCCAGCACCAATCAGGGCGGGTGTATTTGGCATAACTCGAACAATGGTTAATTGCTGTTCTAGCCAATGTTCGATCGTTGCGCTTTGAATACCCGCCACCACAGAAATAACCAGCGGCCGACTTTGCGAGAAGACCTTGGCCAGTGGTGTTAACACCGCTTTTAATACTTGCGGTTTTACTGCCAGAACCACTACCTTGCATTTTTCCACGAGTTGCTCATTACTGCCAGCAACATTTATATTGAATTTTTCATTTAAGGCATCTGTTGCTTGCGCGTTTTTGTCAAAAACCCAAACATCTGATGCTTCGACAAGCGAAGTTTGTGTTGTGTTGTTTAGTAGGCCACCAATAATGCTGGATGCCATATTGCCGCCGCCAATAAAGCCGATTGTTGAGTTCATTTGATTGAAATTGTAGTTTGTTAGTGAGTGGTAATGAGGCCAAGAGTAGAGATTAACTAGAGCGGCTTAGAATTGCTACTTATTAAATGCAAGACAAGACGCGTTTACAGGGACAATAACCCCGTTTTACGCGGCCAATTGGACAATTGACTTATTCTGTGCGAGCTCCAAAAAGATCCGTGCCGATTCGTATCATCGTACTACCTTCTTTGATTGCTGCCTCCAAGTCATTCGACATGCCCATCGATAGGGTGTCCATCGCCAAGCCGTAACGTTGGTTCACTTGTTCTAGTAGTTCACGGGCTTGCGCAAACGGTTTTCGTTGCTCGTCGTAAACCGACCTAGCTTTGGGTAAAAGCATCAAACCGCGCAATCTTATGTTTGAGAATTGGGATATCTGTTGACAAAATTCCGCAGCTAAATTTGCTGGAATTCCACCTTTAGTTGGCTCGTCATCTATATCGATTTGAATCAATATCTGTAACGGCGGTTTATTGTTTAGGTGATCATTGAAACGGCGGGCGATTTTAAGCCGATCAACTGCGTGGACCCAAGAAAAATGGCGCGCTATATCCTGAGTCTTGTTCGATTGTATTTTGCCGATAAAATGCCAAACAAACTTGTTTTCAGTTAGTAGCGTTTGTTTTTCAAGGCCCTGACTCAAATAGTTTTCACCTATATCCCTTAGCCCAGTATCGCCAAATGCGGCCACTAATTCAGCGCTTTTTTGTTTAGCTGCACCTACTAAGGTGATCGACGCGGGTTCTCGGCCAGCATTACTAGCCGCGACTTGTATGCGGTCTTGGACTGCCCGTAATTGGTTAGAAGCATATTCGCTATTCCTCATTGGCACAAATTATGGTTATACTCGGTTAATTGTAAGGGTATTTAATTATAGGTCATTCCCCTCGGAGAAGGTATGGACATAGCAGAGCTACTGGCTTTCGCACAGAAAAATAAAGCTTCCGATTTACATCTATCAGCAGGCTTGCCTCCGATGATACGTGTAGATGGAGATATGAAACGGATTAATTTGCCAACACTGGATGCAGAAATAGTGTTGAAGATGATTCTTGACATAATGAATGATAACCAGCGCAAGACCTATGAAGAAAATCTTGAAGTGGATTTCTCCTTTGAAATACCCAATGTGGCACGCTTTAGGGTGAATGCATTCAATCAGGATCGTGGTCCTGCAGCGGTATTCAGAACCATCCCGTCGGTGGTATTGAGCCTGGATGACCTGGAGGCGCCGAAAATATTCAAAGAAATTGTAATGAAACCGCGTGGCTTGGTGTTGGTGACTGGCCCAACCGGTTCGGGTAAATCAACCACCTTAGCGGCGATGGTTGACCATATCAATGAACAGAGTCGGATGCACATTCTGACCGTCGAAGACCCGATTGAATTTGTTCACCAAAGTAAAAAGTGTTTGATCAATCAACGTGAGTTGCATGAAGACACTCATAGCTTTGAGAATGCCTTGCGTTCAGCACTACGTGAAGATCCGGATGTGATTTTGGTGGGTGAATTACGAGATTTGGAAACCATTCGCTTAGCAATGACGGCTGCCGAAACGGGTCATCTAGTGCTAGGAACCTTGCATACAACCTCTGCAGCTAAAACAATTGATAGAGTCGTTGATGTGTTTCCTGCTGAGGAGAAGGCAATGGTACGCTCAATGCTCTCAGAGTCGATTCAGGCGGTTATTGCGCAAACCCTGATTAAGCGAGTTGATGGTGGGCGAATAGCGGCACATGAGATCATGATAGGCACACCTGCGATTCGTAATTTAATTCGTGAGAATAAGGTGGCTCAGATGTATTCTATGATTCAAACCGGTAAATCGGAAGGCATGATCACCTTGGATCAAACGTTGGAAAAATTAGTTCGTAATCGACTAATTAGTATGACCGATGCGCGTCATAGAGCCGTGGATAAAAATAAATTTTTGTAAGACGTATTGCGTTAGACACAGCAATATTCGTTTGAGCACTAACCATAAAAGGGTAGTTAAATATGTATAAAATGGCTGATTTACTGCGCGCCATGACGGTGAAAAACGCATCTGATTTATTCGTTACAGCCAATGCGACGCCAAGCTTTAAGGTTGACGGAAAGATTTTCCCAATCGCAGGCGATCCCTTAGACTCGAAAAAATCTCAAGAGCTTTGCTATAGCATAATGAATGAAGAGCAGAGGCGAGTTTTTGAGGGATGCAAGGAGTGTAACTTTGCCATTCACCCGAAAAAAATTGGTCGTTTCCGAGTTAATGTTTTTGTTCAACAAGATTGTGTCGGCATGGTATTAAGGGCGATTAAGACCAATATACCGACGGTCAAAGAATTAAAAATTCCAGAAGTTTTACAAAAGATGATCATGCGTAAGCGTGGCTTATTGATATTTGTGGGCGGTACTGGTACTGGTAAGAGTACGTCCATGGCTTCGTTAGTTGACTATCGAAATCGAAATGCCCAAGAACACATCATCACCATTGAAGATCCGATCGAATATTTACATACACATAAAAAATCGATCATCACTCAACGCGAAGTGGGGGTTGATACTGATTCATTCGATATCGCTTTGATCAACGCAATGAGGCAGGCACCAGACGTGATTCAAATTGGTGAAATTCGCACGCGTGAGACGATGGGCAGTGCCATTGCATTTTCTGAAACAGGCCATCTCTGCATTGCGACACTCCACGCGAATAATTCTTATCAAGCGTTGGACCGGATATTCAACTTTTTCCCATCTGATCGCAGAGACCAGTTGGCGATGGACTTGTCCATGAACCTCTACGGATTGGTGTCTCAACGCTTGCTGCCAATCAAAGGTAAGGAAGGCCGAGTGCCTGCGGTGGAAGTGCTGATAAATAGCCCGATGATTTCAGATATGATAAAGGGGCATCGGATTGATGAAATTCGAGCGGCGATCGCGAAGTCGACCGAATGGGGTATGCAAACATTTGATCAATCATTGTTTCAACTCTTTGAAGCAGATTTGATCAGCTATGAAGACGCGATAAACAATGCTGAATCTGAAAATGATCTACGCTTAGCGATTAAGTTAAAAGGTAAGGGCGCCGCAGAGACTGAGTTTGGCGAAACGTTGGCAGATGTGAGTATTGAAGAAGATGACCATGAGCAAATGTATTAGCCGAATTTAAGCAGCATTTGATGAAAACGAATATTGTTCGCTAGCTTAAGTTTTCTCTGCGCGAATGGCAAAAGAGAGTGCTTGTCCAGGCTCATCATCTGCGCAAAATACGCTATGCCAGCAGCATTTAGCATCGCTTTCTTGGGGTAATAACATTAAGTCGCCGGCTTTGATGAGTCGGCTATGCCCATTGGCGATAAGCTGTTGAATAAAGGCCTGGGTTTCATTAATTAGATGAATTAAACCACTGTGACAAAAGCTTTCTAGCGCCTCTGCCAGCTTGCCCTGTTGCGCACAAAGTTGGCTGAGCTCAACTTGCAGCTCATCACTGATTGTAGTCGGCCAATCGTTTGTGGTTTTGCATTGGTTAATAAAGGCGCAAATTTCTCGTTGTAGCTCTCGTCTAGGCAATGCTAACCAAATGGTATTGCCACTGAGTTGGGCATACACTACTCCGGCATGGCCTCGTTCGCGATCGTGATGCAGGTAGGCACCGCCGCCGGGCGCATTAAAATAGATAATTCTTTCTACAAACTTAACCGATGGGCAGTCAAGAATTTTCGATAGGGTGCTATTTAATTCCTTGTTTTGGGTGATCAGTCGAGACTCTGGGAATATGCCTTCGGTCAGAGTTGCTGCGTGTAGTTGTCTGTTTTCGTCAGCTGCAACGTCTTCTTGGTGATCCACTCCGAATGAAAAACGAAATCGTAGCGAAGCATCGTCATCATGGAAAGACAGCCATGAAAGCTTCATCCATAAATCTTCAGCGACGATGTTTGCATGCTCGACAGCATCAAAAAAAAGAGTTTCAATTTCTTGCTCATCTGCTTCGTTGAAGACGCAACCCAAAGACTCAAAATTACCGTCTAGGCGAGTTTGATACGGCGCCTGGGACAATAGCGAATCACATTCCTGCTGATCGAGTATTGCGCGATAGAGCTTATCGGATTGTTGGAGGTCTAAGGAATGTTTTAGCAGCTGCTCTAAGCAAGCTTCTCTCAAGACCACAGACTTACCTTTATGCCAGTTTGCGAGAGAGCCTTCAGCCGCAGAAGAGCAGGAGCCTTCAGCCGATAGGTCGAACGCACCAAGCGAAAACCCACGCCGACTTAAATGAATAGTTTGGTTTTTCACTATGCGAGAACCACTGCGAGCTAGACTAAACCCTTGCCCAGTAGCGCCGCTAACAATGCCATTCTAACCGGAACACCATAACTGGCCTGTTTAAAATAAAGGGCGTTCTTTAAGCCATCAACATCGGTGCTAATTTCGTCGATTCGTGGCAACGGATCTAAAATAATCGCGTCACTATGCTCAATATCTTGACGCTGCAAACGATATTTACGACGATTTTCTTCAAACAACTGTCGATCAGCGAAGCGTTCTTCTTGTAGCCGATTAAGATAAATAACATCAACCCCGTCTGTGACAATCGCGCGATCTTCGACCGAGCAAGTGACCCCCATAGACTCTAAATCAGCGATCATGGCGTCATTAGGAAATAACTGCTTGGGGCCTATAAAAGTAAATGTATTACCTGGGTACTGTGCCAATAAGCGCGACAATGAATGAATACTACGTGACTGCAAAGAGTCATAGCCAAACACTATATTCAGGTTATCCAGTCGCCCTTTATGCCGGTAAATTGTATAGGAATCAATAATCGCTTGGGTGGGATGCTCGTTGCCGCCATCGCCTGCATTTATGAAGGGCACATCGCTAATATCGGCGGCAATGGCTGCGCTACCATGCAGCGAATGGCGCATCACGATGATGTCTGAATAACCGGCCACTACTCGAATCAGATCCTCGATACTTTCGCCTTTCTCGAACGATGTAGAGCTAGCGCTCTGAGCAAACACCGTACCGGCTTTGAGACGTTGCGCCGCAGATTGAAAGCTCAGCATTGTACGTGAGCTCGGTTCAAAGAAGAGTAACGCAACGATTTTATCGTCCAGCAGGTTTGACCGTCCCTTTTCCGAAACGACTCTACTCATTTTATCGGTGAGCTTGAATATGCTTTCAAGTGTTTCAGGAGTTAACTGCTTTGCGGAAATTAGCGATTGAAATGGCAGCATGCTTGATTCTCAGAAAAGGTTAGCGAGGCCGAACTCGATTTGGCGAAGAATAACACAGCAGCCATCTAGGGCGCCGCTGATTTATTTAATGCTACTACTAACGACTAAAATCTCAGTGCAGGGCAGAGACATGCGCCGGCATAACTTTCAGTCGAGCGTCGACATATAACTTTCTAAGATAAGACACGCGGCTAATTGGTCGCGCAGCTTAGTTTTTTGTCCAACGCTGTATTGTCTACCGTCAAATTTTGCATTTGCTGCGGATGTGCTAAGTGTTTCATCGACGTCAACAATCGGGATCTTATGTTGTTGTTGGATATGACTCTTGAGACGATTAATTACCTTCTTCAACTGTGGATCATCTGATCTTGGGTCACCAATAATAATTTTTGTGGGCTCCCATTCTAGTATTAATCTATCAACTTCGGGCCAATCCATGCGTCCCCTACTTACCAACAACTGGCCTGCAGGATTAGCGGTTTTAGTGTGCGTTTGGCCACAGGCGATGCCGGTTCTCTTTAGTCCCACGTCGAATGCCAGGAAGGTTTGAATTGCGAGCCCTGGCATACTAACGCTGTGACGATGCGTCTGAGCTAGACATACGGTTATTACTAAGAAAATGAAAGGCGCGGGTGATTACCAAAATGTCGGTGTTGGCATCGATTTCATCTGGGAAGCTCGAAAATGGTGATGCGTCGCGAACGAATCTAACCGCGGAGTCATTTAATACTTTATGTGGTGATGGATTGTTAACTTGGATGGAAGCGATCGTTCCATTGCGATTTATTTCAACTGTCAGTATCAAGGTGCCTGCTAGCGAGCGGGCTTTTGCTTGTAAGGGGTAGTTGGTATTGCCTACAACCTCAACTTTTTTTCGCCAATCATCTAAATACTTGGCGGCCTCATGTTGAGCTGTGGTTGGCGATAGATATTCTCTGTTGGGGCGCTTACTGTAGTCTTCCATGCTTTGATTTATTTTGGCAATCAAGCGTTCTCGTTCTAATTCACGCGCCGATTTGGTTGTGATTTTGTCACTACCCTTGCGCTTTACTTCGTATTCCAGCTCGGTTTGATTGGGGTTTTTTCGTTCTACTCTTACTTGCGAGCCTGAACCGGTAATTAACTGATCGGTTGAAATCGAATTGATGGTTTTCTGTTCAGCCGTCAGTTTAATTGAATCAATAGGCGAGACTGCAGTCGGCTTATACGGTACTGGGCTGGATGCCTCTTTGTCGTCTTCACCGCCGCCTTGATTGTTGCTACTGGATATCGTTTTTGCATCCAGTGGAACTTCGTTGTTTGTGTTATTCACCAACACCACATCTAATGTGTTGTCGGTGTGATCTGTTTCAGCAAGCTCAGGCAATTTAAAACTGATACCCAGAATTAATACGGTATGAACCAATGCTGAAAAGAACGCAGTAACGCTGAGTAAATCCAGGCTCGAGTTCATTCTGTCGACAACAGTCTAATTCGAGCCTTGATCAGAGAGCTTTTGCTCAATTGCTCGCATAAGGTCTAAGGCAATATTGGTATCGTACTGCGCATTGATTTCTTTGATGCAGGTTGGGCTGGTGACATTAATCTCGGTAAGATAGTCACCAATAACGTCCAAGCCCGCAAAAAGGATGTTGCGTTTACGTAATTCAGGGCCGACGATACTGGCGATTTCTAAGTCTCGTTTGCTTAATTTAATAGCCACTCCTCTGCCACCAGCGGCCAGATTGCCGCGAGTTTCGCCTTTAGTTGGAATACGCGCCAGACCATAAGGTACTGCTTGCCCATCCACCATTAAGATACGTTTATCACCTTCTGTTATCTCAGGGATGAAGCGCTGCGCCATGGCGTATTCTGAGCCATAATTAGTCAGGGTCTCAATAATTACTCCAATATTCGGAGAGCCTACTTGCACCCTAAAAATAGAGGTGCCGCCCATACCGTCTAAGGGTTTAATAATTATGTCTTCATGCTTTGCTAAAAATGCCCGTAGCTGTGGCTCACTACGGGTAATTAGTGTGTCAGGACATACTTCGGGAAACCATGCGCAATAAGCTTTTTCATTGCAGTCACGTAAGGCTTGAGGTGAATTAACTACCAGGCAACCTTGCCGCTCGGCCAATTCGAGTATATAGGTGGAATATACAAACTCCATATCAAACGGTGGATCTTTGCGCATAAGAATTACGTCCAGATCACCAAGCTTGGTTGTATCCGCGTCACCCAAATCAAACCAATGGCTCGCATCTTGATGAACTTTAAGGCTGCGCGTATTACCTAGGGCAACACCATTATCAACCGATAAATCGTCCATCTCCAGATACACGAGCTCCCAGCCCAAAAGTTGAGCTTGCCAAAGCATTTCGAAAGTGCTGTCTTTTTTAATGTTGATGGAGCTAATAGGGTCCATCACGACGCCAAGTTTCATAACCACAACCAGAAAAAATATTTTCTCAATGGTACAGCGAAAAATGCCAATGGCAAGTCCAACAGCGGTGTTTCTCAAAGATACAATTGATTAAAATATACTGTCCAATAAGAAGTCTTTGTGATTACCCAAATCATCGAAGAGGTAGCGTTACGAAGGCCCTTCTTGCGGCGCTGTGCGGCTCGTAATGGTGATTGATAGCTTATTAAACACTTCTCCAAGGCTTATGATCGCGCCCAGAGTGATGCGATGATAATTTAATCTATAAATTAGCGAGAAAGTACGTGTTTTGGCTTTAATACTGGAGATCACAAAGCAAATAAAATCCCAACTGCCCGGTAATTTCACGAATTAATCGCTTGCCAGAACAAGGAATCTATCGAATCAACAAAAAAGACTGTTTAGCGAGTCTTGACTTGTTGCTAAAGACAACACAGCGCGGCCGAACTATGATTTATAAAAAAACCGTAATAACGATGCTCTGTTGTTTCTAATCGGCGTGATTTTGTTATGATAGCTACGCTTAAAGCCTTGTCTTAACAAGGTGCAGAGCATTATTGCTATCTGATTAGGTGGCTTTCACTGGGATGGCTGTGTTACAGGCTATTTCTGTCAATATAAAAACAATTATTGGACTCAATCCATGAAAATGAGTAGTCAAAACGGTTTTATGACTCAAAAAGTATTTACCACAACTATGATTATAGCCTTGTCTGTGATGCTAGCAGCTTGTGGTGGTAAAAGAAAAACAACTGACATTAACGGCGAGCCTATCATTGATATGACACGGCCCCCGGTGATGATAAACGACATTAAGGAACAAACAGTTGAGAGTGACCCCGATGAGGTCATTTCTTACGGAAAATGGAAGCACAAGCGAGATGAGGATCAGGGCAAGGATGCTAAAGAAGTGGCGGAGCCTGAAGCAAGCAAGGAATCTGAGGAAGACCCGAAATAGGGCTAAGCCCACAGTTGTTTAACCGCGAAGTTTTCGCACGCGCTCAATAAGTTATGCCTATATGGCCTACTTAATTCGAGTCCGAGAAGATTCGATTGTAATAATACTGTAACGAAAACGTTGCAGAATGCCAGCATCTTGAAGCAATTAAGAGTATTTCAAGATGGCGTTGGTTCGATCCTATGTTTGAACCAGATTAAAAACAATTGAAGAGTTTTTCGAAAAGAGTGGTGCGATGCAGCTTGCTCTAGAGGTTGAATGAAAATGAAAATGAAAATTAGATTATTGGTGTCACTTGTTACTGTCACATTGGGTTTCGTAGCTACTGCAAATGCAGAAACTAAGGTATCTACTGCAGGTGGTTTGAAGGTTACTAGCGGCGACTACGAATTTAAATTCGGTGGTCGTATTATGTATGATTACAACAAGTCTGAGAAAAATGGAGTCACTGATGAAGATGGCTTTGATTTGCGTCGCGGCCGAGTTTACGCCAGTGGCAAAATTGCTAAGGACTGGGCATTTAAATCACAGTTCAATGTGAATGGTGGCGGTGTTGAGGATCTCTATTTGCGCTATACCGGATTTGGTGAGATGGCTAACGTAACGATCGGCAACCAGAAGGTGCCATTTGGCTTGGAAGAGCTAACCAGCTCCAAAGATATCAGCGTTTTGGAAAGATCAGCAATTACCGAGCAATATGCAATTGGGCGAGCGGAGAGTGTTCAATTGCACGGCGTGTTAGGCGGCAATTCAACTTACGCAATATCAGCGTTTGCGGTGGACCAGGACGACTCTAACGATGATGAAATTGGGTTCGCCGCGCGTTATACGATTGCGCCGATAAAGTCAGACAATGCTGTGGTACATTTAGGTTTGGCTTATCGGGATATTGCAGATAGTGATGCATTTGGTGTAGAGCTTGCGGCAACTTCTGGGTCGTTTCATATTCAAGCGGAATACGCTAATGGTGATTTAGGAACGGATAGCCTAGACGGCTACTATGTACAAGCTGGTTATATATTTACCGGCGAGTCTCGTCCTTACAGCAAGGGTGTTTTTAAGCGAGTTAATCCAAATGGCAAAGCAGGAGCATGGGAAGCAGTGGTTCGCTACGAAGACGGTGACGGAAATCATAGCGACATCGAGTTAGGTCGCACTGATGCAACGGCGTATACCGTTGGATTAAATTGGTATGCGCATAAAAATGTTCGCCTAGGCATCAATTATACCGACGGCGAAGATAACAATGACGATGATGATGGCAATGAATTTCGAGTTCGTTTTCAACTGACGTTCTAAGCACAATACTCAAGCGTCGTTTGGGATTCCAAATAGCGCCGACAGGGCTCGATGTTCCGAGGGGACATCGGGCCTTTTTCGTCTGTACTTCTATTTGAAGTATCATGACAAATCGGTATAGTACGCCGATCCCAATTTCGAACTTTTGATACGCTGGCCCTCGGCCAAGATGAACCTCTAAAGCACTATGATTTCTACCGCAAATATTACCATGCAATTCGGCGATAAGCCGCTTTTCGAAGATATCTCCGTGAACTTTGGCGATGGCAACCGCTACGGTTTGATCGGCGCTAACGGCAGCGGTAAATCTACCTTCATGCGTATTTTAGAAGGTCTTTTAGAACCGACAGCTGGCAGTGTTTCGATTGGTCCAAACGAACGAATAGGCAAGTTGAATCAGGACCAATTCGCTTATGAAGAATCCAATGTTATGGATACTGTGATCATGGGGTACCAGCAACTTTGGGAAGTTAAGCAAGAGCGAGATCGCATCTATAGCCTGCCTGAAATGAGTGAAGAGGAGGGTATGAAGGTCGCAGATTTAGAGATTGAATTTGCAGAGATGGATGGATATACCGCCGAGTCTCGAGCCGGTGAGCTATTGATGGGTGTCGGAATCCCCATTGAGCTTCATTCAGGCAATATGGCTCAGGTGGCTCCTGGATTAAAACTAAGAGTCTTGTTAGCGCAGGCTTTGTTCTCAGATCCTGACATTTTAATGCTCGACGAGCCCACCAATAATTTGGATATTCACACTATTCGATGGCTGGAAAAAGTATTGCAAGAACGACGTAGTACTATGATTATCATCTCGCATGATAGGCATTTTTTGAATTCGGTTTGCACGCATATGGCCGATTTGGACTATGGAGACATCAAGCTGTTCCCAGGTAATTACGACGAGTATATGACTGCTGCAACTATGGTTCGTGAGCGCATGCAGTCCGAGAATTCTAAAAAGAAAGCGCAGATTGCTGAGCTTAAAGCTTTTGTAAGTCGTTTCTCTGCAAACGCCTCTAAAGCCAAGCAAGCGACTTCCAGAGCAAGATTGATCGACAAGATTCAATTGGATGAGATCAAGCCTTCTAGTCGAGTTAACCCATTTATCCGATTTAATCAGGATAAAAAGTTATTCCGCAACGCTATTGAAGTAGAGGGCCTTTGTATGGCCTACGATGAAACCCTGTATGAAAATCAGAGTTTCAATATAGAAGTCGGTGAAAGAGTCGCAATTATTGGTCAAAATGGCGCAGGTAAAACCACTTTGATTCAGAACTTATTGTCTAATGTTACGCCCCAAGCTGGTACCGTTAAATGGTCTGAAAACAGCGAAATCGGTTATTACGCGCAAGACCATGCTGCTGATTTTGAAGACAAGATGACGGTCTATGAATGGATGTACCAATGGCGCAAAAATGCTGAGGACGAGCAATTTGTGCGTGGCGTACTAGGTCAGCTGTTGTTCTCGAAAGACGATATTAAAAAATCGGTAAAAGTGTTATCTGGTGGTGAAAAAGGTCGTATGTTGTTCGGCAAAATAATGATGCAACGGCCTAATATCATAGTAATGGACGAGCCTACTAATCATCTAGATATGGAGTCGATTGAGTCATTGAATTTAGCCTTGGACAACTTTGATGGCACGCTCATATTTGTCACCCATGATCGAGAATTTGTCAGTAGCTTGGCAACTCAGGTTTTTGAGATTGATAATAAAAGCATCACTCATTTTGTTGGTCCCTATGACGCCTATTTGGCAGTTAAAGACCAGCAAGTTGCTTAATTCGATTGGCGCACTGGGTAGACTTAAGTCGAGCTTGCTTTTGCTTGACTGCGCATGGTAAAAAAGATTCATGAAATCCTTTGAGATAGGCGCCAAGAAGACCAAGGTCTTTTTTCTGCACGGATTGCGTGGCCACGGCTTATCGCAACAAGCCGCCTTGCAGCACATGGTCAAAAATGTAGGCATCAGCTTGATTTCATTAGAGCTTGACGGGCATGGTGAGGAGTCTGTCGAGCGACATTGCTTAGTGCGGCCCTATCCAACGATCGTAGAGCGAATCTGTGAGGAGATTTGTCGCCAGGCAACCGAGGCCGAACAAGTCGTATTGATGGGGTATTCGTTTGGTGCAAGCCTAATGATTTTAGCTGCCGATACGCTACAAGCCGACGAATCCTTTAAGCCCAAAGTTGCGGGTTTTATCGGTGTGAGTACGGCTTTTGATGTTGGACATAATGTTCCCGGCTGGCAATTGTCGCTGAGTAAGGCAATCGCACCTCTCTCCAGATTCTTGTTTGAGAGAGCATGGCGACTAAGTCGCCTGCTGACCATTCACGAAATGAACATCGACTCTATTTCGCCAGACAAGATGGTCATTCGCGCTATCCAAAACGACCCGTTGATTTATAAAGGGCGTATACCATTGGCCACCTCTGCCCAAGTCTATCAAGCCGGTTTAGCCGCTAAAGCGGCTATTGAAACGGCCGCAATTCCGAGTTTGCTGTTGCATTCGCGAGACGACGAAATAGCGCTTGCACCAAAAGAGAACGCGTTCGGCGGACATGTTAAGTTGCGCTTATTTTCTAGACTTAGACATAATTGTATTGATGGTATTAGCCGCGAAGTGGTCATCGCCCGGCGTACAATTACACAGTTTATCGTCAATAAGTTATGATCGAAAAACCAAAATAAGAACAACAGTGCGCAGATAAGCTGGGTGTTGAATTGCTGCCCGCCAGAGCTCACTTACAAGGGTGTCGTGATCTTTAATAGCTA
>JBLHMH010000061.1:0-18198 GCA_047621785.1 Polaribacter sp. | reverse complement strand
CCTGCTGGTGCTAGTTGATGATAGCCGCTTGCGCCAATGCTTGGTTAATCTAATAGGCAACGCGCTTAAATTCACTGATCAAGGGCGGGTGATTGTTAGGGTCGCTCATATGGATGACGAGCTGCGTATTTCTGTTAGAGATACAGGTATAGGCATAAGCCCAGAGCATCTCGAAAAGGTTAGGCTGCCTTTCTGGCAAGCGCCAAATGGCGGTAAAGCGGGAACCGGTTTAGGCCTAACAATTACGGCGAAAATTATTGAAATGATTGGTGGTTCTTTTTCGATTGAGTCAACCTTAGGAGAAGGCACTACCGTGGGTTTCATGGTCTCGGCACCAATGTTATTGCCGGAATTTGTAGAGGGAATCTCTGCCCATGTGCTTGCTGCTGAGCCGCTACACTTTCTGTTCGCTGAAGATGACTACGATATTGCGAGTTTGACTTCCGCGCTTTTGGAAGAGCGAGGCGTGACTGTTACTCGCGTAGCAAATGGTGCAGAAGCCGTGAGACTGCTGGGGACAAGTACCTTCGACTTAGTTTTGCTAGATTTACATATGCCCGTGATGGATGGTTATTCTGCGGTATCAGCAATTCGCGGCAAAGGAGATTTTACGCCTATCGTGGTAATGACCGCATCTTCGGTTAAGTCAGATCGCGATCGGGCACATAAATTGGGATGCGATGGCTTTTTGGTTAAGCCGGTAGATGTGGGTGATTTACTTGCTCTGGCTCATCGACTACTGGCTTGATGAAGGCTGATTTTAAATTGAATATAACGTTTGTAGTGGTTTGATGGATAATTCGGATAAAATACAAAAACTTAGAGATGCCTATAAAAGCAGTCTTTTAGATAAGTCTACGGTTATCACTGAGTTGCTGTTGATGATATCGGCAGACGCCTCGGATTCGGACACTGGTATTAGTGATGAAAATCTAATTGAAATTCATCAGTACCTGCATAAACTAGCGGGATCTTCTGGGATGTATGGTTACCCAGAGATTGCTCAACTATCTAGAGCGGCGATAAAAAGCAGTGAACGTAAAGCTATTCAATTACTTGTCGAGCAATTAAGTGAATTACGTGATTTACTGCGGCAATCCGCGTTAGCATAGACCTAAAACTTGTCAGGGATAATGTAATCTGATTAACTGAGCTCATAGATACAATCAAAATGAGGCTTAGCAATGCGCTGGCGTGGAAGAAGAAAAAGTAGCAATATAGAGGATCGTCGCGAAAGCGGCTTCAAAGGGAGTTCACGTGGCAAGACCTTGGGCGGAGGCACGATGGTGCTGGTAGTGCTAGCCGGGCTATTTTTCGGTCAAGATGTTCAGAATTTACTGGGTTTATTGCTTAATACCGGTGGGTCGTCGGTAACCCAGCAGGCAAGTCCATCTAGCAGCCGCCAAACCGCTAATCAATCTGGACAACAAGATGAAGCGAGTCAATTTGTATCGGTTATATTGGCTGAAACAGAGGATACCTGGAGCGAGGTTTTTCAACAGTTGGGAAAACGTTATCAGCCACCAACGCTGGTTTTATATAAGGACGGAGTGGCATCTGCTTGTGGCACCAGTTCTGCCGCGTCAGGGCCATTCTATTGCCCCGGTGATCAGCAGGTTTACATAGACCTAAGCTTTCTTGAAGAACTGCGTCGCATGGGCGCGCCTGGTGACTTTGCGTTCGCCTACGTGATAGCGCATGAAGTGGGTCATCATGTGCAAAATCTAGTCGGTGTTGCTGGGCAAGTGCGCGACCAACAACGCCAGGTATCTAAGGCGCAAGCCAATGCCTTGTCAGTGCGTATGGAGCTTCAGGCTGATTGCTTGGCAGGAGTTTGGATAAACCATACTGAAAATCGTAATAGTATTCTAGAGCCAGGCGATATAGAGGAGGGACTGTCTGCAGCTGCGGCTGTAGGTGATGATCGAATAATGAAGCAAGCGGGTCGCGCGGTACGGCGAGAAGCATTTACGCATGGTAGCTCAGCAGAACGAATTAAATGGTTCAGGCAAGGAATGCAAGCGGGTGATCTCCAATCGTGCAATACGTTTGGCTAGTAATCTAAAGTTTGCTTGTCTACTGCCGTTCAGGAATACTGTAGGCTTGCTGCGCCGTCAAATTTAACTGATAGTTTGCGTTCAGGCGTAAACAGTCTTCTAAGCTGTTGAGTCTGAGCACGGCGAGCACTTGACGACTTGAAAGATCTACCGAAACTAGGGTGCCTATCGCTTTTTCGAGTGCTGAATCCGAATAAACTTTATCGCCGGCTTCAGGCAAAGCGACGTCGTTAATATCAGCCATTATGCCAATGTTATTCGAAATGTCGCAACTAAACATGCGCTGCTTTAGTTTACCTAGGTAATGCATTCGCGCTACGATTTCTTGACCTGTATAGCAACCCTTTTTAAAGCTTACTCCGCCTAGTATATCCAAGTTGAGCATCTGTGGAATAAACTGCTCGACGGTGGCTGCGCATACCTGAGGCACTCCTTCACTAATGTCAGCCTGTAACCATCGGGAATTGGTCTCTAAACTTGGTTCAGTTGAATCTTCAGTTCCAGCTTTGTGAACGATTAGCGCACGTTTGTTGATAATCAACACACAGGCTTTTTGGTTCTGGATCAAATCACCATGCCGATATTCTCCCAATTCGGACTGCTCACAAGCAGCGTCCTCTGGCGGCAAGTTGAGCCTCGCTAAGGTTGGCGCTAATGAGCTGTGCTGTAACAATCCAATTAGTTTGCAGTCAGCCAGTTCTTCAATAGATACCTTGCTACGCATCACGTACATGCGTAGGCGTTTGCTTGTGGCCTCTACCAGGTCGCTGGATATCAGCGCGTAGAAGTTCTCTTCTTGTCGCCATATTTGCAATAGCGCCAGTAACCGTCCCTTCGGGTTGCAATAGCCAGCGTATTGCCAAGAGTTCGAAAGTTTTGCTACATCATTGGTTAATTGACCTTGTAGGAATGTCTGCGCATCTGGTCCTGATATCTTAATCAAGGATAGGTGGCTAATGGGTACTGTATTCATAATCAAAACTTGGGTTTGGATAAACTATTGTTTGAAGTCTCATGGCAGCTTAGAGGCCCTCACGATTGATATAAGATATGGGCGAGGTTATTGTGAAAATCGAGCTCGCTTCGCATGTTATAGTTATTGAAAATAAATAGACCAATAATTATCTCATCACGATGACTCGCGACAGCAAAAAAAACGTCAACAATGATATTCTCAGAGATTCGCAGAATACAGCATTACAGGGCACTAAAGAAGAGGCTGATCCTAAGCTATCGAGTTTAGATGCTGAGGTTGCTGGTGCAGATCTTGAGACTAATTCAAAACAGAAAAAGTTTGCAAAAGAAATCAATGGCCCCAAAGGCTTGGAGCCGACTCGATATGGGGATTGGGAAGCTAAGGGTCGATGTTGTGACTTTTAACTAATAGACACTTAAATTACTGCAAAACATTATTCCCTGTGTAATTGCTGCCGCCTTTTTTTTAAATGGAATAATAAAAATCCGTAAACATGCTTCAAAGACCCCATTAGCAAGATCACTTGGTGTAGAATGGTCGAGCTTAGA
Source organism: Polaribacter sp. (assembly GCA_047621785.1). Classification (GTDB taxonomy): domain Bacteria; phylum Pseudomonadota; class Gammaproteobacteria; order Arenicellales; family Arenicellaceae; genus Arenicella. The sequence goes on along the minus strand of JBLHMH010000061.1, from coordinate 14,617 downwards.
TTCGCTCGGCCTTGTCTCGAATAACGCTCTGATCTACGGGGTTTGAGCCGTTACAGTAAAGAAAAACAACAAAACAATTAAGAGAACAAAGCATATGCAGAAAGAACGACCACTTTCCCCGCATCTACAAGTATACAAACCTCAGTTGACATCAATGTTATCGATCTTGCATCGAGCCACCGGTGTTTTTCTGACGATGGGTACAATTGTATTAGTGTATTGGCTTTGGAGTGTCGCGCAAGGGCCCGCAGCTTACGCTTCAATGCAAACATGCTTAAGTCATTGGTTTGTGCAACTTGTTTTATTGGGCTGGACCTTTTCGCTTTTTTATCATTTGTGCAATGGCATAAGACATCTGTTTTGGGATGTTGGCCGTGGCTACGAAATGGATACCCTCTATATCACCGGAAAATTAGTTATGGTCGTAGCAACATTGTTAACCGCAATCACTTGGGCTTTTGCTACAGGCTTGATTAGCCTTGGAGGTGGAGCATGAGTTTACGTAGCCCGCTGTCAAAAGCCGTTGGTCTAGGTTCGGCTAAGCACGGTTTCTCGCATTGGTGGTGGCAGCGTGTTACCGCAATTGCGTTAATTCCATTATCTCTTTGGTTTGTTTATTCCATGATCTGTCTTATTCATGGCGATCATGCGACTGCTACAAACTGGTTAAACTCAGCCGTTAATGCCAGCATAATGTTGTTGTTTGTGTTGACTGCGCTGTTTCATGGACAGACTGGCGTACAGGTTGTGCTGGAAGATTATGTGCATACCAAGTGGCGCTACTTGAGCGCTTTGTTGTTAGTTAAATTTGCCTCGATTGCTTTGGCGGTATTTGCCATTGTATCCGTGTTTAAAGTCGTTTTAGGAGACTGAGCCAATGATAGGCGATTATAAAGTTATCGACCATTCCTTCGATGTGGTTGTGGTTGGAGCGGGCGGCGCAGGTTTGCGCGCGACCTTTGGGATGGCTTCTGCGGGTTTGTCTACAGCTTGCCTGACCAAGGTGTTTCCAACTCGAAGCCATACCGTAGCAGCGCAAGGCGGCATGAGTGCGGCCTTGGGTAATATGGGTGAAGACGATTGGCGCTTTCATATGTACGATACCGTCAAAGGTTCGGACTGGTTAGGTGATCAAGACTCCATCGAGTATATGTGTCGCAACGCGGCCGCGGCGGTCTACGAGTTAGAACATTATGGTGTTCCATTTTCACGTACTGAAGAAGGAAAAATTTACCAACGTGCTTTTGGCGGTATGACCACTCACTACGGTGAAGGCCAAGCATTGCGAACTTGTGCAGCAGCAGATCGAACCGGTCATGCCATTCTGCATACGCTCTATCAACAAGCGCTGAAGCACCACGCACAGTTTTTCATTGAGTTTTTTGCACTTGACTTGATTATGGAAGACGGTGAATGTCGGGGTGTGATTGCGATCGATATGGCCAGCGGAGAAATTCACCGTTATCGTGCCAAGAAAGTCGTATTAGCTACCGGCGGCTATGGACGCGCATATTTCTCATGCACTTCAGCGCATACCTGTACAGGTGACGGTAATGCCATGGTGTTACGTGCTGGTCTACCTCTGCAAGATATGGAGTTTGTGCAATTTCATCCAACCGGCATCTACGGTGCAGGTTGTTTGATCACCGAGGGCGCGCGTGGTGAGGGTGGTTATTTAACCAATTCAGAAGGCGAGCGTTTTATGGAACGCTATGCACCAAATGCCAAAGACTTAGCGTCGCGTGATGTCGTGAGTCGCTCAATGACGGTTGAAATAAATGAAGGTCGAGGTGTCGGTCCTGACGCTGATCATATTCATTTACACCTGGAGCATTTAGGTCCGGAATTATTGGAAGAACGCTTGCCAGGCATTTCGGAATCAGCACAAATTTTTGCTGGCGTTGATGTGACTAAAGCTCCGATTCCAGTATTGCCAACAGTGCATTACAACATGGGCGGTATACCTACTAATTATCATGGTGAAGTACTGACTCTAAAGGACGGTAATCCAGATGCAGTAGTGCCTGGCTTAATGGCAATTGGCGAAGCTGCGTGCGTCTCTGTGCATGGTGCTAACCGCTTGGGATCTAACTCATTGTTAGACCTAATAGTATTTGGCCGAGCAGCGGCACTTCGTGCCAAAGAAACGATCAAACCAGATGAGTCGATTCCGGACATTCCTGCAACTGCCGGCGAAGCAACTTTAGATCGCTTAGACAAACTACGTTATGCCACCGGCTCACGTCCGACAGCAGAGGTTCGCTTGGAAATGCAGCGTACTATGCAAGCGCATTGTGCGGTCTTCAGGACTGGTGAGGTGATGGACGAGGGCGTGGCTAAAATGGCTGCGACTGCTAGTAGCTTTAGTGATATCGGGACCACTGATCGGGGCCTGATCTGGAACACGGATTTGGTTGAAACCCTAGAACTTGAAAATCTCTTAGATCAGGCTGTTGTTACAATGAATTCAGCGGCTAATCGTGATGAAAGCCGCGGCGCTCATGCACGTGACGATATGCCGGATCGTGACGACGAAAATTGGATGAAGCACACCTTAACTTGGTGTGATGATCAACATAAAACGACAATTGATTATCGACCTGTTCATGCGTACACAATGACAGACGATATCGAATATATAAAACCGAAACCCAGAGTTTACTAAAAAGCACTCATTCCTGAGAAGCACTTTTTCATTTATCTATACAAAGGTTAAAAATGGCTGAATTTTCCTTACCAAAGAATTCTAAGATCACTAAAGGCAAGCATTACCCTGCTCCGAAAGGCGTGACTAATGTTCGCACTTTTAAGGTTTACCGGTGGTCACCAGATGATGATCAGAACCCGCATACCGATACCTATGATATCGATCTGGACAGTTGTGGGCCGATGGTGCTGGATGCTTTGGTCAAGATTAAGAACGAGATTGATCCTACGTTGACGTTTAGGCGCTCTTGTCGTGAAGGTATCTGTGGTTCCTGCTCAATGAACATTGATGGCACCAATACCTTGGCTTGTACAAAGGGGATTGATGAGTGCAGTTCTGAAGTAAAAATCTACCCATTGCCACATATGTCAGTGATTAAAGATTTGGTTCCTGATATGACGCATTTCTATGCGCAATATGCCTCTGTTGAGCCGTGGTTAAAAACTAATCAGCCAGTGTCCAAGTCTTCTGAGCGACTTCAGTCTAAACAAGATCGTGAAAAGCTAGACGGTTTATATGAGTGCATATTATGTGCTTGTTGTTCGACCAGTTGTCCAAGTTATTGGTGGAATAGTGATAAGTACCTTGGCCCTGCCATATTACTGCAGGCATATCGTTGGTTGGCCGATAGCAGAGATGAAGCCGCCGGCGAACGTTTAGATAGCTTAGAAGATCCATTTAAACTGTATCGTTGTCACACCATCATGAACTGCACCAATACTTGTCCTAAAGGCTTGAACCCAGGGCGGGCGATTGGCGAGATTAAGAAAATGATTGCGGAGCGGGCTCTTTAGAATTAACGGCAAGTTAGAATTAACGGCGAGCGGTATGAACTTTCTTTGTTTGTTGTGTTCATCATTAGTGCCGACGTGTAAACCAAAGTCATGATGAACGCTAAGCAGTTGGTCTGGCGTTGCAGACGAGGGGTGCGTGAACTCGATGTTTTATTCGGGCGCTTTTTGGAAACAGAATATCCACAGCTAGATGAATCTCAAAGGATGGCTTTTGAACGGATGTTGGAAGTGCAGGACCCCATCATAATGGATTGGTTGTTCTCCAAGTCACATCCCGGGGACCCTGAGCTTGAAATGCTGGTCCAACGTTTGCAGCTCATATCTGGTCTGCGAAGCTCTTAATCACAGCCCGCATGCCTACCGTAAATTTTAATGGTGGCCCCGGACTGGTAAGCTGCGATAGGCTTATATCGGCCGAATTCGAATTAATTTGAGCGAATTCTAATTCAATTTTACTGTTTTCTCATCTACCTTCGAGTCCTTCTCTTGGAAGCTTTCAACGATCATTTTTGCCAAATATTTATGCAATGGCGCATTTTTAGTTCGAACATGCTGCACCAAAGACAGAGTGTCAATATTAAGATTTATGGAATCCTCTAGTGGCCTACTAACAAAACTATCGGACACTAAATTTAAATCAATTAGGCGATCAGAGCCAATCATCAACATGTCAGTTTCGCGTAGGGTTTCAAGGCAGATGATTAAATTAGCACTTAAGAAAGGGACTTTCGAAAGAATCCCAAAGGAAGCGAACAGCTTTTGAATTTCCTCCCTAGTGGTTTCAAAATTCGGAAAGTACACAGCCATATGCTGATACTTTTGACGTTGTTCTAAGGTGATTCGATCAATTGAAGCTAGCGGATGGTCTTTGCGCATGTATAAAACGGGACGAATGTTCATCAATTTGTGTGTAATAAAGTCGGCACCAAATTGTTTGCGGGCAACAATTGCAAAATCCAAGCTGCCAGAGCGCAGTCGCTCTTCATAACGAACGTCCAAATTTTGGCTAAGCACCATAACATGGGGGGCTTCAAAACGTAGTTTATTGAAAAATGATGGCAGTCCAACACTCGCCGAAGTGCCGAGTGTGGCGAGGGATATTGTGGCGGCTGTATTGGCGGGGTCAAACTCCCGGCTGCTGACCATCAACTCGGTCAATTGGTTTAGGATGTTGTTGACCGGTTTCTCTAATTCCAGCGTCTTTGGTGTTGGGGTTAGGCCATGCGATGATCGTACAAATAATTCGTCGTCAAGCAAATTGCGCAGACGATTCAAGGTCTTACTCATGGCCGGCTGGGTAACGAATAAACGTTCCGCGGAGCGCGTGACATTTTTCTCCTGCATTAAAACTTGCAGGGCGACTAATAGATTTAGATCAATTCGGGATAATGGGTCTTTCACTTGTGACTCGACTCGGGAACAGGGTTAAACAGTGACCTTTAAAATTATAAGATATGACTGAGATGAGGGATCAGTCAAAGTCTAGATATGATTTAAAGTTATGTCTTAAGGAAAAGTATACTACTTTCAATCATTTCAGAGTGCTGATTTTGTTTGATTGCTTTTGCCGCCGATTGCTTATGGAATCTCTGATCAAGCCTTGCAGAGCCAGCTTCTCTATAATTAGAGGCTTCTTAGCAGCACCTGTACAAGGTTTACTTAACTGCTGCTCCATTCTCGAATTGGCGCATGGCTGACGAAATTATTAGGCGTAAGGATTGTATCTTCAGCGTATTCGCGCATATCAGGATAATCAAGGGTGTAGTGTAATCCCCGACTTTCCTTACGATTTAATGCGCATTCAATCGTTAGATCTGCGATGGTTACCAAGTTACGCAACTCAATTAAATCATTGCTAACCCGAAAATTGCCGTAATACTCTATGATCTCGTCTTGCAACAACTTTACTCGGTGATGCGCTCGTTCTAGACGCTTATTAGTGCGTACAATGCCAACGTAGTCCCACATAAATCGGCGCAACTCATCCCAGTTGTGTGATACCACGATACGTTCGTCGGGACTAGAGACCTGGCTTTCATCCCAGATCGGTAGGCTGGGGATGGTGGCCTCATCTTTGGACAGGCGTTTGCGAATGTCATCTGCTGCAGAAGCAGCGATTACCAAACACTCAAGCAGAGAGTTGCTGGCTAAACGGTTGGCCCCATGCAGGCCGGTACAGCTGCTTTCTCCGACCGCGTATAAGCGTTTTAAATCGGTGCGGCCTCTCAAATCAGTAAGGATGCCGCCGCAAGTGTAGTGTGCTGCAGGTACCACAGGAATAGCCTGTTTAGTCATGTCGTAGCCGTATTTTTGACAGCTTTCGGCAATATTTGGAAAGTGGTCCAATATAAACGCAGCAGGCTTATGACTAATATCCAAGAACACAGAATCAAAACCACCTTTTTTCATTTCATAATCAATCGCACGCGCCACCACATCACGTGGTGCGAGTTCGGCCAATGGGTGGTGAGCATCCATGAAGCGTTCACCATTAGGCAGTCTTAGCAGACCTCCTTCGCCGCGTACGGTTTCTGATATCAAAGAGCCTTTGGCATAGGGGTGGTATAGACAGGTGGGATGAAACTGCACGAATTCCATATTGGCGATACGACATCCGGCACGCCAAGCCATGGCAATGCCGTCGCCCGTGGACGTGTCAGGATTAGTCGTATACAGATAGGCTTTGGATGCTCCGCCACTCGATAATACAACTGACCGAGCAGCAAATGTTTCAACTTTATCTGCTTCTATATCAAGCGCATAGGCGCCATAACAGCGAGCGTGTGATTTTCCCTCTAGCTTTTGCGCGGTAATTAGATCCAGCGCTATGTGGTTTTCAAGTATGGTTACATTGCGCAAGGCTCGCACGTGTTGCTCTAAGGTGGTTTCAACTTCACGACCAGTAGCGTCCTTAGCATGTATAACACGACGATGAGAATGACCTCCCTCACGAGTTAGATGGTATTCACTGTCGTCGCCATCATATTCGGCGCCGTCTGCAAGGGTGAATTTTACGCCTTTATCGATTAACCAATTGATCGCATCTGGTGCGCCCTCAACAACCATTCGAACCGCGGCGTCCTTGCAAAGATCTGCGCCCGCAGTATGTGTGTCGGTGATGTGTGATTGGAAATTATCTGCATGATCTAGCACTGCAGCGATACCGCCCTGCGCATACAGACTCGAACCTTCGGTTAATTCTGACTTTGAGAGTATGGTGATCGACAAATTATCTTGTGCGAGTCTTAAGGCTAAGCTTAGGCCGGCTGCACCGCCACCTATAATCAGCACATCTGAGAAGTTTGTATTCATAGTCAAATTAAAATTATCGTGTTTTGTTGATGGCGCTTGAAGTTAGTGGGTACAAGCGAGTCCATGGGTTCACAGCAATAAGTATAGCCGATGATGTGGTGGATATTGTCTAGTCGCACAGTTACCGCGAAACATTCATTGTTTCTTTAAGGCTTCAGTGTGAACCTAGCGAATGATAGGTATTTGCTATTGATATTTTTATAGATAATATTGCAAGTTTGTTTAGTGTTTACGGGGCCGTTTTGTTAAAATGTCGGATGTTTTGGGTTCAAGCCGCTTTGCGATGACGAATTGCAGTCATTAAACCCAGCCATTATTAATGGAGATGAGCATAACTCTGGACTGTTTGTGTTTTTTCGCCATCGTTTTATAAGGCTTGTAAGTCTCATCTAAGCAGTTATTTAGTCCACAACCACTGAGCGTTCTTATCTCTGCGCGCTGTTAATCATTAAACTATAAATGCCACACGATATTTCAAAAATCCGCAACTTCTCGATTATCGCCCATATCGATCATGGTAAGTCGACATTGGCGGACCGATTTATCCACGTCTGTGGTGGTCTCAGCGACAGGGAAATGGCAGAGCAAGTGCTCGATTCCATGGACATCGAGAGAGAGCGCGGGATAACCATTAAGGCCCAAAGCGTCGCGTTGAAGTATACGGCTAAAGATGGCGAAACCTATCAGCTGAATATGATTGATACGCCAGGCCACGTTGATTTTTCGTACGAGGTTTCTCGATCTCTGACTGCCTGTGAAGGTGCTTTGTTAGTAGTCGATGCTTCTCAGGGGGTAGAGGCGCAGACAGTGGCCAATTGCTATACTGCCGTCGATCTGGGGCTAGAAGTATTGCCGGTATTGAACAAAATTGATTTGCCAGCCGCAGATACAGAGCGAGTAAGTGAAGAGATTGAAGAAGTTGTTGGTATCGATTGTAGTGGGGCTTTACATGTGAGTGCCAAGAGTGGCATAGGCATTGAAGCACTGCTGGAACAGATTGTTGCAGAGCTTCCAGCGCCAACAGGCGATCCACAGGCGCCGCTAGCAGCGTTGATCATGGATTCATGGTTTGATAATTATCTTGGTACGGTTTCATTGATTCGAGTATTTCAAGGTAGCATTAATAAACGCGATCGTATAAAAATGATGGCTTCGGGTATTGATTACAATGTCGAGGATTTGGGGATATTCACCCCCAAACGGACCCCAAAAGAATCCCTGCAAGTGGGTGAGGTTGGATATTTGATCTCTGGTGTGAAAGACATCACAGGTGCCAAAGTTGGCGACACTATTACCCTAGCTAAAGGTGGTATCGCTGCGCCATTGGAGGGTTTTAAGGAAGTTCAACCGCGGGTATTTGCTGGGCTCTATCCTATCAATTCTGCAGACTTCGAGTCATTTCGTGATGCCCTTGGCAAGTTGAGTTTGAATGATGCTTCACTGGTTTATGAACCTGAAGTATCTGATGCACTTGGACTAGGGTTTCGTTGTGGCTTTCTCGGAATGTTGCATATGGAGATCGTTCAGGAGCGCCTAGAGCGCGAATATGACATGGACTTGATCACCACTGCGCCAACTGTGGTCTATGAAGTTGAACTGAAAAATGGAGAGATGATCACCATTGATAATCCGTCATCGCTACCAGACCAATCTAAAATCGAAGAAATTCGAGAGCCGATTATCACGGCGAATATGCTGATGCCAGAAGAGTATATTGGTGCGGTTATGAAGCTATGTATGGAGAAACGAGGAATTCAGAAGAATATTCAATACTTAGGTCGACAGGTGATGCTGCATTTTGAATTACCTTTGAATGAAGTGGTAATGGATTTTTTCGACCGACTCAAATCAGTCAGCCGCGGTTATGCCTCACTGGATTACGAAATAAAAGAGTACCGTACCACTGACATGGTAAAGGTTGATGTATTGATAAACGGCGAGCCAGTCGACCCATTGGCTATCTTAGTGCATCGCGAACAATCAATTCATCGGGGCCGTGAATTGGTCAAGCGGATGCGTGAATTGATTCCGCGGCAAATGTTTGACGTAGCGATTCAAGCTGCAATTGGTAGTAAAATCATTTCCCGTGAAACTGTTAAAGCATTACGAAAGAACGTCACAGCAAAATGCTACGGTGGCGACCTTTCGCGTAAACGAAAATTATTAGAGAAACAAAAAGAAGGTAAGAAGCGTATGAAACAAATAGGTTCGGTTGAAATACCTCAGGAAGCATTCTTGGCAGTATTACAAATAAAAGGGGATTAGGAGATGTTTGAAATGATACTTTTTTCATTAGTAGTCGTTTGCGCAATCGTGATGCTGCTTTGTCGTTTTGTTTTCCCTGCCATCGCTAAGCGCAATCCTGAGCCGTGGTATTTGGATTATGCACGGTCTTTTTTCCCAGTGCTATTAATTGTTTTTTTACTACGTGGTTTTGTCGCAGAGCCATTTCGTATTCCATCTGGATCTATGTTGCCAACTTTGGAGGTTGGCGACTTTATCCTAGTAAATAAGTTTAGTTATGGATTACGTTTGCCGATCTTGCATAAAAAAATAGTTGAAATTGATCAACCTGAACGCGGCGATATCATGGTGTTTCGCTATCCTCGAGATAATACGACCAATTACATCAAGCGTGTTATTGGGGTGCCTGGCGACAGCATTGAGTATAGAGATAAACAACTCTACATAAATGGTCAATTAATCAAAAAATTTGAAGACGGTCGCTATACTCCATTTCCAATGGGCGGTCGTGTTAGTGAACTAGATCGTTTTAAACAAATTATTCCGGCGGCACATGCAAGCAATGGCGAACGCGCTCCTGCGGAGTATTCTATCTTAAATGATGGGGCAAGCTATGCCTCGCGAAATCGCTCTACTAAAGTTCCCGAAGGGCATTATTTCATGCTGGGCGATAACCGAGACCATAGTCAGGATAGTCGTTATTGGGGCTTTGTTCCGGACAAAAATATAGTGGGCAGAGCCTTTTTTATCTGGTTTCATTACAATGGGAACCCGGGCGGTGGTTTTAAACTATCCCGTGTAGGTGAAGATATTTAGTCCATTTTTAGATACTATTAGGTCTGTAAACTTGCCACGCAAGGTTCTCGAATCGTTCGCTTGCGCGTTCGAGCTGTCAATATTGGTCTTTGAACTGTTCGGATGGGTTGGGCGGAACCTATATCAATAGGGCTAACTGGCAATCAGGCGAGTACTGAATTTGAGTATAAAACTAGCAATAGCAAAGGGCTAAATCATGAATAATCTAGGAACATCTAAATTTTCAGCTAATAAAAATCAGCTGAAAAATATTAAAAGGCAGGGCGGCTGGACCTTTTGGAGTCTGTTGTTCGTGCTGTTAACTGTTTTTTTTTTCGCATATGTTGGCATGCAATTGGTGCCGATCTTCACTGAAAATAAAAATGTCAAAAATGCTATGCAATTGGCAATTGATAATGTCGATTCTAGAAAGGCTACTCGTCAGCAAATTGTTCGTAAGTTACAAGATCAATTGTATTTAGATGGTAGTCACGATCTTTTAGACTATAAAACAGATTTGAAACTTAGTCGTACGAGGAAAAAATTAATTATCGAAACGCACTATCGGCGAGAAATTCCGCTGTTTTTCAATGTTGGTGTATATGCAAACTTTGACAACGTTGTTGAAAAAACCCTTGTCACCGCTAATTAAACTTATATCTCAATGATTTAATAGGTTCCACCGACGTTTAAATCTGCTGAGCACTAACAGCCCTGTCTTGTTCTGGAAATGCTAGATCAGACAAAGGCACTATCATTCAAATGCTATTTAAATGCAAAAGTTAAGCGCCTTAATCCGTAAGCTGGATTACCAGTTCAACGACCCAACTTTGTTCGAATTGGCTCTAACCCACCGAAGTCGAGGGGCCAAGAACTATGAGCGGCTTGAGTTTCTTGGAGATAGTATTCTAGGTTTCGTGGTAGCTGATTGGCTGTACAATGAATTCCCAAGTTTGTCTGAGGGCAAGCTGAGTCGCATGCGTTCAAGCTTGGTTCGCCAAGAAACTCTGGCCGAAGTCGCCCGAAGTTTTCAGTTAAGTGATTATCTAATTCTCGGCGAAGGTGAAATGAAGAGCGGCGGTTTTAATCGCGACTCTATTTTGTCTGACACAGTTGAAAGTTTGATAGGCGCAATTTACTTAGACAGTGATTTTAGACATGCCCGACAATTTATTCTAAGTAAGTTTCAAAGTCAGTTTGCGTCGATTTCTGAAAAATCCCATTTCAAAGATTCCAAGAGTCAATTACAGGAATTCATGCAAAAAAAAGGTTTAGAACTGCCTGTCTACGAGATCATTAAGAGTAGTGGCGAACAACATGAGCAAGAATTTTCGGTAGAGTGTCGCTTGCCTGAGTTAAATGTTCTGGCTGAAGCCAGCGCTCTCTCACGGCGCTTGGCAGAGCAAAAGTCGGCAGCTTTAGTGCTAGAGCAATTGTTAGACTCACAGCCGACTAAAAAAGCTACCACAGTCGTAGCAACTAAAAGAACCACCAGTAAAAGCGCTGCTAAGAAAAGCGTCAAATTGACTAAAAAGGCCGCCGCTGGCGCCCAAGGTAAAGAAAATGTCTGAAGATTTCCGTTTTGGGTTTGTCACAATTATCGGTAAGCCAAATGCTGGTAAATCGACTTTGATGAACCGTATCATTGGCCAGAAAATAAGCATCACGTCGCATCGTCCACAAACAACACGTCATCGTATTTTGGGAATTCGTACTGAGGACAATAAACAAATTGTGTTTGTGGACACACCAGGAATTCATTCGATCGCCAAGAAATCGAATCGTAAAACTATTAACAAGGTAATTAATAAAACTGCAATTTCCAGTATTGATGGTGTCGACGTCGTGTGTCTAATGATTACATCGCGAGGGTGGACTGAACAAGATAAGTTAGTTCTGCAGGCGCTCCAAGACACTAAGGTTCCGGTAATATTATTGATCAATAAAATTGATAAATTGTCCTCAATTAACAAGGTTTTGCCGCTAATTGCGGAATCGTCGACACTATTTAACTTTGCCGATATCGTGCCAATTAGTGCGACTAGTAATGTTGATGCGGTGAATAATGTAGAACATTTGGTTGGCGTTGTTAGTAAGTATTTACCTATCCAGGGTGCTGGGTTTGACGAAGACCAAATTACTGACCGTAGTTTTCGATTCTTGGTATCGGAGTTAGTCCGCGAACAATTGTTTCGTCGTTTAGGGGACGAACTCCCTTACGCGACAGCAGTCGAAGTTACTCAATTTTCCAGTGAGAATGGGGTTTACCATATTGGCGCAGACATTTGGGTTGAAAAGAGTTCGCACAAGGCGATGGTGATTGGCAAAAAAGGCGAAGCGCTAAAGAAAATTGGTACTTCGGCACGTCTTAATTGTGAAACTTTATTAGAGCAAAAAGTGTTCCTCGAACTATTTGTAAAGGTTCGCTCGGGCTGGTCGGATAATACTCGCGATCTTTATAGTCTTGGTTACGATGAAGGAATTAAATAAACGCATGATCAGACGAAGCTTCTAAGTAGTCGTTAAAATTCATGCGTGTTCATCAACAAGCTGCTTATGTGCTGATAAATCGTCCTTACAGTGAATCCAGCTGGATAGTTGAGATTTTCAGTCGGGAATACGGGCGCATGGCACTTATGGCAAAGGGCGCCAGACGAATAAAGTCGCAGCTTAAAGGGGTGTTATTACCATTCCAACCAGTATTGCTGAGTTGGGTTGGCAAAGGTGAAATTCCAACATTAACATCTGCAGAAATCGATGTCTCTGGATTCAACCTTATTGAAAATGATTTGCAGGGTGACCAATTGGTTAGCGGCTTTTATTGCAATGAACTGTTGGTCTATTTATTGCACCGACATGACCCACACCCACAGTTATTTGATCGTTACCATAGTACAATTATCCGCCTATACGACCCTGAATCGGTGGCTAGTGAGGCAAAACTAGCGGTTACTTTACGTAAATTCGAGCAGATAATGCTTAAAGAAACGGGTTATGAAGTTAGCTTTGAGAAAGAAGCCGACGGTAAGTCCGCAATTCAGGCAGAAGCGTTTTATCAATTTCAGCCTGGTCAAGGTTTTGTCAGAAGCTTGCCGGGCCAAGCTAAGGCCGTCGGCGGTAAGGTGATTTTAGCCATGCAGGCAGACTGGGTATCAGACCCTGAGCAAAATTATATGACCAGTGTTAAGCATTTAATGCGTGATATATTGAAACAAAGCCTAGGCTACCAAAAAATTCACAGTCGGGAATTGTTTTTCCCAAAAACAAGATAGAATCTTAATTCATTCATGAGCGAACATCACATATTACAACTAGGGGTAAATGTTGACCACATTGCGACCCTCCGAGAGGCTCGTGGAACCGATTACCCGGATCCGATGCAAGCGGCGGATATCGCCCGCACAGCAGGTGCGGATGGGGTGACAGTACACCTGCGCGAAGACCGTAGGCACATTCAAGATTATGATGTTTATAAGATTAAGGATAATGTGCCTCTACCAATGAACTTGGAGATGGCAACCACTGACGAAATGCTTAAAATAGCAGGCATCGTCAAACCCGCCGAGTGTTGTTTAGTGCCTGAAAAACGTCAGGAGTTAACCACTGAAGGGGGCTTGGACGTGGTAGCTCAGATACCTAAGTTGCGGGATTATGTGGCGCAATTACAAGAGCAGGGCATTCGGGTCTCGCTATTTATCGATGCTGATGACATACAAATTGATGCGAGCAAAGAAGTCAACGCAGATATTGTCGAGTTACACACCGGAGTTTATGCTGATTGCAGTGAAGCGCAGCGTGCGGAGGAGCTCGCGCGCATTGTGAAAGGCGTCAAAAGAGCCTATTCATTGGGCCTTCAGGTGAACGCAGGTCATGGTTTACACTACCAAAACGTAAATGCAATTGCAGCCATTCCTGAGATAGTTTGTTTGAATATCGGACACTCTATTGTTGCGCGCGCGTCTATGACCGGCTTCCACGAGGCCGTATTCGCGATGAAGCAAATTATGATTGTTGCACGTTTAGAGGCCGAGCAGTCTTGAGTTTGCCTGGCACGATAATTTAGTCATTCAACTCTCACTAGATAGTGTTTTTATAAAGCACATAGAGTTTCATTACCTTTTTAATATAATCCAACGTTTCATCATACGGCGGAACGCCGTTATACCGGCTAACTGCCCCTGCACCCGCGTTATAGGCTGCTAAGGATAGTTTCTTGTCGTTATCATAGCGATCCATCAAATCTTTTAAGTGTTGTACACCAACCTCGATATTTCTATTGGCGTCAAATTGATTTTGATTGAGTTGGTAGTTAGCAGCAGTGGCTGGCATGAGCTGCATCAACCCCATGGCGCCTGCGTGAGACAGCGCATATTTATCAAAAGCCGATTCTACATGAATGATTGCTTTGATAAACGATGGTTCTAAATCATATTTCAATGATGTATTTACAATAAGCGCATCATATTGTGACTTTATTGGTTGCGCTCTATAAGGCGCATTACGGCTTTTGGATGAACGATACGGGTCTGTTTTGTAACTTTTTTTGAGCTTTAAGCCCGCTTTTTTAGACTTTCGGTCGGTAATTAATTTGCTGCCGTCAGCTCGCTCATATACGTAGACAGTGGCCCTACTATTACCAACAGGTAACAGGGTTAGAGTGGTTAAAACCACCAAAATAAGTAATGAAAACGGCCATTTCAAGGTCATAAATGTTAACTTAGTTTTGCATTTGGTTAGTATCGAAAGTGTGTCACTATCGATATAC
>JBLHMH010000060.1:0-18338 GCA_047621785.1 Polaribacter sp. | reverse complement strand
ATTGATTTGTGCATTTCATGTTAAAAATGCTTTGGCCTCAATGCTTAAGTGCCCAACGGGTGGGATTCTGTGACGAACCGTGGCAGACGGGGACGAGAATTGCTGCCTTGGTTGGAAATTAACGATATGCTTGACTCTGATCGTATAACATCACTTTATATCTGTTCTTATGAACCTAGACCGCTTTCTGCAAATACGCCGACCCCTTGAGGTTGGGTTCTGGGTTGTATTGCTTGGTATTATTAGTGTCAGCGAGATGCTTGTGCAAATTATGGACGCAGACCGCAATGGTGTTGGAACCCAGGTCTGGGAGATAGTATCGTGGGAAGCAAGCAGCATGATTGTTGTGCTTGCGCTTATTCCGTTAATCATCTATTTCGATAATCGCGTTCCAATACGCTGGTCAAACCTTAAAGTATCGATATCTGCGCATGCTGGTTTCAGCATTATATTTTCAATGCTACATGTCAGCACAATGGTAGTTCTGCGCAAATTGGTGTACTGGCTTAATGATTCCTACTATGACTTCGGGAATGTTTTTGAGCAATTTCTCTATGAATATTTGAAGGACGCGCGCAGCTATGCAATTTCTCTGGCGCTTATCTATTTGTATCGTCATATTGTCTTGCGGCTGCAAGGTGAGGCTAGCTTGCTGGGAGTCCCAGATCACGCTGATCAAAAAGAACATGAGCCCGAACCTGAGCGCATTTTAGTTAAGAAATTAGGTAGAGAGTTCTTAGTGAAAATTAATGATATTGAACGCATCGAAGCGTCGGGTAATTACGTCAATCTGCATATTGCAAAACGTGTTTATCCATTGCGAGAGACTCTGACAAAGATCGAGCAGCGCCTTGATAGCACAAAGTTCAAGCGCATCCATCGATCGCATATGATCAACCTAGATCAGGTAGAGGAAATAAGACCCTTCGAGAGCGGTGATGCACAAGTGTTGCTGAATAATGGAGTGACAGTTCCGATGAGCCGCACATACCGGCATCAGTTTGCAGATAATCATTGGTAAGCATCTTCAATAAGCGCCACTAGAAAATTTAACCTTAGGAAAACTGTTTTGATTCTGCTGTTGTTGTCGTTATTTTTTTGTTGGTTAATATTTCGTGAAGTTGTTAACCCTACGGAAGGGTTTAATAACTTCTCATTGGCATATGTATCTGTACTTGCCTTATTAGCTTTTGCATGTGCTCGCCCTACATACAAAATCTGGAGTCTAGAGGTTTTTCTATCAGAAAAGGCTTCAATTATTGCTGATCAGCCTAGTGTTAAAGTGAAATGCAATTCAGTTTTCGAAACAATTTTTGACGGCAAAGGCCTTGGATCTCTCGCAGGAACGGCATATCCGGAGACAGGCGAGATATTCTTTGAGAGTGGATGGTGTAAAAAGTTTATGGGTTATATGGATGACCCTGAGAATCCTTCGCAAGATGAGCTATTCGGCATGCATGTATTTACGCATGAGGTTATGCATATACGTGGTGACTTGAATGAGAAAAAAACCGACTGCCAGGCAATACAAAGGAATCAAAGGGTTGGCGAGTTGATGGGCATTGAGTCATCGATTGCCCGAATAAATGCCATAAAATATTACCAAGACTTTTACCCCAAACATCCTTATTTTGATAAAGAATGTAAGCGAGGTGGCAAATACGACGAACGCCTACTAGAGTCTGTTTGGTCTAAGTAATATGGTCTAATTTATAGGCTTGAGAGTTCTTTTTGGATGCCAAAGACTACTCACATTTAACGTAGATTGTTATTTTTCTCGGTACATTCATGCCTATTAAGCAAACAAACCATGCAAAAACCAACAGCGTTCGCCTCGATCAAAAAACACCCAAAGTAGTCGACCGTTGTGTTGGCGCGCGATGAAATAGTCTCGGCTTTGCAGTTTGTTCCACCAATGACTAGTGATTCTATGTGGGCCGTGGATGATGTTGAGTGGGCCTTCGTGATGCGGTTGTTGATGGCGTTGCGCTAGTCGCTGTGGAGGGTCGAGTAGCCATAGAGGTTGATCTTTGAAAGGAGGGCTACTACCAGCGGAATTAGCAAGGCCTAGGTCTGAGCTTGTTCGACCCGCATAAGCGGCATGTGTTTCTTGTACTGCATGTTGGCGGTCATTGGCGAGTTCGGGTAGGTGTTCTGGTGCCACCTTTACTCGAAATAAGGCAGTTTGCCCCAGGCGGTTAGCGAGCTTGTCGATCAGTTGATTAAATTGTTGTTGGTCGGGTTGGGGGTCAAATAAATCATTGTGGAATAATTGTATTGGCACTAATTGCTGGCTGCTTAATTCGATACTGGAGAATTCCCAATCTAACTTGATGGTAGAGAGCTTTAAGTCGGTGAGTTCACGATAAGTGGCAAAGTCGTTTTTCTTGGCGCTTAGGCCTACTGTTACCGTTTGCAGTAGACGGTTATTTTCTTGATAGAAGCGCCAGGTAAAGCTACGGCAGATCAATTGTCGTTGTGCGGTAAAAACAACAAGGTCATTGAGCAAGCGATCTAATTGCTGATTAATCCAATTAAGGTTCCGAATGGGTTGGGCAAAGTCTGCACTAACTTCGAAGGTTTCGGGAGGGGTAGTCCCAATTTGGGGATCGGCAATAAGGCCCCATAGTTGGTTTAGGTATTCTAACAGTTTGGCACCAAATCGATGCCCGAGTTCTGCATTGGGGATGCTATAAATATCACCAATAACTTCAAAGCCACAATTATGCAATTGATCAATGGTTTTTGAATTTACATCTAGGAAGGCTAAAGGGATTTGGTTTAAGCGGGTATTGGCTGTGCTTACTTCATTATCTGAAAATAACTTAAGGCTACTTTTTTCAAAGCCGTTGTCTCTCTCAAAGCCGTTGTCTCTCTCAAAGCTGAGCACATGGGCTGCCTTCGGAGTCGCGGCGATACCGAATTTAGGATAGATATCAAAGTTAATCAAGTCGTTGTAAATTAGATTCAATAGGTTCTTTAAACCATTGAATAAACTAATACTTCTTCCTATTTCAATCAGCAGTATATGGTCGTTGTAAATACTCACTATTGACGTGAAGCGATAAGCCCAATAACCCAATTCCTCTAGTTTCTGCGCTTCTAGATCGATGTCACGCTCATGCAACTCCAGTGTTGGTAGTAACATTAAGGCATGATTTAGGCTCATGCCTGGCTGCACCCCGGAGTCTTTGCACAGGTGGTTGGATTGCCATATCTGCTGTTTATAAATAGTGGCAGCAGCGACTTTTGAGTTAAGGCTTAGCCCTTTACTATTGAGTGACAAATTAGCAAAGCGTAAGCATAGCCAGGCTTCGCTATCTTGTTTAGACGCCATTTTGCGTATTTGTAATGAAGCCGTCATTATCCCTGTACATGCTCTTAATGAGCAACTTGCAGAGCCGACAATGGACTCAATACAGTGACCGATGCCTGATGGTGATCAACACTATTATTGTCGCTAAGGTGCTCGCGTAGTATTGGTGTTTGTATGCGGTTGGCTTGTGGCAGGAGACTCGCGCTTAGGCGTTGCCAGTTTTCATAATGGGGTTGTAGGGATAAGGTACAACTTTGACCAGCCCAGCCTTGTGGTTGTTTCACTATATGCACGTCAAGTTGACTGAAACTATTCGCCTGCAAATGCAAGCGTAGGCTGGCTGCCGAAGCTTGCTTAAGGCAGTCACTATGCCTGAATAAAATATTCCAGGTTTTGCTCTTCTGTGCGGCTAAGTGCAAACGGCGTAGTTCACGAGTACTCAAATTGTAGTTGCCAGTCCAGAGTAGAACCGCCGAACAACATTCAGAGAGCAACGCTTGTTCAGCGGCCCAGAGGCTGTCTTGTATGGTATTAGTTTGTACAATGGTCAGCCTGCTGATGTCTATTTGTTCTTTTATTAAGGCGGGGGCATAAGGCAAGAAGGGCGGTGCTACCCAGATAATATTTTGATGGTGATTGTTTTGCAGCTCACGTAAAGCTGGGGCTAATAAGCGCAATTCACCAATACCTGCTTGTGATAAGCCAAGTTCGACGGTACTAGCCAGCGGCCAGCCATTTAAATGTAATTTCTCATCCAGTTTTGGATAACCGCTACTGACTATCTTTTGACCTTGATTATTACGCTGATGCTGATGCTTGCCTCGCCAAAGTTTGCCGGAGATAGAATTGCTGTGTTGCTCGATAAGTTGGTCTATTTGCTTTTGCTTATTTTCAGGAGGGCTTATTTTTTTTGTTTTTGGAGGAAGCATCTAAATAGTATATTAGAAAACTGTACCCAAATCAAAATGAATACTTCAGCTAATGATTTCAAGGGTAGATATATAGAGAGGGAGCGCGCAAAGAAAAGGCAGCCGAAGCTGCCTTTTCCTAAACTTAAATACCGTTTGGCTTAGCCAAATTGATTCATCGTATTGTCTTCACCAGACGCTTTCAATGCCGCGTCGCCTGAGAAGTACTCTTTGTGGTCATCGCCCATGTTAGAACCAGCCATGTCTTGGTGCTTGACGCAGGCTAGACCTTGACGGATTTCTTTACGTTGAACGCCTTTCACGTAAGCTAACATGCCTTCTTCACCAAAATAACCTTTTGCTAGGTTGTCAGTCGACAATGCAGCAGTGTGGTAAGTAGGTAGAGTGATCAAGTGATGGAAGATGCCGGCTTCGCGTGCGCCGTCACGTTGGAAGTTTTGGATCATCAAGTCAGCACGGTCAGCAAGCTCAGTGCCGTCGTATTTAACGTCCATTAATTCACTACGGTTGTACGCACTCACGTCTTCACTCGCTTCTACCATTAGGTCATAAGCTTGTTGACGGAAAGACAGAGTCCAGTTGAACGAAGGTGAGTTGTTGTATACCAATTTAGCATTTGGCACTACTTCACGAATACGGTTTACCATGCCACCAATTTGACCAACGTGAGGTTTCTCAGTTTCGATCCAGATAAGGTCTGCGCCGTTTTGTAGGCTGGTGATGCAATCAAGAATACAGCGATCTTCGCCTGAACCTTCTTTGAATTGGAACAAGCCGCTGGCTAAACGCTTAGGACGAACCAAGCTGCCATTACGGTGTATAACAACGTCACCATTTTTCATCTGTGCTGGCGTCATCTCTTCACAGTCAAGGAAAGAGTTATACAAGTCGCCCAAATCGCCGGCTTCGTTGGTAACCGCGATTTGCTTGGTTAGGCCTGCACCTAGAGAATCAGTACGTGCAACGATTACTCCGTTGTCTACGCCAAGCTCTAAGAATGCATAACGTACTGCGTTGATCTTCGCTAGGAAGTCAGCGTGAGGAACCGTTACTTTACCGTCTTGGTGACCACATTGCTTTTCGTCGGATACTTGGTTTTCGATTTGAATCGCGCAAGCACCAGCCTCAATCATTTGCTTAGCAAGTAAGTAAGTTGCTTCTTCGTTGCCAAAACCAGCGTCGATGTCTGCGATAATTGGCACAACGTGGGTTTCGTAGTTGTCGATCTTGCTTTGAATTTCTTCTGCGGCGGCTGTGTTGCCGGCGGAGCGAGCTGCGTCTAATTCTTGGAATAGGTGGCCTAGTTCACGTGCGTCAGCTTGACGTAGGAATGTGTACAACTCTTCAATCAAAGCAGGAACAGAGGTCTTTTCATGCATGGATTGGTCAGGAAGAGGACCGAACTCAGAGCGCAAGGCAGCGATCATCCAGCCTGAAAGATACAAGTAACGCTTGTTAGTTGTGCCGTGATGCTTTTTGATGGCGATCAATTTTTGTTGACCGATAAACCCGTGCCAGCAACCTAGCGACTGAGTGTAGCTGCTTGAATCTGCATCATATTCGTCCATATCTTTGCGCATGATGTCTGCGGTGTACTTAGCTATTTCAATACCTGATTGAAAACGATTTTGCAGTTTCATGCGTGCGGTATATTCTGGATTAATGCTGGCCCACGAAGAGCCATTTTCACCGATTAATTTGTCGGCTGCTGCGATTTGTTGCGTATAGTTGGACATGTTAATTTCCTACAGATTATTGATTTGATCAAGCGCTCTAAAAGCATGTTTGATCAAAGGTCAGATGGTTAATTGTTTGGCTGGTTGTAGAGATATCTGTGGTCAGAGACCCGATAGCGACACCATACGTCTAAATGTATTATTCATACAGTTGTTGAATTCAATTTTTGCCATTCATTGTATGAATAAAGGCTCTGAATATTCAACAACTGCGGGTTTTCTATTAGATTATTCGCGCAGTGAATAACAGTAATTCAGCCAGATACATTAGCAACAGGGTTAAACTAAGCTAGCTCGCTATAGGACAGCTACTAATATGCTGTCCTGTATAAGGCTAGTACGTTAATTTGGCATCCGCCTTTACTAAGACCAACACTATAGAAACAACATGAGCACATATATCGATAAATCCGGCCTACAAGTCGATGCTGAAATGGCTGACTTCATCGCTTCGGAAGTACTTCCTGGCTTGCCCATTGATGAGTCAAGTTTTTGGCAATCTATGGCCACCATCGTCGACGACTTAACGCCTATCAATAAAAATTTATTGGTAAAGCGTGATGAGATTCAGGCGCAGCTAGATGAATGGAACTTGGCGAATAAAGATCACTTTGACTCTGATGCTTATTTGGCCTTTCTAAAGAAAATTGGTTATTTGGTCGAAGAAGGTGAGAGATTTGTTATCGGCACACAGAATGTAGATGATGAGATCGCCAAGCAGGCAGGCCCTCAATTAGTGGTGCCAACGTCAAACGCTCGCTTTGCGCTTAACGCGACCAATGCACGCTGGGGAAGTCTATACGATGCCTTATATGGTACCGATGTCATCTCAGAACAAGATGGCGGGCAGAAAGCTGGCCCTTACAACGAGGTTCGTGGAGTGCGAGTAATAGAATTTGGTCGTGATTTTCTCGATACATATTTCCCGCTGGCCAATGGTTCGCATGCCAATGTGCTTGCATATAAGATCGAATCAGACGCTTTGCTCGGCGTGTTGGAGAATGACGATGTGACTGGCTTAGCAGATACTAGTCAATGGCTTGGGTATAATGGTGCTGCTAGCAAGCCTAGCTCAATACTTCTACGTCATAATGGCCTGCACATAGCAATTGAGATTGATTCAGACTCAGTGGTAGGGCGTACAGATAAAGCGGGTGTTAAGGATATCACTATGGAAGCTGCAATCACTGCGATTCAAGACTTTGAAGACTCGGTAGCCGCGGTAGATGCGCAGGATAAAGTGGGCGTATACCGTAATTGGTTGGGCCTGATGAAAGGTGATTTAAGCGAAGATTTCACCAAGGCAGGTCAAGTTGTTAGTCGCTCTCTAGTTGCTGATAAACACTATAAATCGTTTGCTGGTTCAGAATTGAGCTTGCCGGGTCGAAGCTTATTGTTTTGCCGTAATGTTGGCCACCTTATGACTAACCCGGCGATTTTGGATAGCGCTGGCAATGAGATTCAAGAAGGCATTATGGATGCCACGATAAGCGTGCTGATTGCTATGCACGACCTGATTGGAAATAGTCTTTTTAAAAACTCTCGAACCGGCAGCGTCTACATTGTTAAACCTAAAATGCACGGACCAGACGAAGTTGCTTTTGCCAATACCTTGTTCGACCGAGTTGAAGACGAGTTGAATTTGCCGCGCAATACCATCAAAATCGGCGTTATGGATGAAGAACGCCGCACCACTGTAAATCTAAAAGAATGTATTCGACAGGTAAAAGATAGAGTTGTTTTTATTAACACTGGTTTTCTGGATAGAACCGGTGACGAAATACACACCAGTATGTTGCTTGGTGCGATGGCGCCAAAAGCAGAAATAAAGAGCCGACCATGGATTGCGGCATATGAAGACTGGAACGTAGACATAGGTTTGGAATGCGGTTTTTCTGGCAGAGCACAAATTGGTAAGGGAATGTGGGCAATGCCTGATGAGATGGCCAATATGCTTGCGGCCAAGGCAGGGCATCCGCAATCTGGCGCTAATACCGCTTGGGTACCGTCACCCAACGGCGCGACGCTGCATGCAATTCATTACCATCAAGTAGATGTTTTTAAGCAGCAACGAAGCTTAAAGGATCGTCAGCGTGCGGCATTGGCCGACATTCTAACTATTCCTCTATGTGTCGATCCCTCAGCGTTAACTGACGCTGAAGTGCAAGCCGAGCTAGACAACAACGTACAGGGCATTTTAGGATATGTGGTGCGCTGGATTGATAGTGGCGTAGGTTGTTCTAAAGTACCTGACATCAATAATGTTGGTCTAATGGAAGATCGAGCTACTTTACGTATTTCCAGTCAACATATAGCCAATTGGCTAGAGCATGGAATAACCAACGAAAAGCAGATTCTAGACACCTTCACACGCATGGCGTCAGTGGTAGATCAGCAAAATGCGGGTGACCCTAGCTATAAAGCAATGGCTTTGGATACCAATAATAATTTGGCCTTTAACGCAGCACTGCAATTGGTGCTACAAGGTAAGCAGCAGCCGAACGGTTATACCGAGCCGTTATTGCATAGATTTCGATTGCAGTTAAAAGCTTCTTGAGACCTTCTGAAAATAGCGACTTGCGCTTCCAGGTCGCTATTTTTTATAGGAAGTTCGAGCGACCTTAGATTTAGATATTAATCGGCACTAATCCTTGTTTTAAAATACTAAGCCAATGGTTTATAAGGCTTCAGAATGTTAGCATTAGGCCACTGAATTTCTGCATAGAATTATACTAATGAGCGAACAAATCACTACTGCTGTAACCAATGCGCTGCATGCGGTTATTGACCCCTATACGCAAAGCAAAATCACTGCTGGGCGAGCCCTAAAATCGATCGTTGTTGATGATTCTAAGGTTATTGTCAGTATCATTAAGGGCTATCCAATTTTGACTGTGGCAGATGAGCTGTCTGAATTGGTGCACGGCGCACTTAAGACCTTACCGTTTGAGAGTCGTGATCTGGAAGTACTGATCGAGCAAAATATTATCCCGCATTCTGCTCAACAAGGTGTAAAAGCGGTAGAGGGAGTAAAGAACATTATTGCGATCGCGTCTGGTAAAGGCGGCGTTGGTAAATCAACTGTTTCGGCGAACCTAGCTTTGGCATTGGCTGCTGCTGGGGCGTCTGTGGCTGTGCTAGATGCTGATATCTATGGCCCAAGTCAGCCACGCATGCTGGGTGCAACGGGAAAGCCTGATTCATCAGATAATAAAATGTTAATACCCTTGAAGAAGCATGGCATTAAAATTATGTCGATCGGCTTTATGGTAGAGGAAGATACGCCAATGATTTGGCGTGGCCCTATGGTTACTCAAGCCTTAGAGCAAATGTTGCGAGGTACAGCTTGGAACGAAGATAATGTGGAAGTTGATTACATGATTATCGACTTGCCGCCCGGAACTGGCGACATTCAATTAACCCTCTCGCAAAAAGTACCTGTTTCTGGAGCGGTTATAGTAACCACCCCACAAGACATCGCACTTTTGGACGCACGTAAAGCTTATAAAATGTTCGAGAAAGTAGAGGTGCCTATTTTTGGTATTGTCGAGAATATGAGCACCCATGTTTGCAGCCAATGTGGGCATGAAGAAGCCATATTTGGATCGCATGGTGCGCAAAAAATGGCTGACGACTTTGGTCTAGAAGTACTCGGAGAAATTCCCTTAGAGATGGCCATCAGAGAGCTCGCAGACTCCGGAACCCCAACTGTGGTAGCGATGCCAGACAGTCCGACCGCAAAAAAATATCGCAATATAGCATTGAAGATCGCTGGCAAGTTATCGATCAAGAAACGTGACTTTAGCGCTAAGTTTCCGAATATCGTTGTTGAAAGCAGTTAATATAAAAACTCAGTACTAGTACAAAAACTCAGTGCAACTGCACGTAAATGGCCGGATACAACGGCTAATTAAAGATTATGAGTGATAGCAGTATAGGAAAACTATTTAGAGTAACCACTTTTGGCGAGAGTCATGGCAAGGGCATTGGCTGTATTGTTGATGGCTGCCCACCGAATCTTGAGCTATGCGAAGCTGATTTACAGCCAGACTTAGATCGTCGTAAGCCAGGCCAATCAAAGTTCACGACACAACGTCGTGAAGCAGACGAAGTGCACATATTGTCAGGCGTGTTTGAAGGTAAGACGACGGGCACTTCAATTGGCATGTTGATTCATAACACAGATCAAAAATCGAAAGACTATTCGAATATTATGAATAGTTTTCGTCCCGGTCATGCTGACTATACCTATCATCATAAATACGGCAATCGAGACTATCGCGGTGGTGGTCGATCTTCCGCGCGAACCACCGCCATGTTGGTGGCGGCTGGTGGAATCGCAAAGAAATACTTAGCCGACAAAGAGGGCATTACGATTAATGCCTATCTGGCTCAGATGGGCCATGTCAAAGCACAGAAAATTGACTTCGCTGAAGCACGAAACAATGCTTTTAATTGTCCTGACCCCGATAAGGTGGCCGAGATGGAGGCGCTGATCACTCAGCTGCGCCGTGATGGTGATTCGGTTGGTGCTAAAATCACCGTGGTGGCTAACAATATGCCGGTTGGATTAGGTGAGCCGGTATTTAATGAATTGGATGCTGATATTGCTAAGGCGTTAATGAGTATTAATGCGGTGAAGGGGGTAGAGATTGGCGCCGGATTTGATTCAGTAACTCAACGTGGGTCAGAACACCGAGATGAGATGTTTCCAGACGGTTTCGCAACTAATAACGCGGGCGGCATTCTGGGTGGAATCTCGTCTGGCCAAGACGTAGTCGCTAGCCTAGCACTTAAACCTACCTCAAGTATTACCAAGCCGGGCAACAGTATTGACATTAACGGTGCCCCGGTCGTCGTTGTAACTAAAGGCCGACATGATCCTTGTGTTGGAATCCGTGCGGTGCCCATTGCCGAAGCTATGTTGGCGATTGTGATAATGGATCATTATTTACGCAATCGAGCTCAGAATGGTGATGTACGCAGCAGCACTCCGCCTATCCCAGGCTCTCGAAGTTAGCCGTTTTTCAGTTTTCAAAAGAGCGGCCAAATGGGTTTTTACTTAAATTTGGCGCGTACTAATTGAACCTACGCCAGGAGCTAGCTTGTGGCTAACGGGCGCTTCGCAAACTTCTATTTTTTCTACTATTGTACGGTCGGGATCATCGTCCCTTATTGGAGCCTCTATCTACAGCACCTCGAATTCAGTGCAACCGAAATAGGCGAACTTACGGGTATTCTAGTCGTCACCAAAGTGTTTGCGCCCTATATGTGGGCATGGATTGCAGACCGCATGAACGTCAATAGCGGCCAATCCTTGAGTATTCTTAAGTGGGCCACCGGTGCGGCGCTAGCAAGTTATAGCTTACTCTATTTACAAAGCGCCTCAGGTGTTGGTTCGCTCCCAACTAGTTTTTGGTTCGTTGCCTTCGTGTTGTTTAGCTTTTCGGTTTTTTGGAATGCTTGCATGCCGCAAGTCGAAGCCGCTACTTTGAACTATTTGGGTGGTGAACGTCATCGCTATGGCAATATTCGGCTTTGGGGATCAGTCGGCTTTATTTTCATGGTGTTAGGCTTGGGCTACGCGATGGACAGCTTAGGTCCAGGTATTATCTTGCCGGTGGGCGCGCTTTGTTTTTTCATGGTGTTTGTAGCAAGCTTTCTTTTTAACGGTATAGGCGTGCGTCAGCGCATTCAAATATCCAGTGTCCCGCTAAAACAGTTGCTCACGGGTCAGGTAATGTTGATCTTGGTGTTCAGCACTTTAATGCAGGCCAGCCATGCGCCGTTCTACACGTTTTTCAGCATCTACCTAGAAAGCTACGATTACACTAAGTCACACATCGGGTGGCTGTGGACTATTGGAGTGGTGCTTGAAATTGGCGTATTTTTATTGAGTTACCGTTTATTTCAAAAATACAGTTTGGCTAGCTTATTAAGTCTTACTTTTGTCAGTGCCGCAATCCGCTGGGCAATACTGGGCTTATTTCCAGAAACGGTGGTCTTGGTCTGGTTTGCGCAAACTCTGCATGCAATTTCTTATGGTCTGAATCATGCCGTCATGATGCTACTAATCGATCACTTCTTTCAAGGCCGCTATCAAGTGCGAGGCCAAGCTTTATATCTTAGTGTGTCGTTTGGGCTAGGTGGCGCTTTAGGTAGTGTCTTAAGTGGTTATATTTGGTCAACGGCCGGATCAAACATGCTATTTTTAAGTGCGTCCGGCTTAATGGTTTTGGTTAGTATTGCCTCACTAATCCTGATTAAGGGGGCTCTAATTAAGGTAAGGGGGCCAAACTCCGCCTCATAAATGTACGAGCGCCGCACTTGCCGTGCTAGCCAGAGATTACTTAGATCTTGATCAGCGGTAGCCAAGTTCACATGCACGCTTATTTGCCCATTTATCATACGCCCAGTCAGCAATGGGTTTTATCACGGGCCAGCGTAGAGGTTTAAATACCCAGCCCAATGGTGTGTGCTGCCAAGCCCTAACCGTGGCATCTAAGCCAGTAAACCAACGACCATTGCTTGATTGCAAATGCAAAACTGATAATAGTTCATTGTCACTGAACTGTTCTGCTAGCTGACGGCGTGGATCTGAGTGAATATCGACTAGCGCCAGCCCCTCATCCTTCCACCGTTCTAGGAAGTAAATTTCTTTAGAGCACATGGCGCAGCTGCCATCGTAGAATAGAGATTCTTGCATTGTTTTTAAAGTTCGTTTGAAGTCTGGTTTCAGCTACGCTGAGCATAGTTGAAGCATACCTAAAACGATGTGATGAAATAGGCGTATAAGCCTCAGACAATCACGTTGGGTTGATTAAGCCATTGTAGAATCTATCGATGAATACAATTATGTGGTTTAGAGAAGATCTGCGGTTATTTGATAACCCAGCATTAAGTTTTGCAGCAAAGCAGGGTCAGGTTTTGCCAATATTTTTTTACCCGAAAGGTTTGGGCGCAGCCAGTTATTGGTGGTTACATCATAGTTTAGTCAAGCTAAGTGCTAGCTTAGCTGAGCAAGGCCTGCGGTTAATACTCAGCTCGCAGGACCCTGAAATTGAGATACCCAGACTAGCACGCTCGATTTCGGCTCAAAAGGTGGTTTGGAATCGAGTTTATTCTCCGTCCGGGGTTGATGAGGGTAAGGTTCTTAAGCAAGCACTGGGCGACTTAGCGATTGCATGCCAATCCTTTAATGCCCAACTATTAACCGAGCCAAGTAAGATAACGACCAAGCAGGGCACACCCTATAAAGTATTTACGCCATTTTGGCGGCTTTGTTTGCAAACGCTTGAGCCTGATCAACCGTTAGCAGTACCGAGCCTAGAAGGCTTAGATGCCGCTGATCTCGGCGTAGTGTCAGACTCATTGGGAGACTGGAATTTATTGCCTACTAATCCCGATTGGTCGGGCGGGCTGGCTGAACGTTGGCAGCCTGGTGAATCTGGCGCCGCTGACCGATTAGAACAGTTTTTAGAGTGTGGTATTGATGATTATCAATCCAAGCGTGACTTTCCATCGGCGAACAGTACTTCTTACCTTTCGCCTTATTTAACCTTTGGTGAAATAAGCGTAAGGCACATTTGGCACCAGGTTCATCAATCTTTGGCATTGCGCGAGGTGTCACAGGCCAACGCAGATAAGTTTTTGGCTGAGTTAGGCTGGCGAGAATTCAGTCGCTATCTAATTCTGAATTTCCCACATATGTTGAGTGACTCTTTCAATCCCAAGTTTGATAATTTTCCTTGGCAGCAGAATCCCCAGCTATTACGTGCCTGGCAAAAAGGACAGACTGGATATCCTATTATTGATGCGGGAATGCGGGAGCTTTGGCATACCGGCTACATGCATAATAGAGTACGAATGTTAGTGGCCTCTTTTTTATGTAAGCATTGTTTAATCCATTGGAAAGAGGGCATGAACTGGTTTTGGGACACCTTAGTCGACGCAGATATAGGCAGCAATACAGCGAGCTGGCAGTGGGTAAGTGGCAGTGGCGCTGATGCTTCCCCCTATTTCCGAATCTTTAATCCCATCATACAAGGAGAAAAGTTTGATAAAGAGGGCGTCTACATCAAGCGTTGGGTACCCGAAGTAGCAGGCCTGCCAACTAAATTTATAAACACACCCTGGCTAGCAGATGCAGATTGTTTGAAGGCCGCTGGGCTTATTTTGGGTGATGATTACCCCTTTCCAATAGTCGATCACAAGGAATCTAGGGAGCAGGCCTTATCGGCCTATCAATTGATTCGTCTAAACTCTAACTAAGTTAGAGTCTAAATTGCCTTTTTTATATCACTCGCTAGGCTAGTTATATTAGATTAATGGCACTATCTATATATTGGCAATAGCTATAAAACTTAGTCAAACAAACGATTAAACGTAAACTGAAAAATCGTTTAAAATCTACTCATCAAATCAATTTATCTTATTTGGAAGTCAAAAAATGTCACAAAATCAATCAAATCTAGTAGACGTCAACAGTGCACAAGATGTACCCGTGATGGTAGGCAAAAAAGTACCTGAAGTTACTTTTCGAGTGCGCGAAAATGACGAATGGAAAGCAGTCAGCAGTGCTGATTTATTCGCGGATAAAACAGTTGTTCTGTTCTCTCTACCTGGTGCTTTTACTCCAACATGTTCGTCAGCACATTTACCGCGTTACAACGAATTGGCGAGTACCTTTACTGCCAATGGCGTTGACGACATCATTTGCATGAGTGTCAACGACACCTTTGTTATGAATGCTTGGAAGGAAGATCAGGAAGCAGGAAATATTACCGTAATCCCAGACGGTAATGGTGAATTCACCGATGGCATGGGAATGTTGGTGGGTAAAGAAGATTTAGGTTTTGGCAAACGCTCATGGCGCTATTCAATGTTGGTTAAAAACGGCGTGGTCGAGAAGATGTTTGTCGAGCCAGATGTTGCCGGCGACCCATTTGATGTGTCTGATGCCGACACCATGCTTGACTATATCAATCCGCGCGCGAGTAAACCTCAGTCAGTTGCTATGATCACCAAGCCTGGTTGCCCATATTGCACAAAAGCCAAGACTCTATTGAATGAGCGAGGAATTGAGTTTGAAGAAATCATTCTTGGAAAAGATGCTACTTCAGTCAGCGTTAAAGCTATTTCAGGCAACAGTACCGTTCCCCAAATCTTTTTCGATGGTAAGAATATTGGTGGCTCTGATGATCTAGCGGAATATTTGTCAGATAACTAATATCGGTTGAATTGACACCCTATCGTCATTCTTCTATTGAATGATTAAGGACCGGGCCGCCGCAATGTTAGCTTATTGGCATTGCTGCGGTCTTTATTTATACTAGCTGCAAAAGCAAACAATATGCATGACGAAATCGATAGGAACCTTGTGGGATTTTCACCAGAAGATCTACTAAAGCTCGCGCGTTGGAAAATGCCATTTGGTCGGTATCAGGGCTATCCACTAATTGACCTACCTGAAGAATACTTATTTTGGTTTACTAGAAAAGGCTTTCCTGAAGGCGAGCTTGGTTTACTTATGAAGTTTTGTCTTGATCTCAAAATTGAGGGTTTGGATAGTATAGTCAAGCCATTAAAATAGCTAATCGGGTAAGCGCGTTGAACTAATTTATGGTCACTAGAAATTTTAACAAAGAGGTGCCGATTGAATATTAGGGACTTACAGTATTTGCTAGCGGTGTATGACTTACACAGCTTTAGCAAAGCTGCAGAGAGGTGTTTTGTTAGCCAGCCAACCTTGAGTGGACAACTTAAAAAACTTGAAGGTGAGCTCGGGGCCCCACTGATGGAACGCTCTACGCGTTCAGTGTTATTTACGCAATTGGGTGAAGATATTGTCCGTGAAGCGAGAGTTATTTTATCAACGGTCGATCATATAAAGCAGCTTGCTAAGCAGACCGACGATCCAATGGCAGGCGATTTCCACATCGGTTTGATTCCTACTATTGGGCCGTTCTTACTACCCAAGATAATTGGTAGTTTGAATTTGGAGTATCCGCAAATGCATCTATTTCTGCATGAACTACGGACTGAAGTGCTTATTGATAAGTTATTGAAAGGGGAGTTAGATGTGGCGATTCTAGCCAAGTTGGATTGGGATCATCCCGTCCTTGAGTTTCCACTTTATTCAGAAGAATTGATGTTGGCGATTGCGGACAACGATAGCATTGCTCTTACTCAAGATACGGTGAGTCGGTCGGTGCTCAAACAACGTCCGGTATTAATGTTGGAAGACGGACATTGTCTGCGAGATCAGTCGCTTGCTGTCTGTTTTGCAGAAGGTGCTAAAGAAGATAAACGCTTTCAGGCAACCAGTATGAATACCTTATTGCATATGGTCGCAACGGGAGCTGGCTTGACCTTAATTCCCAAGCTAGCAATCAGCGCGAATGTGGCTGGGGTATCCTATTTGTCGTTTAAAGATCCGGTGCCTAAACGAGAGGTGATCATGCTTACACGTAAGAATTATGCTCGATCAGAAGCGGTAATAAGACTTGCTGAGTTGGTCCGAAAAAAAGTCGAAAACTGATTATAAACATAGGGTTGACGTGCTTAATAAATGTACATTAGCGAACCTACTAGTGATTATCAGTGCACTCATGAGTTTTTCTTTGGCTGCTAAGGCTCAGCAGTTTCAAAGCACTGAGGCACAGGTCCCACTGATTGATCTCTGTATACGTCTGAAGGTTGTAGCAGCTGCCCACCCGCGGATCGCTGGTTAACTTCACTGAAACATAATCAAGGCCTATGGCCAGAATTTGTTCCCATTGCTTTTCATGTCGATTACTGGGATTACATTGGCTGGAACGGTCCCTTTGCTAGTGAACAATATAGTCAGTGACAACGGCGTTACGCCAAAGAATTTGAAGAGCCCACTGTCTATACTCCCGGTATGCGTAAAGCTGGTAAGAATGGCGCAGCTGGAGAGTTTTTGGTAACCCAAAAAATAATAATGCCGTTGCAGTTGGCCAATTGCAATCGAATGTGGGGTCTAAAGTGCAACGGAACGGAAAACCACTGTAAGGACTAGCCAAAAAGGGTGTACATCAATAAGCTGAGCTTATTATTAGCGTAGTCAATTTATTCAAACAGCAATCCATGTTGGCCGCCCCATTTTTAGCCACTTAAATTAACCTAGTTGAGCAAAAGGCGACTGCCCGTTGTATACTCAGGCTGTGTGACAACGACCAAAATGGTATAATTACTCCATCAGATAGCTGGAGTGATTTATGAGTCGTTTTATCGAAGGGCAACATCGCCAACAGGCGACATTATTCCCTGAACGGATAGAAGATTACATCACGCAAGAGAATCCAGTTCGGTTTATAGATGCGTTTGTTAATAAGCTAAAATTGTTTGAGCTAGGTTTTACTTCGGTAGAACCCAAGGCTACTGGAAGGCCTGCGTATCACCCAAGGTCTATGTTGAAGTTATACATTTATGGTTACCTCAACAAGGTTCAATCAAGCCGTCGACTAGGACGTGAAGCTAACCGCAATCTTGAGCTGATGTGGTTGTTGGATCGACTGGCTCCAGACTTCAAAACAATCGCTGACTTTCGCAAAGATAACGGTTCGGCGATTAAAGCCTCCTGTCGGCAGTTTATGATGATCTGCAAGCAAATGAACCTGTTCGCGGAATCGCTGATTGCCATTGACGGTAGTCGGTTCAAGGCGGTTAATAATAGAGACCGTAACTTTACCAGAGCCAAGGTGAAGCGGCGTATCGAGGCGATCAATACAAGTCTGGATCGATACCTCGGGCAGTTGGCAAGCTTCGACCGTCGGGAACAAGCGATACCAAAAGCCAAGACTGAACACATTCATAAACAGCTAGAGTCGCTCGAGCGTCAGATGAGTGAGGTTAAAGCAATAGAGGCGCTTGTTAATGCCGCACCCGATAAGCAAGTTTCACTGACTGATCCTGATGCCAGAGCTATGTCTACCAATGCCCGAAGCTCGGGCACAGTGGGCTACAACGTACAAACGGCGGTTGATAGTAAGCACCACCTAATCGTCGCACATGACGTCACGATGGCCATGAGCGACCGATGACAACTAAGCCGAATGGCGGAAGCAACGGGCATTGAAAACCTCTAAGTGATTGCAGGCCGAGGTTACTACAACATGGAAGAGATCAAGGCGACCGTCGATGAGGGCATCACGCCTTACGTGCCCAAGTTATTAACGTTGGGCAATATAAAGAAAGGGCTGTACGACCGCCGGGATTTTATTTACATCGAAGCTGATGACGAATACCGATGCCCAGCTGGGGAACGACTACCGCGACGAATGGTGACATTAGAAGGCAACAAAAACATCATGGTGCGCTACTGGAGTTCAGGTT
>JBLHMH010000059.1:0-18964 GCA_047621785.1 Polaribacter sp. | reverse complement strand
TGTGAGCGCCAGTGACACTAACTCTTGAATATCCAGATCGTCTTCGGCATAAAGTATACGATCTAGCGGTTGCCTATTGAGCGCTTCATTGTTTCCCATTATTTTCCATCTACTCACTGCATTGATTTAAGTTCATTTTGCGGTCAATCAATTATGAATTGATTCGATCCAACAAAGCCTATAATATACTTATACTGGACAACTGGTAAATTAATTAACGGAAAACAATAACATAAACTGATAAAATTCTATTCATACTGAACAAAGCAGATGACTAAGCAAGAGAATAGTAAGCAAACACTCGAATTGGTCCGCGCCAACAAAGAGCTCGCCCGCAAGATCAAAGAGATAGATAAGCGCCCCTCTGAGCTAATTATTGCGAATAGACAGAAAGAAAAACGAGCCGATGAGTTAATTCTTACCAACATTGAGAAACATAAACAAGCACTTGCATTAGCCCTTGCCAATAAAGAACTTGCCTCTGAACACATGCTTGTTGGGTATCGCTCGAAAATGGAACGGGTAGCAAAAGACTTGTCTCTGCTGATTGACAGAGCTAACGCGCCGATTTTCCGGACAGACGCACAAGGACGAATCAATTCGTGGAATCAGCAGGCAGAACTTAGCACCATCCAGGCTAAGCATGAAGTAATGGGGCAGGACCTTGTAGACAATTTTATTGTCGAAGAACATCGACTTCGGTAAACCAGGTTCTGCAAAACGCACTTAAAGGGGTGGAAACGACTAACTTTGAGTTTCCGTTGCTCCGCAAAGCCAAAGAGCGTGTTGATCTTCTCCTTAGTTCGACCACACGACGTAATGCCGAAGGTCAACCCGTTGGTGTGGTTGGCGTAGGCCAAGATATTACCGAGCTGAATAGGGTTCGTGAAGAACAGGCGGTGCTCCGCCAAGAAACCGACAACGCCAAATCTGAATTCATCTCCACGATTAGTCATGAATTGCGTACACCGCTAACCTCAATCAAAGGCGCCCTCAGCCTTATTCAAGCGGGCGTATTTAACAAATCCCCTGACAAGCTCATAGCAATGATTAAGATCGCCTACAGCAATAGTCAGCGATTACATCAATTAATAGACGAGATTTTGGACATCGAAAAGTTAGACGCTGGAAGAATTTAATTAAAGAAGCATGCACCGGATTTATCCACGTTTATTCAAAATAGCCATCGTGGCTAACGAGAGTATTGCACAGGAATACGACCTTAAATTTCTCTGCTCGGGGATAAATGAGCCGTTGTTTGTGGATGCGGACCCTGATCGCATGATGCAAATCATGGAGAACCTATTATCGAATGCGACTAAATTTTCACCCAGCGACGGGCATGTTTCGGTGTCTCTTGAGCGTCATGAAGGTAAACTGCGCATTGCTGTAAAAGACCACGGCAGTGGCATAGAGGAAGGATAACAGGAGACCATTTTCGATAAATTCACCCAAGCCGATTCTTCAGACCAACGTCAGCGAGGCGGCTCTGGGATTGGCCTGAGCATCGTCAAAAAGCTTGCCGAAGAGCATAACGGTAAGGTTCATTTCTCGACCGCGGTAGGTAAGGGCAGCACGTTCTACGTTGATATTCCCAAGCTTTGAGTCTCTGCAAAGCAATTTAGATCGTTGAGCAAATCCCGGCAGAAATTAAATTCCGTTAATTGAGTAAATTCAGGTATTTCGAAAAGTCCTACAGCTCGTCTTCAGCACAAAGTATAGGCAGTCGTGCTTACATACGACGCTTGCTAGTACCCCGCTATTGTTCAACTACTCACAGTATTGATTTGGATTTTTTTGAACCAATCATTTCAGAATCAATTAAAATCCACCGAGTAGACCTCATACCTAAAACGGACAATAATCCATTATAAGCCTGAATGTTAATCAAAGATAGGTCTATGGTGAAGCTCAAAATATAAACTGTCGGGAGCTATTGATACTTCGAAACACAAATGAAAAACGAAGAGAGAGACGAGCTAGCAGTTGAATTGGCCCTTGCCAACAAAGAGAGAGACGAGCACGCAGCTGCGCTTAATGTTGTCCGTCAAGAGAACCAAAAACAAGCAGCTGAACTAAAACTTGTTAATAAAGCACAATCACTCGAACACAAATTTTCCAGTTATCGTTCTGAAATGGAACGTATAGCAAAAGAGTTGACTGGACTTATGCAGACAGCTAACGCGTCCATTTTCGCTATCGATGCACACGGAAAAGTCGATGAGTGGAACCAACAGGCCGAAAATAGCACCGGATACACTAAAACGGAGGTGATGGGCAAGGACCTTGTAGCCAATTTTATTGCCAAATAATATAGATTGTCGGTCCGCGAGGTTCCGAAGAAAGCACGTCACGGCGAGGAAACGACAGACTTTGAATTCCCATTGTTTAGCAAAGACGGAGATCGCATTGATATTCTACTTAATTCGACCAGCCGGCGTCGTGCCCCCGGTAAAATCGTTGCTGTAGTTGGCGCAGGTCAAGACATTACAGAACTGAATGAAGCGCGCAAGGCGCACGAGCTGATCCAGCAAGCCGCCGAAAAAGCCAAGCCTGAATTCGTCTCTAGGATTAGCCATGAGTTCCGCACACCCCTTACCCCGATCGAAGGCACCCTAAGTATGATAAACGCGGGGGTATTTGATAATTCACCCGACAAGCTCATATCAATGGTTAATATCGCTTATAGTAATAGTCTGCGATTGCATCAGCTATTAGACGAAGTTTTAGACATCGAAAAGATAGACACCGGACAGGCCAAATTGTAGATGCACTCGGTGGATCTGTGCGCGTTTGTTAAAGCAGACCACGATCGCTTGATGCAGGTCATGGCCAAGCTGCTTTCTAATGCGGCCGAATTGTCGCCCAACTGTGGTAATACTGAGGTATTTGTTGCGCGCCATAAAGGAAGTCTACGCATTGCTGTAAAGGATTATGGCTGCGCAATAGTAGAACAACCGCAGCAACTATCTTTGCTAAGTTTACTCAAGCCGATCCCTCAGACCCACGCCAGCAAGGCGACTGTGGGCTTGGTTTGAGCATCGCTAAGCAGCTTGTTGAAGTGCACAATGGGCATATTCATTTCACTACGGAGGTAGACAAAGGCAGCACGTTTTACGTTGATCTTCCCGAGCGAGAAGTGCCTGATAGTTAATCTAAATGCGTAAGCGTATCTCTACAATCATTCGATTTCATTAATTGAGTAAACCTTGGTATTTCGCGACGTTACAAGCTTTAAAGCCGACACGTTTTAGGCTCACGGTTAACCCACGGATATAAAAAAACGACCTACTCAAAATGACTAGGTCGCCTAATTACAAAGCTATGTTAGAGGAAATAAGCAGCCTAAAAATTATACTTGAAGCTGGCAGATACTCTACGTGGCGGAGCAAATACCTGAATCGTATAGCCCACAATATCGTAGGTATAGGTTAAGGCTTGTTCGTCAGTTAAGTTGCTAACATTCAGCCCTACTTCCCATTTTCCATCTGCGTCCGCGTACTGCATACCTGCGTTAACCATTGTGTAAGCGTTGCCGGTAGTGATTTCAGATTGAATGGTATTGAACGATCGCTCGTCACTGTAGTTGGCTGAAACCTGACCAGAGAGTGTATTTCCTCCGGTTAAGGTCCATACCTTCCTAAGCAGTCCATTAACGGATAAATCAGGCGCCAATGCTGCATTCTGATCAACCACTCCTCTAGCGGCATTGTTAACCTGTGTATCCATCACGCTAACCCCAAACAGAAAGTCCCAACCACCATCGGTAGAATAAACCGTTTCTAACTCGGCACCGCTGAACTCTGCTTCAGAATTCAGCAGTAGGCTGGTGGTACCTTCGAAGAAAAACGCTTGGAAGTTTTCATAGTCATAACGAAAGGCGCTGGCATTAACCCGTAGATTTCCAAATTCGTTCTTGGTGCCAATTTCATAAGCAGTCAATATCTCTGGATCGAAGCCAATTGCCGCCAGAGTGGGTGCCTGACCACCATAGGAATCGGTATTAAAACCACCGCCCTTTACGCCACGACTAATGCCTGCATAAAATAAGCTGTCATCGGTTTTTTGCCAATCAAGTTGTAATTTTCCTGACCACTCTTTGTCGGTACGCGCGATCTGATGACGCTGACCGTCATTCAAAAAGCCGCTGCCTGGGGTTGCATCTTCTACAAATAAGTAATCAATTTCTTTGTCGTCTTTGGTCCAACGCGCGCCTGCCGTTAGGGTTAAGGTGTCTGACAAGAGATAGTCTAATTGACCAAATGCCGAAATAGTTTTTGTACTATTGGTGGCTTCGTAACGAGGCACAAAGCCGGTTCCAAATGCGGCAAACTTAAACGCGCCATAAAAACTATTATCAATGTCTAAATAGTACGCTCCGGCGATCCACTTCAAAGAATCGGTCTCGCCACTAATACGTAGTTCCTCAGAAAACTGGGTAATATCAGCGCCAGCTTCGTAGGTAGCGTGTTGAGTCACGCCGTCGTTGTAATAGGTTGAGTTGGTGCTGTCGTCGTCTTCGCGGTAATCCTTATCGCTGGTCGTATAGTCGGTAACCGATGCCAAAGACATACCATTGCTCAACTCAGTATTAAAAATCGCCGTGATACTGGATGAAGTGCGTTCGACACCACTATCAAAATCAAAGGCACCGGCATTAATATCACCATCGCCGTCGTCTATTCCTGCTAGACGATTTGGGTCTCCTTCAAAGGCACCGCCGAAAGCAACTTGGCCGTCGTCAATGGCATCGTCAAAACCAAATATGCCATACGTGCTGTAGCGGCAGTCTGCATCAGATGCTGCGGTTGTACAGTAGCGTCGATCCGCGACATTTGACCCAGCACCGGTTGAGGCAACCGAGTTATATACGCCGCCGGTAGCATCGATGTCAGTATGCTGGCCAATCAATAATAAATTACTGTTTTCGCCAAAATCAAAATCCAGCATTGCCCGAACTGACGTTGTATCGTCAGCACGTTTGTCTTCACCTATGCGGTTCTCAATATAGCCATCGTCTTGATTGTGATAAATTGCCAATCTACCGCGCACACTTTCACTTAATGGGCCACTAACCACGCCCTCCAAGCCAAGCTGGCCGTATTCGCCTATGGTGACACCGACGCTTGATTCATTTTCATTGGTCGGTTTATTACTGACAAAATGTACTAAGCCACCAGTTGCATTACGCCCATAAAGAGTGCCTTGCGGGCCGCGTAATACTTCGATTCGTTTAATATCAAATATCGGAGCACCGGAAGCACCCGGTGAAGAAATATAGGCTTCGTCTCGGTATATCGCGATTGGTGCTTCCTGGCCCTCCGCGAAGTCAAGCTGACTAACACCGCGAATTGAAAATAACGCAATATTGCCGGGGTCGCCGGTATTTGAGGTGGTTGTTAGCCCGGGAGTTTGTGCGGCAACATCTAAGCTGCTTTCCCAGCCAAGAGCTTCCATTTGTTGGCCGGTAAAGGCGGTAATTGAAACACCGACATCTTGTAAGCCCTGCTCACGTTTTTGAGCGGTAACGACTATCTCCTCAAGTAATGCGGATTGGGCAGGGCCTGATGTGGCTAACATCACCCCAAGTGCGACTGCTGATAATACTGGTTTTGTATATTTAATTGTTCTTCTCCTCAAGTTGAGCTCAGTTTAGATTGCTTTAGAAAACATCTAATTCTTTATATATATTAAGCGTTCAATTAAAATCAGAGTATATTAATTTCTTAAGGTGGTCAAACTAGTAGCATCGGTGATTACAATCTAATATTTTAGGGCGATATTAGCTATTATAAATCCGTATTTACGTAGACCACCAAGCACACAAAAGCTTCGAACAAGACAGAGATAGAAATTGTCAGATAATCCTGCAAGTCAATACACCGCTACCTTTTCAGAATTGCTTCTCAAAGCCAATCTAAGTTTGGCAGTGACTACTTATCAAGCTAAAAAATTGGTGCTATTGCGGGCCCAGGAAAATCAACTCAACACCCATTTTATCAACATGCAACGCCCGATGGGATTGGCCTACCAAAACGGCCGACTGAGTGTAGGTTCTGGCAACAGCGTAAGAGATTATTTCAACTCAAAAAGTGCCGCCGCCAAGATCGACACAAATAAACCGCACGATGCGGCTTTTTTACATCGCAGAACCCACGTCACCGGCGATATTGATATCCACGAAATGGCCTTTGATGATGAGAATGAACTGTGGATCGTAAACACCAAGATGTCTTGTCTGTGCACTCTGGACGTGAACTATAGTTTCGTACCTAAGTGGAAGCCTCCGTTTATAAGCGAATATGACTCAACTGATCGCTGTCACCTAAATGGTTTGGCAATGCGTCAGGGCAAACCCCGATACGTAACCGCCCTTGGCACCTCAGATAAGGCCGCTGGTTGGCGTGCAAACAAAGCGTCGGGTGGCATAGTGATGGACATTAAGGACAATAGAATCATCGGCAGTGGCCTGTCGATGCCACACTCACCTCGCTGGTATCAAGATAGATTGTGGGTATTAGAATCAGGAGCTGGGCGACTCCTTACCATTGACCCTGAAACAGGCGAGCAAACAATTGTCGCCGAAGTGCCTGGGTTTTGCCGAGGAATGGATTTTATTGGCCGTTATGCGGTCATAGGCTTGTCGCAAATTCGAGAGACAGCCATGTTCGCTGGTTTGGCGCTAACCAAGCGCGAAGACGATCGGCGCTGTGGAGTCTGGATAGTGGATATACACAGCGGTGAGTCGGTGGGTCATCTCTCGTTTGACACTAAAATTGAAGAAATATTTTCTGTCCAATGTCTACCGATGAAAAACCCTACCCTACTGGACCTTGACGATAAGTTGTTGGATAGTTCGTATTGCGTACCCGCCAGCCTAATCAAGAAATTTGTACCGGCAAAACCACAACAAATAAGCAGTGATCAAGCGAAGCAGTTTCACCAGCAAGGTAACTATGAACAAGCAATCGCGCTGTATCAAAAATTTCTAGAGTTAGAACCCGATAACCTCGATATTCGTTACAATCTCGGCCATGCTTTGTCCAAGATTGGTGAATGGGATGCAGCCATTAGCTGGATTGATGCGGTTATCGCAGCACAAGCTGACTACGCACAGGCATGGAATGTTCGAGGGCACTATTTCGCCAATAAGCGGCAGTTTGGGCAGGCTATCGAAAATTATACTAAAGCCATAACCATTGACCAACAATATGCGTCAGCGCATTACCACAAAGCCTGCGCACAACTATCCTTGGGTGACTACCAAGCCGGTTTGCTGGGGTACCAATGGCGAAGCCGCTTGCCTGGCGCCAAGCTCATCACCTTACCGCACGACCCTTGGCTAGGCGACGCTATCGCAGACAAAACGCTGTTGGTAGTAATTGAGGCGAACTTTGATGATGGCATCCTGTTTGCGCGCTACCTGGCTCCAGCAAAAGACAAATGTAAACGCCTAATAATAGCCTGCGATGAATCCCTAATACGCCTATTCGAAGAGTTGGATTGCGTTGATGAAGTGCGCCAAAACGGCACACTACCTAGGGACTTATTCGATGTTTACACCACGATTGACTCGCTTGCAGCAATTCTGGCTCCAGAGATCGGAATGGTCACTCAAAACTCAGCCTACTTAAGAATTCGTAATACCGCATCGCCAATGCAATCAATTAGCAGTGACTTACTTGAAACCAGTGGCCGTAACATAGCAATAGCTTGGTCGAGCGCTACCCTCAAACAAAACCGATCACGGCCTGAGTTTGGATTAGAGGGTTTTTTAGGACTAGCAGATTTACCTGACACACACATCTATTGCTTTGCACATGATGTACGCGAACAAGATCGAGAGGCGCTGGCCAATCACGGCGTAATAATTTTAGAACCAAAACATTACCATCAGACCGGCGACTACCTACAACGAATGGATTTTGTGATAAGTGTGCCATCGGCAATCGCACATCTTGCTGGGGCTCTTAAGCTACC
Source organism: Polaribacter sp. (assembly GCA_047621785.1). Classification (GTDB taxonomy): domain Bacteria; phylum Pseudomonadota; class Gammaproteobacteria; order Arenicellales; family Arenicellaceae; genus Arenicella. The sequence goes on along the minus strand of JBLHMH010000059.1, from coordinate 10,984 downwards.
AACGGCAGTAGTCACCTCTGCAAGCGCCGATTGGCGATGGGCCGATGATGCCCGCAACAGCCGCTGGTACCCAAGTGTTAAAGTTTTACGTCAAGGCGAACAGCAGACGCCCGAGGATATTTTTAGTCACTGCCGTAGTTTAATAATAAAGGCTGCTTAAGCTGCTTGTCCGCGATTAGCTGCTAATTGCAATTCAAAATAGTCAATACATAATTGACAAGCGTTTTGTCTGTCTATTCCACCTGATAAGAATGCGCCGCGCAACCAAAGTCCATCAATCAGCGCCGCCAGCCCATCGGCCACCCGATACGCCTCTTGCTTGGGCATCAAATGCTTTAGCCAATAGCGTAAATTTGATTGTAGGCGACGCATATTTATTTTCTGTAGCCGCCGCAACGCAGGCACATGCAAGGCCTGCGCCCAAAAAGCCAACCAAGTGGTGACGGCATAAGGCGTGATCTGCTGCGTATTAAAGTTGCCCTTGATAATAGCCACTATGCGTGCGCTGGGTTCATCGCCATCAATTGCATTGCGACCGAGGCCACTCAAAAGTTGACGCATGGTGGCTTCTAATAAGCCGTTTTTATCACCAAAATAATGGCTGACTATGCCAGTAGAAACGCCCGCAATGGCGCTTACTTTTGCAATGGTTGTGCCCGTAAAACCGTATCGATGTATGCACTCAAAAGTAGCATTGATCAGCTGCGATCGGCGAATGTTTTGCATTCCAACTTTGGGCATAATTCCTCCTTAAAAGTTACGCTTATATGACCCTTAATATATCCTTAGATTTTAAGAATAAGCTGAATAAAGCCTTAATTAATCGTATGAGGATTGATTGTAAGGGAATTGATAATTCACGGCCATTGATTCGCGCGTGACAGGCTACTTCTAACTTTGCGAATACGAGAACTTATTGAAGTTTTGCAGGGATACAGCTACTCATGCAACCTGATTATGAGGCGCTCCTATCTCCGGAAGATCAACATAAAACGTGGTGCCTTTGCCTACTTCGGTGGTGAAATGGACACAGCCATCATGCTCTTCGACGAGTTTTTTTACTATGCTTAAACCAAGCCCAAAGCCACCTTGTTGCCGCACGTCTGAGGAATCAGCTTGGGTAAACTTGTCGAAGATCGTTGCTCGCGATTGTTCCACAATACCACAGCCATAGTCCTTGACAGCAATGCGCAGACTCCCCTGATGACGCGCTAGGGATATCTCTACCTGCCCCCCACTGGGCGAAAACTTCGCCGCATTGGATAGCAAGTTGCCCATGACCTGCATCAAACGATCGTGATCCCCATGCACAAACTGTGGCTGCTCTATGCCCGAACAGGTGAACGTTACATCGTATTCCTCTGCAAAGCCCCTATTGGCGCTAGCCGCTTCGCCAAGCAGTACTGATAGATCTGTCGAATGCATCCGCATGTTCATCTTGCCGGCACCCAATTTCTCGATATCCAGAATTTCGTCTATAAGACGATGTAAACGCTGACTATTTTTATAAGCCATATCAACAATTGATACGAACTTCTCATGCGACTTATCTAATACCCCCGCTTTAATAAGGCTTAGGGCGCCTTTGATCGACGTTAGCGGCGTGCGCAGCTCATGGCTAATGGTAGAGACGAATTCAGACTTGGCTTTTTCGGACGCTTGCTGGATCAACTCCTGAGCCTTACGCACTTCATTCAGTTCTGTAATGTCTTGACCTACCACAACCACACCTACGATTTTGCCTGAGGCATCGCGCCTGCTCGTTGAATTAAGTAAAATATCAATGCGATTTCCGGCTTTGCTGAACAACACAAATTCATAGTTTGCGGTTTCCTCGCCTTTGAGTGCTTTTTCTAAAATATTACCGAACGATGATCTATGTTCTTCTGCAATAAAATTAGCTACAAGGTTCAGACCCATCACATCCGTCTTAGTGTACCCCGTGCTATGTTCGGCCTGTTGGTTCCACTCATTAACGTTTCCATGTGAATCGATACCAAAAATAGGCGCGTTAGCGGTATCAACCAATAGAGTCAAATCCTTTGCGACACGTTCCATTTCAGAGCGATAACCTGCAAGCTCTTTTTCGAAGGCAAGTTGTTTATTGGCTTGATCTAATTCACGTGCTCGTTTTCTTTTCTCTATATTTGCAAGCACTAACTCATCTGCGCGCTTCTGTTTCTCCTCGTTGGCAACAACTAACTCATCTGCGCGCGCTTGTTTTTCTTGATTCGCAAGAATTAACTCGTCAGCGCGTTTCTGTTTCTCTTCGTTGGCAAAAACTAACTCATCTGCGCGCTTATCTTTCTCGTGATTCTGATAGGCAAGCTCTTTGTTGGCGAGAATTAATTCATTTGCGCGTTTTTCTATCTCTTGTTTGTTCATCTTTACTTCTAAGTAAGAATAGTTTTCTTTAGTTTAAATTACCGCGCCTCACCATAGTCTTATTCTTCATAAACATCCATGATTTTAATGGATTAATGTCCATAAATTAGATATGATTCTGCCTCAATTTTCAGTCAACTTGACAATGGTTGATTCAAGAAAACCCTTAATCAATTCAGTGAGTAGATGAATAATAACGGGATACTATGATGAATAAAAAGCAACCATTAGTTCGAATACTTTGTGCCGAAGACGACGCCGATATCCAAGAGTTAGTATCGTTGTCGCTGACAATGGTCGGCGATCTCACAATTAAACGTTGCGATACAGGGCTCGAGGCGGTAGACGCTGTAGAGGCTTTTGATCCGCAACTGCTGTTGCTTGATGTGATGATGCCTTTTCTGGATGGCCCAGGTGCGCTAAAAGCGATCCGTGAAATAGAGGCCTATAAGAACATCCCCGCGGTCTTTTTAACGGCTAAGGTTCAACGACATGAAGTAGAGGGTTATCTTGATTTTGGAGGCACTCGGGTGATCCCCAAACCGTTCGATCCGATGACCTTGGCAATCGAAATTCAAGAATTTTGGACCGATATGGATCATTGATATAGCGACAAGCAGTTGTATCGAATAGCTTTTTCGGCAGCGGGAGCTTGCGCATCGTAGCCAGTCAAGATTAAGAACTTGAGTCAAAAGCGACCCTGTGTTGCACGCTAAACAAATAAACTTCAGCCAGAATCATAAATCCCTTTCAAAACAACCCCACTCGGGCTGAATCACTCAGGGTCTAGATTAAGTTTAATCACGGCCGATAAAAGCTTGTTTTGTATTGGCTTGTGAAAAGTTAATCGCGTTGTTTCTTTATGGTTAAGAAACAACTATGTTCTGTACAATGCCGAACTTACCCGGCAGAACATTTACTGGCACTTAAAAAACAACACAATGGATAAAGTCTTTAGCTACTACGTAATCTTTAAGCCTTATGGTGTTTTGAGCCAGTTCTCACAAACATATCTTCAGCATAAAACTTTAGCAGACTTGGAGTTTCGCTTTGCCAAAGATATCTATCCGGTCGGGCGTTTGGATAAGGACAGTGAGGGGCTTTTGATTTTGACAAATGATTCGAAACTCAACCATCAGTTACTAAACCCTAGTTTTGCGCACAGTCGCGGTTACGCTGTTCAGGTAGACGGCCAAATGACGGATCAAGGAATTGTGATGTTAGAAAATGGAATAGATATTAAGTTGGCAAAGACGGTTTATCATACGTTGCCTGCAAAGGCTAGATTATTGCCTGACGGGCTTGGTCTACCTGAGCGCGACCCGCCGGTGCGCTTTCGTAAAATGATACCAACCTCTTGGATAGAAGTGACGTTGATCGAAGGTAAAAACCGCCAAGTACGTAAAATGTGTGCCAAAACAGGCTTCCCTGTGTTGCGTTTGGTGCGCACCCGGATTGAAAACTTGTCACTGCAAAGTATGAAGTCTGGGGATATTAAACAGATAGAAGGCAAGAAATTGATGCAATTATTGGGTGTATAGGCTAAAGCTAGCATCAGACCCGCCATTAGATTTGATTCGGTTGGGTGGGTATCGGTGTTCTAAGCGCTAGGGCAAAGCGTCAACGGTCACATGACGGCCAAATAGATGTATCTCGTAAAGCGGTAGACATCTAGCATAGCGGCGACTATTCTTTGGCTAACGAAATATCAAACTTTCTTGCACAACCATTGCATTTACTGAATTGTTAAACCGCGCACTCAAGCAATTGACAGACCGGCCGCAACAGCAGTCGCGCGCCTGGAGCGCGCGGGTCATTCGCCACCTTATATTGCTGGTGTGTTTGGTCTGCGCAGCCACCAGTTTTGCGCAAGACCTTAAAGATAGCCCTCCGCCAACACCAAGACTCGGTTCCCTACAATCCAACTGGTGGGCATTCTTTGAAGGAGCTCGTGAGCAAGTAGAGCCAAGAGTCGAAGTATTTTTGAAGGATATAAGCACTCAGATTGCTGAGCGCGAACCACAGAACCGTGAATTTGCGGTGTCTACCCTGAGTGCTGTCCGCGACAACCTGAATGCATTACTGGCACTGTCAGACGATACTAAGCTGGCGCCGGAAAACCTTACCCCGATCGCCGAAAGTTATTCAATCGATGAGCTGCGGGAACTCGCTACTAGAGAACGCGGCGCGCGAGTCGCGGCGGCAGAAGAGCAATTGGTGGTTAGTCGCGAAAAACGCGTACTGAATAACACCAGTAGATATCGCGACGCGGTGTTTGATGACTATGTGGACGCCGATAGCGCTGAAAGCCGTTGGCTTGCCGGACTACGCTTGCTAGAGGCTCGCACAGCACAAGCCATATCAGATCGTCGGCTGAAGCTATTAATGCTGAGATCTGAACGGGCCGAAGCTTTAGCTCTGGCAATCACTACTCGCCGCGAGCTAGCCATTGATCACCTGGCGACAACCACTGAGGCTGCAAACCTAGATCAGATAATTGAACGCATCTATAGTGATATTGCGAGCGTCATCGCCGCCGAAGAAAAATTGCGCACCGCACAAATTTCTGCAAGTGGTCTTGATCTGGACACCGCAGAGGGTCGATCACAACAAAGATTGCAGCAAGACCAACTGGTGGTTGCTGAGATCAATTTGGCCATGGCTCAAGTCGCCTTGGCGACCAGTCAGGTGGAGCGTTGGTGGGTCGAATTATTTCTCAGTATGACTCGCGCTGGTACCCAACTGGAAAACCAGGCCCTGCAATGGTCTGAACTTATTCGTAGGGTTGAGCTGCGCGCACCGGAATGGAAAACGCTGACAGAAGCCGAACTACTGGCAATGCAGAGCACTCCACGTGAAGGTCTCAAACGAAGTGAACGCCGGCTGCTGGACCTGCGTCTGAATACGGCTAAGGCCTTGCTAGTCGAGTTTGGCGAATTAAATGCGGCAATTGCCGATCTTAAGCTTTTGATGCGTGCGGTGGATCTCACTGCGGCCAAGTCGACAGGCGCGATAAGAGCTTGGCTGTCGGGTCTAAGCCGTACTATCAAAACGGCTTATATACGAGCCTCTGATTTGGCCAGCATCACTTTGTTCTCGGTAAGTGAAACGCCAGTTGCCGGCACCGATATTCTGCGTGCCTTAACTATTTTACTGATCGCATTTCTGTTATCACGTGGTACCCGGCATGCACTCAGACGGGTTAGCGATAGAGAACATGGTGGCGCTAAAGCGTCGCTTTATACCCTGGGTCGACTTAGTCATTATGCGATTATTATTCTCGGTCTATTCATCGCACTATCTTCGATGGGGCTCGAATTCGGTAACATTGCGATAGTCGCCGGAGCACTCAGTGTTGGTATCGGTTTCGGCTTACAGTCCATCGTAAACAATTTTGTTTCCGGTTTAATCATCCTATTTGAACACACGCTGCGAGTGGGCGATTATATTGAACTGGATACCGGCCTCACCGGAACCGTTAAATCAATCAATGTGCGTAGCACCCTGATCAATACTAACGACAATATCGATATCGTCGTACCCAACTCAGAATTCGTCACTACTCGCCTCACTAACTGGACCCTTGGCGAACGCATTCTGCGCATCCGCATTCCGTTTGGGGTGGCCTATGGCAGTGACAAAGAACTGGTAAGAAAGGCCGCCATTGAGGCTGCAGCCGAGGTTCCATACACTTTAACCCATATGAAAAACCGGAGTCCTGAAGTATGGCTGACGGAGTTTGGCGACAATAGCTTAAATTTCCTACTGTTAGTCTGGGTTAATCGCATGGGTGCACGCAGGCCAACTAGAGCGCGAGCCGCCTACCTATGGGAGCTGGAAACAAAGTTGACCGAATATGGTATTGAGATCCCCTTCCCTCAGCGAGATCTACACCTGCGCTCTGGCTGGCCAGCGACTGTCCCGCCTAGTGAAAAAAATGGCTAGCAGATAGACTGACTGTCGTCAAAATCTCAACTAAGAAGGAACTAGCCAGCCATCACTATTTGAAATCGGTGGCTATAGACACTTATACATGGCAAACGTCCGACGGCCATCAACCACTTTAGTGGTTGCAACAATGGTATCAGCACCTGATTGCGCGGCTTCATTCTGAGCCAAGGTTTCTAGCTCTCTTTCCACTTTCGCGGCATTTCGATTTACTACAGAGATGTTATCAACCGTATTAGTAGAAACGTTGCCAACATTCTTACAATCGGCAACCCTATCCATGGGTACGACTCGCACACTACTTGCCTCTGGACTATTTTTAACCCAAGTACAACCTGTAAAAGACACAGCCACTAGCAGTAATAAGAAAGGTGTGCTGCGGACAACTGAGATGTTTTGTAGTTTAGACATTGTATGCGGCCTCATCGTTGTGGGTAAGTAGTTTAACTTAGCCTATCACCAGTGATGGCGAAGTTAAACTCAGTGTTTATACAAGCATAGTGGTTTGACATCCACTCTTGTTTCTAGTGTTTCGCCAGGCTCACGATCCGTGTAAGTAGCATAGCGTTGGCCGTTATATTCATAAGTCACGCGCCAGTCGCTGGGGGCAGTATACCAAAGACGATTGAATTCACAACGATAGTATCCTGTCTAAACAATTTCACCCTCAAAGAGATTGAGATTTCTAACCATGACTGACCGGCAACACGCCATTGACGATGCGCGATGGCGAAAAACGCAAGGGCTACGATTAACCGATTTGCGTCAATCAATTTCTGCTCCAGAGCGCCGGCAAAACTCTGAGTCAATAATGCGTCAGCTGGATGGCTTTGTTACGCCGACGCCAGAAACCATTATCAGATTCTATCGGCCAATTAAGGCCGAGCCTAACCTTCTTGTGTGGATAAAACGACTCTACCGGGATGGCTCAAGAATCGCCCTACCTGTTGTCGAAACGATCAATGCACCAATGGCCTTTCGTGAATGGACCCCCTACGCACCGATGCAAACCGGAATCTGGAATATTCCAATCCCGTCTGAGGGAGAAATGCTTGTCCCAACGGTGGTGATTGCCCCAGTGGTCGGTTTCGATGCTGCTAAATATCGTCTTGGTAATGGAGGCGGTTATTTTGATCGCACCCTGGCCGAATTAATATCCAATAAGTAACGTCCAACTATAATCGGTGTCGGCTATGAGTGCTTACAGATTGCAACAATACGTCCACAGTCGCACGATATTGCCATGGATGTAATAATCAGCGAAAAACCAGTGGTCAATAAATAGCGTTAGTCATTGCCTAACAACAGCCTATAGAATCCGTTGAATATGAGTTTTGACTGGATAAGAAATTACGCAGGACGTTTCATTTCTGTGTTAATTAACATTTAGTGTATCCGCAACGTTTCAATCATAAGAATATAATTATATGTGTATGATATGATCATTTTCCAATAAATAAAAAACCTGAGACACAAACAATGGAAAAACGGACTGCACGACTAACCTTATTGGTCGACCCTAGGAAAAAACGGATATTCGAAGTGATTTGCGATTTGGAGGATACGACCCCTTCACAAAAAATACGCCAATTTATGCGCGACTGTATCGCACAACATATGGGCCCAGACTGGGCAGAGAAAGTCCTATTGGATGATGAACCTGTTAGTAAAACCTGATCGTCAACAAGTAACATGCCTTACACCCCATAAAACCTCTGTCTGTAGCCTAAATCAATACTAGGGTGCATCAGGAGTTAATTATTGTCCCGTTGACAAAGTGTTTAGACTCCAGGAACGTAAATTGAAATGGTCATCAAATTAAGCGCATTTATGTATCAGGTTTCGAAATGAGCTAATAGGTCTCAGTTTTCAAGACCATCCATATTAATGCCCGAATATAAACGTTCTTCGCGTTTTGCTTTTTGTATTGATGAGCAGTCCTGGTTCTGTCTAAATCGCTGGCGCTAAAATTTTTTTCTCTTTCATGTCAATCTCCATGGCTAATGACGTTCTGGGTATTAGACGCAGCGACTAAAGAGTACTAAACAATTGTAAGCAACAACCAATAAACCGAGCACAAGGGGACATCAAGAGATGAAATTCAAAAGGCATATTGGCGCGACGCTCCTCGCATTGTTAACTTTTCTGACCATCGCAATTACCGCATCGACATCCGCATTCGCCACGATTGCAGAAGATGATCCCGTTTTCATTAGCGAGATCCACTACGACAACACTGGAACCGACGTTAGCGAAGCGGTCGAGGTATTCGGCCCAGCTGGCACTGACTTAAACGGCTGGTCACTGGTTTTATATAACGGTAGTAATAGCTCGACCTACAGCACAATTGCGCTTTCTGGGACGATCCCAGGCACTGGCTTTGGCGTTGTTACCTCAAACTTACCGTCCAATGGACTTCAAAACGGCAGCCCTGATGGTCTGGCCTTAATAGCCGCTGGTGGTGATGTCCGTCAGTTCTTAAGCTACGAAGGCGTAATCACGGCGGCTAATGGTCCGGCACTCGGATTGACTTCTACTGACATAGGCGTTTCAGAGTCAAGCTCTACCGACATTGGCGCGTCCCTGCAACTCGTTGGTGAGGGAAACTGTTATAGCAGTCTTGCATGGCAAGGGCCTGCCGCTAACTCGTTCGACAATATTGCTCCGATCGTGCCTGTGGTTGGCGCAATCTGCGACGATGGGGCGGGCCCAGAGGTTCCCCCAGTGAGATTCAACGAAATTCACTACGACAAGGCCGGCAGCGACGTGAACGAAGCTATTGAGATCGTTGGTCCTGCCGGAACCGATCTTAGCGACTGGTCAATCGTGCTTTACAACGGCAGCAACGGAACCGAATACAGGACCGTGGCGCTTTCGGGTATTTTAGCCGACCAAGGCCGCGGACAAGGCGTGGTTAGCACGGCTATCGTAGGCATTCAGAACGGCGAACCCGACGGGATGGCGCTTATTGATGCTAGTGGTCAAGTCGTCGAGTTCTTGAGCTACGAAGGCACATTTACGGCCACTAATGGGCCCGCGGTCACCTTAACTTCGCTGGATATCGGCGTTGCAGAAAGCAGCAGCGCTACGGCCAACGGCTCACTTCAGCGCAACGCGGCCGGTAGCTGGGCAGGCCCACTTTGTGCGTCTGTCGGCGAACTTAATGATCCAGCTGCACCAGCGGTTTGCCCAACACCTGCGCAAGAAGTGTTTGTGCACGACATCCAAGGCTCATCGTCTATAGCCAACATGATTGACCAGCGAGTAATAATTGAGGGCGTAGTCGTCGCTGACGAAGAAGGCTTGGCTCCTGCGTTGCGCGGATTCTTCGTCCAAGAAGAAGACAGCGATGCGGATGCGGATCCTGCTACATCCGAGGGCATTTTCGTATTCAACTTCAACAATGATAACGTCAATACTGGTGATCTTGTTCGAGTAGAAGGAACCGTCACTGAGCGTTTCGGCAATACCCAGCTTACTGACTTCGTTGAGATTGATGTGATTGGTGATGGTAGCGGCTTGGCGACACCAGCCCTTGTTAGCTTCCCACTAGCGTCCAGCACCGATCTAGAAGCGTACGAAGGCATGCTTGTCACACTTAGCCAGACGCTTGTGATCTCAGAGCACTTCAATTTTGATCGCTTTGGAGACATCCAGCTTGCATTTCCGATGCCTGGCGAAGACCGGCCGTACAACCCCACCGCTGTTTCGCCGGTTGGACTCGATGCGCAAGCTCGGCGTGACTACAACATTCTCAGCCGTATCACGGTTGATGATGGGATCAGTTCCCAGAACCCCGATAAGCCAACTCACCCAATCAACCGTCTGCTGTTCTCACTAGAAAACAGCTTTAGAAGCGGAGATCAAGTGACCGGCCTCACTGGACCAATCTTTGAGGCGTTTAACGCTCATCGAATTCTGCCGCTAGTTGATGGTGGTTACGGCGCATACGTTCAGACCGTCGCTCCTGCTGCACCTGAACCTGTTACAGGAGAACTTACGGTTGCCACACTCAACACACTCAACTACTTCTTAACACTTGATGACAGCGGCCATCTTTGTGGGCCAGCACGGAACATAGGCTGCCGAGGAGCAGACAACGCCGACGAATTCGAGCGCCAGAGAGTCAAATTATTGAATGCACTCGAAGGGCTCAATGCAGACGTTGTTGGCTTGGTCGAAGTTGAAAACACCACCGGTGTCGAACCACTGGCTGATCTTGCCAACGGCCTCAACAACCGACTCGGAGCAGGCACCTACGACTACATAGTTGCTGGTACCGATTCAACGGTCGGCAGCGATGCGATCAAAGTGGGTATCATCTATAAGCCGGCATCGGTGACGCCACTGGGTGTTCCGGCGATTCTGGACACGCCTGACTTCATTGACCCCAACGACACTGGTAGCCCGAAGAACCGAGCAGCACTGGCTTCTACCTTTGTCGAGAACGCAAGCGGCGAAGTGTTCTCGGTTGTTGTTAATCACTTGAAATCCAAAGGCTCAGGCTGCAACGAGCCTGGTGAAGGTGGACTAGCAGGAAACTGTGACGTCACCCGGACCCTGGCGGCAGAAAAACTTGCGGCTTGGATTGGCACATCGCCAACCGGCATTGCTGACAATGACTGGCTGATCGTTGGCGACTTGAATTCTT
>JBLHMH010000058.1:0-19104 GCA_047621785.1 Polaribacter sp. | reverse complement strand
GACGCGCCGCACATTGCTGAAATGGTTCGTGCCAAATTAATTGAAGAATTAGGTGAGCAAGCATATTGGGGCGGCCTTAACGTTCACACCACGGTCATTGCCGACAAGCAAATTGCAGCAGAGCAAGCTCTTAGAGCCGGATTACAGGGCTATGACCGTCGACACGGATTTCGAGGCCCCATTAGCAAAACAGACCTATCCAAGCTTAACGGACAAGCGGGCCGCCGGATAGATGAAGATGACCCGGAAGCAGTTACCCTCGATGACCAATATGCGGAGATATTGAGCAGCTTTCCTAATAGTCACGAGCAACAGCCCGCGCTGGTTCTGTCGAGTGAAGAGTTCTCTGCCATTGTTTACAGTCGCGAGTATGGCGAAGTTGAACTTAGGCTAGAGGATTCCAGTTGGGCGCGTCGACACCTAACCGCAAACATACTTGGCGACTCCCCAAAATCAATGACACAGCTAGTAAGCCCTGGGGATATAATTTACATCCAACCGATTGTCAATCAAGACCTGGCTTACGAGCAGAACGTTGACCAAACCGTTAGCAAGTTACGCTGGAAGCTTTCACAAATACCTAATATCAGCGGGGCATTGATATCGATAGAGCCCAGTAGCGGACGAATTTTATCTTTAGTCGGTGGCTACGATTTTTTTCTAAATAAATATAATCGCGCAATTCAGTCAATACGCCAGCCTGGCTCGAACATAAAGCCGTTCATCTATTCGGCTTCATTGAACAAGGGGTTCACCCCGGCAACGCTGATAAGTGGCGCGCCGATCGTCATGACCGATCCAGCACATGGTACAGTCTGGCGTCCAGAAAACTATTCAGGCACATTTTTCGGCCCGACGAGAATGCGTGAAGCTTTAGCAAAATCGCTAAACCTTGTGTCAATCCGACTGCTACGCGCAGTTGGCATTCCGTACACCCGCGAATACTTAGAGCGATTTGGCATTGACATGAACCGGTTTTCACCAACCTTAACCATGGCATTGGGCTCAGGAGGCGTTACGCCCCTGGAAATGTTGAGTGCCTATGGCACCCTGGCCAACAGTGGCTATAAAGTCGAACCTTATTTTATCGACCATATCACTGACCGAAACGGAGAGATTGTGTATCAAGCACAGCTGCCAACACTTTGCGATGAGTGTTATGCTGATTTGCTCACAAAACCAAGTGTTGTCCCGCAATTGATAGACGATGCCAGCTTGGATTTGCCAGTACTCGCGGAAGAAACAATAGCGGCAGAACTAGAAGCGCAAGTAATCACCGATATAGAAAATCTAGAAGTAAGCAACAGCTATGATGCGCCCAGGGTAATGACAAAGGCGAATAATTTCTTGTTGGTGAGCATGCTAAAGGATGTAGTAAGAAGAGGTACCGCCCGCAAAGCCCTGGCGTTAAACCGCCAAGATCTCGCGGGGAAAACAGGCACTACCAATGATTATGTGGATGCATGGTTCACCGGCTTCAATACTCAAGTGGCCACCACTGTTTGGGTTGGCTTTGATGAGCCAACAACGATGGGTAAAGGCGAAGCAGGCAGTGTCGCGGCCCTTCCTATCTGGGTTAACTACATGCGTGTTGCTTTAAAGGACGTACCCGAAGATACTCAAGAGCTTCCGGAATGGATCGAAGAGGGGTTGGTTAATCGAGAAACAGGTGCTCGTACTGATGAGCTAGACCCAGATGCGGTTGTCGAATATTTCCCCATAGAAGCGTTATTAGATTATCCATTAAGAGAGTTAGACCAAACCCAAACAGACGAGCTACAAGAGGCACAGATGCTGTTCGATGAAGTTGCTGAATTGGATGGCGAAGCGGTCATACCACTGGATTCAGTTAACGCCCTAGACTCGTTAGCCCCCAATGACTACCCATTCCAAGACGGTGACGTGGCTCCGCGGATAGACGTGGCTCCGCGGATAATAGAAGAGGAAATAGATACCGAAGGCTTATTCTAACGGCCTTACTAAACTTTTCCGCCTAAGCGATTGTCTCTAATCAAAGGCCTAAAGCTACTTTTGCGCTCGGCTTTTTCTTGCTAACTTTCTTCTTACTGACCTTTTTCTTTTTAGCGACTTTTTTCTTTGCGTTCTTCTTGGCCTTTTTCTTTATAGTCTTGGTTCCTGTGACTACCCACTTGCCGCCTTCATAAAACGACTTCCAGCCTGTTGCTTTGCCTTCTTCTTCGGTCTGGACATATATTTCTTTGGTTTTTCGGCTATAACGAATTACCGTAGGTAAGCCGTCGTCGTCAGCAACCGGTGCCGCGTACAGAAACGTATATTTTGGGTCTATCGCATCTTTATACGGCAAAATTTCTGCTAACAAGGGCGCGCGCGTTTCTCTATTCCTAGGGAAGCCACTAGCCGCTAAAAACAAGCCTGACGCACCATCGCGCAAAACATAATGATCGTCTACCTTAACGCATTTCAAGTCTGGCATTGGCACCGGATCCATCTTTGGCGGAGCTGCCTCTCCATTGCGCAATAGCTTACGCGTATTCTTACATTCTTCATTGGTGCAACCAAAGTACTTTCCGAAACGCCCATTCTTTAACTGCATTTCGCTACCGCACTTATCGCACTCGAGCAGCGGCCCTTCGTACCCCTTAATCTTAAACGCGCCTTTCTCTACTTCGAAACCAGAGCAATCAGGATTGTTGCCGCAGATGTGTAATTTGCGGGACTCGTCTAACAAATAACCATCCATCGCAGTCTTACAAATAAGGCAATGATGCTTTTTAATAAGTAACTTAGCTTCTGCTTCATCGTCTTCATCGACGTTAACTGCTTCGTCGCCAGCAACCAGGTTCATTGTTTTTTTACAGCGCTCCTTGGGTGGCAGCGCATAGCCACTACAACCTAGAAAAACGCCCGTGCTACCGGTGCGAACCTGCATTAAACGTGAACATGTGGGACACTCTATATCTGTTTCCGTTGGTTCATTGGTACGCATCCCACCGTCGTCATCGTTCTGTGCCTTAAGCAGGGTAGCGGAAAAACCCTTGTAAAAGTCATCCAACAGTCCACGCCATTTGAGCTTACCCTTAGCAACATCATCTAAAGCATCTTCCATCGTTGCCGTAAAATTGTAGTCCATTAAGTCACTAAAACTCTCGACCAAACGCTCGGTGACAATATCACCCATTTTTTGGGCATAAAAACGACGCTTTTCAACCTGAACATAACCACGGTCCTGGATTGTAGAAATAATCGCTGCATAGGTTGATGGTCGGCCTATTCCACGCTTTTCTAGCTCCTTCACTAAACTTGCTTCGGTATAGCGCGCTGGCGGCTTAGTGAAATGCTGGCTTGGCAACAATTCTTTAAGATCTAGGATTTCGCCAGTTTTCATGGCTGGCAAAATACCGTCGTCATCTTTTTTGCTAACCGGAGGCAAAACCTTTTGGTAACCATCAAAAATGATCACTCGGCCATTCGTGCGCAACTGGTAGTCTGCAGCGTCCAATTTGACGCTGGTACTTAAAAACTTGGCATGAGTCATCTGGCAAGCCACAAATTGGCGCCAGATTAGGTTATATAAACGCTCTGCGTCGCGCTCTACATTGCTGACTTGGTTTGGTTGAACCGATACATCTGAGGGCCGTATCGCTTCATGCGCCTCTTGAGCGCCATCTTTACTGGAGTATGAAATCGCCGTTTCGGGTAAATATTTCTTACCATATTCACTCTGAATAAAGTTTCGGCAATCACCCACAGCTTCTTTGCTTAGGTTGGTTGAATCAGTACGCATATAGGTAATGTAACCCTGCTCATACAGGCGTTGGGCCAACATCATGGTCTTCTTTAACCCAAACCCTAAGCGCGTGCTCGCGGCTTGCTGAAGCGTGGAAGTAATAAAGGGGGCGTTAGGTTTTGCCGTTGTGGGCTTCTCTTTAACTTCAGAGACTCGATACTGTGCCTCTTGCAGGGCTAACATAGCCGCGTCGGTCTGCTCCTGATTAACCGGCTTGAATGCTTCACTTTGGTAACGCTTTACTTCAAATTTGACATTCTCTTTTGCTTTAGTCTTGAGTTCGGCAAATATATCCCAGTATTCCTCTGGGATAAACGCACGAATTTCTCGCTCTCGTTCTACAACTAAACGCAGGGCGACTGATTGTACTCGCCCAGCAGATAAGCCACGGGCGACTTTGGCCCACAATAAAGGCGAAACCATGTAGCCAACGACGCGATCAAGAAATCGACGGGCTTGTTGTGCCTGAACTCGATCCATGTCCACTGGACCTGGTTTTTCAAATGCTTGCTGAATTGCTGTTTTAGTGATCTCGTTAAACACTACTCGTCGGTAGCGCGTCGCATCGCCACCAATGGCTTCTTGCAAGTGCCACGCAATGGCTTCTCCCTCTCTGTCCATATCCGTCGCGAGATAGATGAGGTCAGCGTCTTTGGCAAGCCGAACGAGTTCGTCTACGACTTTTTCTTTACCCGGAAGTATTTCATAACGTGCCGCCCAATTGTTGTCGGGGTCGATCCCCATACGCTTGATCAACTGCTCTTTACTTTTCTTGCGGCGGTGAACCACTTTCGCTTCAGGCGATAATTTACGTGTGATCGCCGACTGCTTGGCGCGCTCTTTAGTGTCTATCGGCTTTTTATCGCCGCCACTGGTAGGCAAATCGCGGATGTGACCCACACTGGATTTGACGATATAATCGTCACCCAAAAATTTATTGATCGTTTTTGCCTTGGCCGGCGATTCTACGATAACTAAGGATTTGCCCATAATTTAGTACATGAGAGCTACAGTTAAAATTGTATGCTCTATTAGCTTGGATAAGAATTACGATACGGATAAAGCAGTAAAGAACGGTAAATTTATGCCGTTTTACCTCGTTCGATTTTGACAGATGACAACGAAAAATCGAGTAATAGACCAAAACATCAGCTGCCGATACGCGCTTTATAACAGATAGCTTTAAGATTAGCGAACCCAGTGCAATCCTGACAATCCACAGATAGGCGGTTTGATAGCCTTGAGCCCTTCTCTTTTACGACATTTATCCTAGATAAAAACCTAAAAGGTTTAGTGAATAACAGGCACCAGATCTTCGCTAACAACCACTTCAGCCCACTCGGCAATCTCCGCAAAGCCGGGCTGATTACTCAGCACCATTAAAACCACCCATTTAATATGATCTATATTGATGTCCTTGGAATCTAAGGCCATGACGCGGTCAATCACCATTTCTCGAGAGAATAAATCCAATACACCCACATTGACCAAACGAGTAAGCAATGACTGACCATCCAGATTTAAGCGTAGTCGCTCCTGGTCCGTATAAAACCTAAGTGAATTGGTGCTCGCCGATAAAGTCAGATCGCTGCTTTTATACGGAGACTCTCGGTCCTGGCCTTGTTCGCAGATGTCCATCAAGTCCTCCAGCCAGACAAAAGCCTTATCTATCTCATCTCCGCCAAACCCTGCGCCTTCTAACTCCTTGGCTAAATCATCGTGACTCGGCTCAAATGAAATTCCATCAACAATGTAATTTTCAAATAGATAAATCAATACTTCCAACATATCCTCTTTCATAATCACCTCATCTCCGATATTCGCCTGATAGTCATTTACTAATCGTCTGCATTAATTCAGACCCCTGAGTTTAATGATTAGCGCATAAACAACTGAGTAATGCTAAACCACTTACTGTATGTCATCGTATTGTTTTTATAGAGCTTTTTAGATCCGCATAATAAGGCAAAAAGCTAAACGCAGTTCAGCAATGGTCGGGATTAACGTCAAACAAACCGAACATAGCCGCCATCATCTGTTACTGCAATCACGCCATCAACCTCAAGTATTAATAGCATGGATGAAACCTCCGCTGCCGTCAATCCGCTTGCTTGGATTATCTGATCAACGCTACTAGATTGGTCGCTAAGGTACTGTAAAATCGGGTGAGAAGGCTCCACTGACGGCGCTAAGTCGCTATCATTTCTGATCCAAGAAAGCCGTTCTTGGAAAGCTGCGCCTAAAGCGGTCGACAGCTCAAATAACACATCATCTACACCGGATATCAATGCCGCACCTTGCTTTAGTAAGCGGTGGCTACCTTGATACTGTGAGCTAAGCACAGACCCTGGAACAACCATTACTTGCCTGTTCTGCTCGGCTGCCAACCTTGCCGTTATTAAGGTACCGCTACGTTCAGCAGCTTCCACTATAATCACGCCTAGTGACAAACCGCTAACAATCCTATTGCGCTGTGGAAAACTATATTTGGTAGGTGTAGATCCAAGAGGATATTCGGATACGACACAACCATTGTCGACCACGTCCGCAAACAATTTACGATGCCTGGCCGGATATATTATATCCAATCCACACCCCATTACCGCAATGGTTTTGGTTCCGGCATCGAGGCACGCCTGATGTGCCATACCGTCTATTCCAAGAGCCATACCGCTGCCAATAAATATTCCCAAGCGAGCAAGCCCACCAGCTAAGTCCTTAGTTAATTTTGCGCCAATTGGACTTGGCCTGCGGCTACCAACGATTGCGATGATAGGCCCGCTCAAACATACTGGGTCCCCTTTAACAAATAAGGCTATCGGCGGATCATGAATTTCTCTTAGTGCGCCCGGGTAATTATCATCATTAAAGGTAATTAAATGATTGCCGGCTAGTTCCAGCCACTTTTCATCATTATTTAGCGCGGCATCTGTTACGTCTGTGTTAGTGTTTTTATACCGTCCTTTTATGCACGCGCAGAGCTCTGCTTGTGAGCGAGCATAAATAATTGTAGGGTTATTATAGCGATCAACTAAACGCCTTTTTTGAACCAACGACCAACGCTTATCTCTGATAAAAGACAGCCAAGCCCTAACTTGATCTGAACGTTGATCCCTTTTACTAATTCCATCAAGATTGGCATCCATACCAGACTCTCCCTTGTGTTGATTAATCGGTCCCGTACAACTTACTAAATTGTCCTTTTTGCATCACCAAACAGCCTGTTTGATCGCGATCTTCGTAATATTATGCAGCCGTATCATACCCCAGAGAAGATTCCCAGCAGGTTTCTAATACCGCCCTGAAAGCACCGCCAACACGCTAAAGGCAGCTTGTAAACTAGAACCTAGAGATTAGGACTTACTACCGCATCAAATGATTTAACCGGTCGAGAAGTATTGGTAATGATTGCATAACTAACTTTTTCAAAGGTCCTGAAGACTAACAATAAGCCGGACTTTTCCTCTGGAATAGAATAGCCTTCGCCGGTCATCGGGTCTTTTCTATCGACCGATTGAGACATTATACGAAACACATCGCCGGGCTCAACGCCCTCTCGTTCACCTACATTCAAAGCAACCACCGACAATGCACCTAACTCCGTTGCCTCGTTCTCGGTTTCAAGAATGACACCGCGAAGCTTTGCGTTATCAGGAGCCTTTGGATAGAAGAATGGTAGTGCTTCTTTTTTATAAACCGGACGTAAACGATCTTTAACCCCAACATCTTGATAAGTATCTAACAAAGACAGCCTCGATGGGTCGCCGGCACGTAACATACGAGCGTCACCAACGTGCTTCGCTTCAAGACCTAGACTCTCGTCGCTAATCGGATCAACAAAATTTCTTCCCACCCGAAAAACTCGATATTCATCAGCTTCCAGATCTTCTATTGCGCGCGCATAAAACTGATCATACTGCCCCATAATCAGACGATTGTCGACGCCTTCAACAATATACCCTGCTTTAGAAAGTTCCTTTTGATCAGTCACCAGTGGTGAGTTGATGTATGCTTGAATGGCTCTCGGGTCAATCGGCGGGATAGCATCAGCGAAATCAACTATGCGTACGCTAGGTGAAAGCTTTACCAATGACCTTAACGACGGCTTACCGCCAACAAACGTCATTACCAAGACATCTCCGGGGAAAATTAAATCGGGGTTTTCTACCTCAGGGTTACCTTGCCAAACTTCTGCCCAGCGCCACGGGTCGCGTAGAAACTTACGCGAAATATCCCATAATGTATCCCCTTGCACGACGGTATACCGCTCAGGGTATCCATCAGCCAAAACTGGATTATCAGCCGCTTGTGCCGATGTGATTGCTAACGCCATTCCAAACAACAGGCTGACGATTTTGGAAGGCAAATTATTTACACCATATCGCGAGATTAAAGTGCTTGTTTTTAGGTAGGTTGCTATCATCGTTATTTACTGTTTCAGGGCTAATTTTATTTGGCTCAAAAATTCAAATACATCTGCTAATTCCGATCACAAATCTCAATCTGATCTCCCGTTAACATAGGCTATTGTGATAGATTTGATTTTCTCTAGTAATAAGCCAAGCTTCAAAATCAATAAAAAGCTTATGCTAACAAAGGCTAAATCTACAGACATTCTCGATCAGTTGAAAAACAATTATGTCTGAGTATTTAGCATGTTACATAAACAATGTAGAATACAGTTTACGTTATTTTTCAGCGAAACTGTAATCAAAATTAGAGAATAGTGCCCCGTTATGGCAATTTTAGACATATTAGTATATCCCGATCCCCGCTTACGCAAGCTTGCAAAGCCTGTTGTTGAAGTAGACGACGAAATTCGTTTATTGGTTTCTAACATGACAGAAACTATGTACGACGCTGAAGGTATTGGTTTAGCCGCCACTCAAGTAGACGTTCACCAGCAAGTAATTGTGATGGATATTTCGGAGACGCGTGATCAGATTTTAGTCCTGATTAACCCAAATATCGTTAATCAAGATGGCGAGCAGGTCTATGACGAAGGTTGCTTGTCTGTGCCCGAATACTATGCGCCAGTAACGCGTGCTCAAAGCATAGAAATAACCGCATTAGATCAAGCCGGCAACGAATTTCAGTTAGCTGCCCAAGGTTTATTGGCAATCTGTATTCAGCACGAAATGGATCATTTGGTGGGCAAGGTCTTTGTTGACTACCTATCGCGATTAAAGCAGGACAGAATTCGTAAGAAGCTGATCAAGCGGATACGCGCGAATGCTTAGTACCTTGACAATTCACAGGCCTCCACCGCCCAACGAAACAGGCCTTTATTAAGCATGAAAATTATATTTGCCGGGACGCCTGAATTTGCCGTCGCACCACTTCTCGCATTGCTCGCAGAACATCAGGTGGTGGCCGTTTTCACCCAGCCTGATCGGCGCTCCGGTCGTGGAAAAAAGCTAGCTGCACCGCCAGTTAAAGAAATTGCGCTACGACATAACATTCCCGTATTTCAGCCCACGAGTTTAGTCGATCAAGTTAGTTTGATCACAAAAATGGATGCCGATGTGATGGTCGTTGTTGCCTATGGCATGCTACTGCCGCAGTCGATTCTGGGCCTTCCTGAGTTTGGCTGTATTAATATTCACGCATCGATTCTTCCGCGTTGGCGGGGTGCCGCACCGATACAAAGATCGATTGAGGCTGGCGATACTCAGACGGGGGTAAGCATCATGCAAATGCAGTTGGGTTTGGACACCGGCGCTGTCTATGAGGTGCTGAAAACAGAGATAACAGCCACCGATACTTCGGAAACACTACACCAAAAGCTGTCTGATCTCGGGGCTCTTGGCATCATCTCCACTTTAGCAAAACTGCAATCCGATCCGGCAACAAACGCCACAAAACAAGAAGAATCAAAAAGCAGCTATGCCAAGAAAATAATCAAAACAGAAGCCAATATCGATTGGGCTATGAGTGCTGAGCGTATTGATGCTCGTATTCGAGCGTTTATACCCTGGCCAGTTTGTCAAAGCTATCACCGCAGCAATAAAATTAGAGTTTGGCGCGCGTCAATCATAACTATCGACAACGGTACTGGGTTGCCTTTTCACATCTCCGAAACGTCAATTGGTTGTGTTGTAAAGATTGACGTGGATGGTGTTATCATCGCCTGTGGTGAAGGCTTTCTCAGGCTTGAAGTTTTGCAACGAGACGGTAGCAAAGCATTGCCATTCAATGAGTTCTGTAACGGATATCCTTTCGTCGTAGGAGATCGGTTCATCGATCCTGCTGCTAATCAACAAGGCCATAATGTCTAAAAAACTAAACACCCGAGCCATTGCTGCCAAACTAAGCTGGCAAATTGTCGACAAAGGGCAGTCTTTAGACGCGGTTATCGGCGACTACTTCAATACCCATGAACAAAGCCCCCAAGACCGCGGCCTAATCCAGGAGATTGTCTATGGTGTTTGTCGATGGTATGGAGAACTAGATTATGTGGCTTCTGGCCTTTTGCAGAAACCTATTCGCAATAAGGATCGGGTTATCCACTTCGTATTATTGGTCGGTCTGTATCAGCTCCGACATATTGATACTGCCGAACATGCTGCTGTGGCAGAAACTGTAGCCGCTTGTAAGCAACTACAGAAAATGTGGGCCAAGAATTTAATTAATGGCTGCCTTCGCAGCTATCTTCGCGAAACCGAGCTAAGTGAGACATCAAGCAATAACACCCTTTCGTCAACCGAGACTAGAAACCGCCAATCACACCCGGATTGGATGGTTGCTGCGATTGCCAACGCTTGGCCCGGTCACGTAGATGAGATCCTACACGCCAACAACCTCCGCCCGCCGATGTGCTTGCGCGTGAATGCTCGCCGCTGCTCTAGAGATGACTACTTACTCGAGCTAAAAACTGCTGGCATTGAAGCAAGCGCAGATCCCTATAGTTGCGACGGTATCATTCCTAGCAAGGCGGTACCGGTAAGCAATTTGCCCGGATTTGAAGAAGCTAGCGTGTCCGTGCAAGATACCGCGGCGCAATTAGCTTGTAGTATTTTGGATGCGCAAATCGGCGATACCGTGTTGGATGCATGCGCGGCACCCGGCGGTAAGGCGGCTCATCTACTAGAACAAGCTAATAATCAACTAGAACTGCACGCCTTAGATATTTCAGAACGTCGTTGTGAGCAATTACATGGCACCCTACTTAGGTTAGATTTAGATGCCAAAGTGTTTGTCGCTGACGCTAGCGCTGACCCGAGCTGGCCGACCCCCGAGTTAGGCTATGATCGAATCCTGATTGACGCCCCGTGTTC
Source organism: Polaribacter sp. (assembly GCA_047621785.1). Classification (GTDB taxonomy): domain Bacteria; phylum Pseudomonadota; class Gammaproteobacteria; order Arenicellales; family Arenicellaceae; genus Arenicella. The sequence continues at coordinate 8,058 of JBLHMH010000058.1, read as the reverse complement.
TGGGCTTGGCGTAATCCGCCGTCATCCAGACATAAAACATCACCGCCGACCAGAAGACATTGTCGCGCTAAATGAAATTCAACGAAAGCTGCTTCAACAATTGTGGCTATTGCTGAAACCAGGCGGCAAGCTGCTGTACATGACTTGCTCGATCTTGCCTTCTGAAAATCAGCTGCAAATTGATGCGTTTATCAGATCTCACGCTGATGCTCAGGCGCTGAGTTTCGATCACCCGCTAGCGCTTGAATTAGAGTTTGGCAAGCAGACCTTGCCCGGCGTCCATAATATGGATGGCTTTTATTATTGTCTCTTAGAGAAGAGTCAATGAGGACGGTGTTAGTCATATCCAGAGCAAACATTTGCTAATGGCTATTCAAGCAATGCCTGCAAGTGGTTTGATCAAGGCTATTATGCTGCTTGGCTTTGGTGTTGTGAGTTCAATGAGTATCGCACTGGCACAAACAACGTCTAGATCAGCCTACAACTCAGCAGCGAATCTTAGCCTCAAACTCAGCAACGAAGTACAAGATGCGATTCAAAGCGGCGTAACGATCATGTTTGACTGCCAATATGCCGAACGCCAGACGTTCTGGTTTTTAGGCCGCTCTGTAAATAGTAAACAGCATCATTTCTCCTTAAAGCGACACGCTTTGTCGAATCAATACATCGTAAAACGTAGAAACCTAGATGCGCTTAATATGTTTCGTTCTTTAGACGAAGCGACTCGTTACATTGCAGCGCAATCGGTTTTACTATTAGAGTTATATCAGGACTCCGATAATCTAAACTCCATGCGACTCTCATTAAATAAGTTCGACCTGCCTGCACCTATGCGCCTCAACGCATTTTTATCTCGTGCCTGGATTGCAGATACTGGATGGGTGAGTTGGTGATTCGCAAGCTGGTCAAAAAAATTTCTAGGCCAATACCCGTCATCTCGGTTTGTACGGTGCTGTTGTTCTCTTTATGTTTTTTAATATACAAATCCTTGAGCCCAGACGCCTCTGGCGAGTTACAGTTTTGGATTATTTTACTCGGTAGCGCTGGAATCGCGGTATTAGTATTTTTCTTAGTCGCCAATGGTTACTCGCTATATCGACAATACTCGCGCAACGAAATTGGCAGTAGGTTAACCGCAAAATTTGTGTTGGTGTTTTTCTTTTTGATGGTAATTCCGCTGTCTCTTATCTACTTCTTTTCGATAAAGTTTTTAAATGAAGGTGTAGACAATTGGTTTGATGTCAAAGTTGAACAAGCGGTAAATGATGCTCTTTTATTAAGCAAGACGTCTTTAGAAGGGGTTAAAGAAGAGATTCAAGCGGATGTTGAAGACTACGCAGATAACTTGCCTAAGAATGTAGATGGTAGTCGCCTATTGCGCGAGCTTGAAGAAATAAGACGGCTCGAAGACTATGAAGAAGTATCCTTGTTTACCGATGACGGGCGAATTCTCGCATACACCACACGCAGTGATATGCGCGGGCTGCCGGATATGCCTGGAGACGAGGTGTATGCCGAATTAAGAGTTAATCAAACCTTTGCCTCGCTGGAGCCGCTCAGTGAAAACCGACAGCAATTCAGGGTAGTTGCTCCTATTCGGGCACGCGAAATTGGCAGAGAGTTTTACGGTCTACAGGCGATCAAGTTGTTACCTCTACGTTATGCCAACCTTGCAGACAGCGTCGAAAGTGCAACCAATCAATATGATCAAATGTTGTTTGCTCGAGGCCCTCTACGGTTTGGCTTGGCCGTCACCCTGAGCCTAATTTCATTGGCCAGTTTACTGTTCTCTATACTTACCGCAGTGTATTTAACCAAGAGGCTGATCGCGCCAATTTCAAATTTAGCCGCAGGCACTCAGAAAATTTCAGAAGGGGATTACGGCACGCTATTGCCGGTGACCAGCAACGACGAGCTGGGCATATTAACCGACTCGTTCAATAACATGAGCAGTAAGATTGAAAACGCCCAAAATGCTGCGCGCATTAGCCAAAACGAAACAGAGCAACAAAAGGGCTATTTAGAAGCGGTGCTAACCAACCTGTCGTCTGGGGTGTTCTCATTTGACCAGCATCGCCGCCTACAAATCTGTAATAGCGCAGCGATTGAAATACTTGGCTTAGATATAGAATCGGCTATTGGTAAGACTACCGATGAATTAATCGCTGAGTTTGAGCAAGTTGAGAAGTTTATTCGATCTATCGATTCCGGTCTCAAATCAGATTTAGCTGAATGGCAAGATGAGGTTACCATCCTGGGCCCCCATGGAAGACAAATTTTGATGATGCGCGGCACCTTGCTTTACACAACTAAGCCCCAGGCCCAAGGTATGAAATTATCGGTTGACGGCGAGAGAGCGCAACAACAAAGCAGTTATGTCATTGTGTTCGACGATGTTACGAACTTAATTCAGGCTCAACGAGATGCGGCATGGGGTGAAGTAGCGCGGCGTCTAGCTCATGAAATTAAAAACCCGCTGACGCCCATTCAGTTATCGGCTGAGCGCATTCGATCTAAGTTTGCCAATCAAGGAGATGCTGCATTACAGGAAACGCTGGAGCGCAGCACTCGCACTATTGTGCAACAAGTTGAATCGATGAAAGAAATGGTAGATGCATTCTCCAGCTATGCCCAGCCAGTACGAGCTAGGCTGTTGCCGCTTGACCTTAACCAACTGATTCGTGATGTCACTGAGCTACATGCCTATAGTATGCAGTCCATTGAATTGCAATTATTGCTTGAAGATGATTTGCCAGTAATTAAAGCGAATGCTTCTGCGTTGCGCCAAGTTTTAAACAATTTGATAATTAATGCCTGCCACGCCTTGGAAGAAACAGCAGATGGGAAATTAACCATTCGCTCTACCCAAGCACCAGAAATAATTGGTAGTTACGTTGACGTCGTTATCGAAGATAGTGGCCCAGGTATTCCTAAAGATATTAAAGATTCCATATTTGACCCTTACGTTAGCAGCAAAGCCAAGGGCTCAGGACTCGGTTTGGCTATTGTGAAACGAATAATTGAGGAGCATAGTGGGTCAGTCTGGGCTGACAATGGTGTTTGGGGCGGTACAGCCATGCATATTCGACTGCCCATCAACGCAATGCAAACCTACCGTGGTAATCGAAGCCAAAATACATTACATTCAGCTCAGAACAAAAACTGAATGGTTCTAAAATGTATCATATAACGCTTTGATACCGCTTTTTTGAATTAGTAACGCTCATTATTAAGTAATACAAGGCACCCAGCAGTGGCAAAACCTCATATTCTAGTTGTCGATGACGAGCCAGATATTCGCGATATCTTGCAGGATATCTTGCAGGATGAGGGCTATCAGGTTTCGCTTGCTGAGAATGCCGACCAAGCGCGCCAGGAATTTGCTAAACAACAACCAAGCTTGATCTTGCTCGATATCTGGATGCCTAAGGAAGATGGGATTTCAGTATTAAAGAACTGGGTCGACAATGCCATGCTTGGCGATACCCCTGTTATCATGATTTCAGGCCATGGTACCGTCGAAAATGCCGTCGAAGCAGTGAAGCTAGGCGCGTATGATTTTCTTGAAAAACCGCTCTCGACTGGCAAATTGTTACTGTGCATAGAGCGAGGACTAGAGAACGCGTCCTTACGCCAAGAGAACAAACAGCTAAAGACGCGCCTGCAATACAATTCGCCAATGATTTCTAATAGTGAATCGAGTCGGGAGTTGATGCGCCACGTTCGCTTGCTCGGACCTACTGATAGCTGGGTTTTTATTACCGGCGAATCCGGCACTGGCAAACATTTGGTGGCCCGCAAGATACACGAGAATAGCCCGCGCGCCGACAATGAATTTGTAGAGTTAAACCTCGCCGCCATGCCCAGCGAAGGTGTCTCGCAACAGCTTTTCGGGAGCGAAATAGACGGTAAGGTCTTGCGCGGTAGCTTTGAACAAGCAAAGGGGGGCACGCTGTTTATAAATGAAGTGCTTGGTTTGAATTTGGAAACTCAAAATAAGCTGTTAAGCGCACTTCAGGAACGTCAATTCTTAAGGCTCGGCGGTTCCGAATACATAGAGCTCGATGTGCGGGTAATTGTCACCACTAGCGGAAGTCCACAAGAAGCCGTCAATGAAGGCTTGTTTATAGAAGACCTTTATTATCGGCTCAATGTAATCCCGATACAGGTTCCTTCGCTGCGTCACCGACGTAAGGATTTACCCGAATTAGTAGAATTGTTTATAGACGACATCGCTAGCAAAAATCAGCTGGAAACGCCTAATTTATCCAGCCCCGCTCTTAAGTTACTTAAGGACTATGATTGGCCGGGCAATGTGCGTCAGCTACAAAACGTTATTCAGCGCTTAATCGTTTTAAACGCTGGTCGCCAAATCGAAACTGGGGATGTGACAGTAGCTCTCGGTGGTGATATTGATATGAAAAAATCGGGGCTTCAAAACCCAAAATATTTTGATGGCGATATGCGTCAAGCCAAAGAGCAATTTGAAAAGGCGTACCTAAACCACCACCTCAATGAAGTTGATGGTAATGTAAGTGCTTTAGCAAAGAAAGTTGGTCTTGAACGCACTCATTTATATCGTAAACTTAAAAGCTTAAACATTACCGCACGTGACGCTAAGTCGGTCTAAGACGCAAATGCTTAGTTTGCTAATTTAAGCGCAGTAACTACGTCGAAAACGATCGCCCAAATTACGCTAAACGCTGGTCCTTGATAAAGCGAATCCAAAAAAATGAAAATTCTTATTTTAGGCGCCAGCCAAGTTGGTATTTCAATCGCAGAAGTTCTGGTCGGCGAAGAAAACGACGTCACCATGGTTGATATTGACCAACACGCCTTACAACAACTACAAAATAGATTAGATATTCGGACAGTCGCGGGCAATGCCGCGCACCCCTCGGTTCTACGAGCAGCCGGCGCAGAGGACGCGTCACTGGTATTAGCCGTGACCGACAACGATGAGGTCAACATGGTTGCCTGCCAGGTGGCAGAAACCTTTTTCGGCACGCCCACCAAAATTGCACGGATCCGCGCTAAAGACTATTTAAATAACACAGGTTTATTCAACAAAGAATCGGGTATTAATATCGATGTTGTAATCTCGCCTGAGGTCATCGTCAAAGATCACATCACGCGCCTAATCGAATTTCCAGGTGCATTACAGGTATTGGATTTCGCCGACGGTTTAGTTCAACTGGTCGGAGTCAAGGCGGTTGCCGGTGGCGCGCTAATTGGTTGTCGCCTGGAAGTGCTTGGTGATCACATGCCCAACATCGAAACACGGGTTGCCGCGATATACCGAGACAAAGAAGTAATTACGCCGGTTTCCGAAACGGTTATTAAAGAGGGTGACGAAGTCTTTTTTGTTGCTGCCAAAGAGCACATTCACGCAGTAATGAGGGCAATGCGAGGTAAAAGCTATAAACCCAAGCGAATCTTTATCGCGGGCGGGGGGAATATCGGTTTAAATTTAGCTAAGGACTTAGAGCGTAAAGGCTATAGTATAAAATTGATTGAAAACAATGCTCTACGGGCAGAAAAAATAGCCGACCAGGTAAACAACACGGTGGTGTTATATGGCGATGCCGCGGACGCTAGCTTACTGCTGCAAGAAAACATAGAGGCCGCAGACGTTTTTTGTGCTGTTACTGAAAAGGATGAAATCAACATCCTTTCGGCCAAACTAGCAAAGCAACTCGGTGCTAAGCGTGTGATGGCTCTGGTTAATCGCCCAGAGTATGTCGAATACATCGAGCATCATGACATCAACTCTATTATTTCACCTCGGGTAGCGACTATTGGTAGCGTCTTGGCGCATATTCGACGTGGCGATGTTGTGGCTGTACACTCCCTGCGAAGGGGACGTGCAGAAGCAATAGAAGCGATTGCCCACGGCGACCAGAACTCTTCTAAAGTTATTGGCAAGGGTGTTCGTGAGATCCCATTTCCCTCCGGGACCGGAGTCGGCGCCATTGTTCGCAACCAGCAAGTGATTATTCCCAACAAAGAAACGATCATCGAAGCAGAGGATCATGTGATCATTTTCATGCATGACAAGTCCTGTATTAGCGAGGTCGAAGCCTTATTTCAAGTTGCCGTTACTTTTATTTAAGCCCTACCAACGGTATCAAATTAATGCTCTGTGATAAGCCATGCACCTTCAAATAGTCCTTAAGATACTAGGCGTGCTACTGATTATATTCAGCGCGACACATATTACGCCTATATTGGTGTCGCTAATATATAAAGACGGTAACGCGCTTCCCTTTGTCATCGCGTTTCTAGTCACACTGCTCACTGGGTTGTTGTTGTGGTTGCCCGTTCGCAACATTAAGCGCGACTTGCGTTATCGAGATGGGTTTCTAGTTGTTGTATTATTTTGGACTGTTCTGGCTACCTTTGGCGCCCTGCCGTTCTTGCTGACAGAATTCCATAGCCTGTCTATTACCGATGCGTTTTTTGAGTCGATGTCGGGGCTAACCACCACCGGTGGGACAATCATCACCAACCTCGATGAGCTACCTGCTTCAACGCTTTATTATCGACAGCAATTGCAGTGGCTGGGCGGAATGGGGATTGTGGTCTTAGCTGTTGCGATTATGCCGATGTTGGGCATTGGAGGTATGCAGCTGTATCAAGCAGAGACTCCGGGGCCAATGAAGGATAGCAAGCTTACGCCGCGCATTACCGAAAGCGCTAAAGCTCTTTGGTACATTTATCTTGGTCTTACAGTGCTTTGTGCTGGTGCGTATTTTGTTGCGGGGATGCCTTTGTTCGATGCAATCTGCCACGCTTTTTCGACCGTCGCGATCGGAGGTTTTTCTACTCATGATCAAAGTATGGCATTTTTCGATAGTGCCTTAATCGAGTGTGTCGCCATCGTTTTTATGTTGTTGGCATCGGCAAATTTTTCGCTACATTTTATTGCATGGCGTAACCGCTCCTTGAGCCCCTACATGGGTGACCACGAATACCGTTTCTTCCTAATTGTTCTAGGTTTGGTCGCGGTCGCTCTAACCCTCTCTCTTGTGACACAAAATGTCTATAGCGATTCTAGCACTGCCGTTCGCCAAGGCCTCTTTCATCTAGTGTCGGTAGCCACGACAACCGGCTACACCTCAAGTGGATTTGCCTGGTGGCCAAGCGCATTGCCGGTGTTACTAATCCTATTGAGCTTTATGGGCGGCTGTGCAGGATCTACCGCTGGCGGCATGAAAGTGCTTCGCATTCAACTAATGTACAAACAAGTGCGCCATGAAATAGTCCGCCTGGTTCACCCTAATGCCGTTCTTTCGCTTAGACAAGGTAAACAAGTAATTAGCGACAAAGTAATCAATACCGTAACCACGTTCTTTTCTATGTATGTTTTTTGTTTTGTCATAACGGCATTAGCGCTTTGCGCCGTAGGCTTAGATTGGGTTACAGCTTTCTCTGCTGCAGCTGCATGTCTAAACAATCTTGGTCCAGGTTTAGAATTAGTAGCAAATAACTATGCTCAAATTAGCGACGCTGCAAAATGGATACTTGCCTTCGCCATGCTACTCGGGCGCTTAGAGCTATTTACATTACTAGTATTGTTTACCAGTACCTTTTGGCGAGACTAAACTCGTGGATAACGTTTGTTTTACACGTTTGTATCCAGTCAGTTTCTGAACATCTCCGCTCCCCCTGGGTCAGCTTAATTAACGATCAAATCGTCACGTTTACTCATTAAAAATATCCTAGTATATGGGGTCAAGAAAGGCTTATAGTTATCGTGTTCACCTTAAGAACCGTTACAGCATAATTAGTAACGCCCTGATTGTAATGTTTTGTGACAATGTGGTTTTGAATAAATGGCCATTGGTCTACTAAGATTGATTGCTTTTTGATTCTCCTTTCTATTTCATCGTCTAGTATTAAAAATAGGTGTCAAACTGTAAATTCTTATCGATTGCAATCCCTTTGCCGAATAGCCGGTCTAATAATAGACACAAATTAAATACTAAAAGTTTGATAGGATAGCGGCATGAAACGACGACACTTACTAACATTAACCGTAATAAGCTCTGCTGCTGC
>JBLHMH010000057.1:0-19216 GCA_047621785.1 Polaribacter sp. | reverse complement strand
AATCAAGGTATGAGCAGGAGCTTGATTGCGGGTGTTACCGCGACCTTAGATGCTGATGGCTGGATGATCGGCTTGGGAGATATGCCCTACGTAGCAAGCGAGACCATCGTTAAGTTAACAGACAATCTTAGTCAATCAAATATTGTCGTGCCTCGTTATCGCCAACAATTGGGAAACCCAGTGGGGTTCGGTAGCCTATTTAAAGACGAACTGTTGGCATTGCGAGGCGATAGAGGCGGCAAGTCTATTGTCCAGCAACACTCTAGACGCCTAACAACTTTGGACACGCAGGATCAGGGCGTGGTAATCGACCTTGATACGCCCGATCGAGTTCGTTAAACGTTGTTAGCTCGCTGCAAACTTATTCAGCGCATCACCGGTTAAACGATAAACGGTCCATTCATCTTGTGGCTTAGCGCCCATCGCTAGATAAAAATCGATTGCCGTTATATTCCAGTCAAGCACGCTCCACTCCACTCGGCCACAATCGTTGGCTACCGCTATTTTAGACAGCTCTTTTAAGAGCGCTTTACCTGCGCCCGAACCACGGTCTGTGGGTGATACATACAGGTCTTCCAAATAAATACCGTGTTTGCCTAGCCAGGTGGAGTAGTTGTAAAAATAGACAGCGAAGCCAACCGCTGATCCATTTGATTCTGCGATCAAAGCATGCACCTTGGGTGACTCACAGAACAAAGTAGCATGAATGTGTTCTGCATTCGCTTTCGCTTCATGCTCGGCTTTTTCATAGATGGCTAGCTCTAAAATAAAGTCTAGAATTTGCTGAGTGTCGCCGCTGTTGGCTTCTCGAATGTTGATACTACTCACGATCTCTCCTGATATTTGATAATGTTTTTACCGGCATATTCTTCGATATTGCAACGATCATCATAACAGCCAAGGCAAATCCAAATGTTCTTACTTCGACTAATTCATCGAGCAAGTATGCAGAGGCAGCTATGGTAACAAAAGGTTGTAATAATTGAGTTTGACTTACCCGAGATACACCACCGATGGCAAGTCCCGCGTACCAAAAAAAGAAGCCGAAGAGTTGACTGATTAAGGCGAGATACAAAAATCCGTAAAATGCAGATGCCGGTATGGATTGCAGCTCAGTTGGTGCATAAATATAAGCGGGTAAGGCAATGAAGGGCAGGGCGACTACTAAGGCCCAGCAGATTACCTGCCAACCGCCCATTTGTTTTGCCAGGTTGCCGCCGATTGCATAGCCCACTGCAGCGCAGATGATCGCGGCAAATAATAGTAGATCACCGAATTGTAGATTACCCGCACCTTCAGATAAGGAATATACGATGACACATAGGCTGCCCAAAATACCGACTAGCCAAAAGCCTATCGAAGGCCGTTCGTCGGTAAACAAGACTGCGATAGCCGCAGTCGCTAATGGTAATACGCCAAGCACAACGCCACCATGCGCGGCGGGTAGAGTTTGCATCGCGGCTGCCGATAGAACTGGAAAACCCAGTACTACGCCCAAAGCCACCAGAGCTAGCTGCTTGAATTGAACGTTAGAGGGTATTGGTTGCTTGAACAGAGCCAAGATCAGAATAGCGCATAAGCCTGCCACCACGGCCCTACCCAAGCCGATAAAAATTGGGTGAAAGTGCTCGATCACAAAGCGCGTAGCGGGCAGCGTTAAGCCAAACGAAATCACCCCCAGGATGCCAAGCAATAAGCCCTTATTTTCAGTTTTCAAGATAGACCTATATTATTAATAGCTTTGATGCTTTAGGTGAATGATGCTTGCAAATTTAGCGCCACACATGCGGCTGAGATCAGTGGGTGCTAATTCAATTTCCAGGCCACGACGCCCCGCGCTAACTAAAATACTAGCAAGGTTAATAGCTGACTCATCGATTACCGTCTTCAGTCGAACCTTTTGTCCTATAGGACTTACGCCGCCAAGCACATACCCGGTTGATCGTTGAACTGCTGCTGTATCAGCCATGGCCACTTTTTTCCCACAAAGACTTTTCGCCATTAATTTAAGATTTAAGGAATGTTCGACTGGCAATATTGCGACTGCTAAATATTCAGAGTCGACTAAGACCACCAGTGTTTTAAAAATATGATCTGCTGGTATACCCAGCTTGTCAGCGGCTTCGATTCCGTAAGACTGAACTCCGGCGTCATGGGTGTACTCATGAATGGTATACGAGATTTTTTGCTGTTTAAGGATATTTATTGCTGGAGTCATAAGCTTGATGATGCTAAATACCGTGAGTGATGACAAGTGTTAGTTGGCTGGCCAGATCACCAGGCGCTTAGAATAAAATGAAATGTTATGATTAAATAATGTCAATAAGCATTGATGAAAACCAAAACCCCAGTGCAAATGAATTCAGATACGCGACTCTCAGTAAAAGTAATTCCTAATTCCTCAAGGACTCAGTTGGTCGGCCGGGATGGTGATCAGTTAAAGCTAAAGTTGGCTGCGCCAGCGGAAAAAGACAAAGCAAATAGAGCGTTGCTCAAGCTCCTGTCTAAAGCACTCGGGCTGCCTCGTGCATTGATCAAAATAATAAGCGGGCATACCAATCAACTCAAAGTAGTATTGAAAATATTGATTCTCTAGCGCTACTTAGAAGAATCGATAAATATTTAGACTTGTCTGATCACGGCTGATTTAAGTTTAGTCCATAATGGCATTGATGACTTTTATGGTCGCTTGCATGGCCGCAAAAACCTGATTGGCATTCACTCCGCGGGTGGTCATCTTTCGGCTGTTCTCGAGTTCCCAAGTAATCGCTGCTTCAGTTAATGCATTGGTTTGACCACCTCTAGGAATATGAATTTGATAGTCGATTAACTTAGGACGACTTACCGTGCCATTCGCCTCTAGAATTTTATCTAAGGCATCTACCAAGGCGTCATAGGCGCCATTACCGGTTCCTGTTTCGGAGATTAAAGTTCCGTCAAACGTGATGCTTAGTTTTGCTTGCGCCTTGGCGTTTAGGTTGCTCATTGTTTCGCAACCTTCTAGTACAATTCTTTGACCATCTTTATTTTCGAGTACGTCGGTAATGATAAAGGGTAGGTCCTCAGGGGTAATGGTCTGTTTGGAATCACCCAGTTCGATGATCTTGTTGAGAACCTTTTTCTGATCCTCATCACTCAAAACGATGCCCATCTCATCTAGATTTTGCTCAAGCGAAGCTTTGCCCGCCAGTTTTCCTAGTGCATAAGAACGTTTACGAGAGAACCGCTCGGGCGACAACTTAGTCACGTAGAGATTGCCCTTTTTGTCGCCGTCAGCGTGTATACCAGCAGTTTGAGTAAATACATCGCTACCCAAAATAGGTGCATTGCAAGCTACAAATTTGCCCGAGAAGCTCTCGACCATTTGGCTGACTTCGACAATGTGCTGCTCGTTGATATTTAGCTCACGGCCCATCTTATCTCTTAAAACGACCGCGACTTCGGCCAGTGATGCGTTGCCAGCACGCTCACCCAAACAATTAATCGTACAGTGGATCGACGACACGCCGGCTTCGACCGCAGCCATTACATTGGCAGTGGCGAGACCATAATCATTATGTGGATGAAAATCGAAATGCAGCGTCGGAAAGCGCTTTATCATATCGCTGAGGCTTTTGTATACTTCGCTGGGCGACATTACGCCCAGCGTGTCGGGCAACATAAAGTGATCCACCCCACAGTTTTCTAAGGCTGACACCAGATTGTAAACGTACTCGGGTTTATCAAGGTGGCCGTTAGACCAATCCTCCAAATAGACGTTAACCGCAACACCTTTAGATTGCGCGTATTCAATGGTGAGCTTTATTTGCTCTATGTGTTGTTGAGGTTGTTTGCGAAGCTGGGTAAGGCAATGCTTTTCACTACCCTTGGTAAGTAAATTTATTACTTTACCGCCAGCTCCGAGTATCCAATCGACACTACGCGTTTGATCGACAAAACCAAGCACCTCAACACGATCTAGATAGCCATTTTTTGCTGCCCATTGGTTGATTTGACGCACCGCATCTTGCTCGCCTTGTGACACTCCAGCTGACGCTACTTCGATTCGATCAACCTTCAGCCGTCCCAATAGAGCTTGCGCCATACTCAGTTTCTCTGCAGGTGCAAAAGAGACGCCCTGCGTCTGTTCGCCATCGCGCAGAGTAGTGTCCATCAAGGTAATAGGCATTGCGTTCTTCGTCATCATTTCTCTACAACTATATAGGTTTTTGGGTTAATAGACAGCCTTCAAAATGCCCAAGTTCAGTGTGTTCTTTAAGCGGTTTTATTTTACGTCGGAAAGTGAAAACGGCCAGCAAATGCTGACCGTTTCTTCCCACTCTTAATCAGAAGGTCTATGAGTTAACTTGCCCACAACCAAGGAAATTGCTGCTTGTGCTTCTCTTCATACTTGTTGATGTGCGCACCTTGTTTCAATGACAAACCAATGTCGTCTAAGCCATTTAACAAATTGTGCTTTCGAAAGCCGTCTATCTCAAAATTCATTTCAATGCCGCCGGGTGTGCTTACCTTTTGGTGTTCTAAATCAACCGTAAAAGCGACCCCCTCATTAGCCGCAACTTCGGCCATAACGGCTTTCAGTGTTGGCGCATCGACGACCACCGGCAAGATGCCATTTTTAAAACAGTTGTTGTAGAAGATGTCAGCAAAACTGGTTGAAATAATAGTGTTAAAACCATAATCCTCAATCGCCCAAGGTGCATGCTCACGCGACGATCCGCAACCAAAATTATCACCCGCGACCAATATTTTGGCCCCAGCAAAGTTCGGGTTGTTTAGTTCAAAGTCTGGGTTTGGCGTGCCGTCTTCTAAATACCGCCAATCGTGGAATAGATGTACGCCGAAACCAGTGCGTTCCACTTTCTTCAAAAATTGCTTGGCAACTATTTGGTCGGTATCAACGTTGCTACGATTCATCAACGCTGCGACGTTGGTGTGTTTTGTATATTTTTCCATTTTTCTTTACCTATTTTGGCTAAGGGCTTTAACTATTAACCTAATTCGCGAATATCAACGAAGTGACCGGCGCCAGCAGTAGCTGCAGCCATCGCAGGGGAGACCAGATGAGTACGCCCACCTTTGCCCTGACGCCCTTCGAAATTACGGTTAGATGTTGATGCACAACGTTCGCCAGGCTTTAATTGATCGCCGTTCATTGCCAAACACATTGAGCAACCGGGCTCGCGCCATTCCCAGCCGGCGTTGGTGAAAATTTTATCTAAACCTTCTTGCTCAGCCTGTTCTTTAACCATATAAGAGCCAGGGACTGCAATTGCCGTTACATGGGCTGGTACGGTTGTACCTTTAGCGACTTCAGCGGCAGCCCGAAAATCTTCAATGCGTGAATTAGTGCATGAACCAAGGAATACAAAGTCGACTGCAATGTCAGTCATTTTGGTGCCTGCTACTAGGCCCATGTAGTCCAAAGCACCTTTACAGGCGATTTGCTTACCTTCTTGCTCGAAGTCAGAAGGCGACGGAACCGATTGATCAACTGGCACAACTTGCTCAGGTGAGGTGCCCCAAGTAACTTGCGGTGCGATATCTTCGGCTCTAAATTCGATCACTACATCAAACTGTGCATCAGCATCACTTGGTATGGTCTTCCAATAAGCAACCGCTTGATCCCATAGTTCTCCTTTTGGCGCAAACTCTTTGCCTTCTAAGAACTCATATGTCTTTTCGTCAGGTGCAACTAAACCGGCTCTTGCGCCACTCTCGATTGCCATATTACAAAGTGTCATTCGGCCCTGCATCGACAAAGCACGAATCGCCTCACCAGCGTACTCGATCACAAAGCCATTACCGCCTGCTGTGCCAATTTTGCCAATGATGGCTAGCGCAATATCTTTGGCGGTGCTGTATTTTGACAGAGTACCGTCAACCTTAATCAACATGGTTTTTGACTTAGACTGTGGTAGGCACTGAGTTGCCATTACATGCTCGACTTCTGATGTGCCAATTCCGAATGCCAAGGCGCCGAAGGCTCCATGGGTCGCAGTGTGACTGTCACCGCAAACGGTGGTCATGCCTGGGTGTACGAAACCGTGTTCGGGTACCACGACGTGAATAATACCGTTGTTCTTACTTTGCATATCGTACAAAGTTAGGCCGTGATACGCGCAATTGTCGATCATGGTTTGCACTTGCTTAGCACCAATTGGGTCAGGCAAGTTCAAACGATCAGCCAGCTTGGTCGGCACACAATGATCTAGGGTGGCTAGAATGCTATGAGTATTCCGAATAGGCCGATTGGCATTCTTCAATCCTTCAAATGCCTGCGGTGAGGTTACTTCATGCATTAAATGGCGATCGATGTATAAAAGCGGAGCCTGTCCGGATTCTTGATGCACAAAGTGCGAGTCCCAGATTTTTTCGTACATGGTTTGTGCCATGGTAAACCTCTTGATTACTATCATGTTGAGCTTTGCTCTAGCGAGCTTTTTGCTTGTTAGTTGGCTAGTAAAGCGTTTTGTTTTGTTGCAGTTTTGATGTTTCTGCTTCGAGGCGAATAATAGCAAAAGCTATTGATAATACAAATTCATTGTTCTTATAATAAGGATTCCATTTTGGAATACGATAGAACTATTCAATAACCAAAAACTATTTATGGATATATCAACGCTAGAAGCGTTTGTTGCAGTGGCTAGACATCAGTCTTTTTCGAAGGCATCTGAACAATTACATCTCACGCAACCAGCGGTAAGCAAGCGAGTTTCGGGTCTGGAGCGCGAGCTAGGTGCTGAGTTGTTTAATCGTATTGCACGGCAAATTAGTCTGACCGAGGCTGGTCGGCAATTGTTGCCTAAAGCCCAAGAGTTAATTAATCAAGCACGTGATATGCGGCGTTATGCATCCAATCTAAATGATGATATTAGTGGTGTGCTGTCAGTGGCAATTAGCCACCATATTGGCTTACACCGAATGCCGCCAATCTTAAAGGAATTCAATCAGCGCCACCCCAATGCTATTTTGGATATTCGATTTGAGGATTCGGAACAAGCCTTTCATGCGGTGGAGCAAGGCGATATTGAGTTCGCGGTAATTACGCTACCCAGCGTACTACCTGATAACCTACTCGCCGAAGTAGCTTGGGTTGATGAACTGCACATCGTCGCTGCGCAAGATCATCCAATGCATCAGTCGCCTCAGCTTGGGTTAGCCAAGCTGGCCGCCTATCCTGCGGTGCTGCCTGGGCCAGAAACAGAGACATACAAAATTATGCAGCGGCGTTTTCTTGCTAAGAACCTTGATATGCGGGTTCAGATGACGACGAATAATCTGGAAACCCTGAAAATGTTGGTGATTGCCGGTGTCGGTTGGTCATTGCTGCCTAGTAATATGCTCAGTAGTGATTTGGTCGGGCTTGATATAGACTTGCCATTTAAACGTGATCTGGGCTTGGTCTATCACCGAAAACGCAGTCTATCGAATGCCGCTAAGACTCTAAAAAATCTCATCTTAGTTTAATATTGGTGTCTTGTTAAAGACCGTTGACATTGACCTACTATACTTCTCGAAAAACAGATACAAATAAGAGGGTTTTTATGAGCCATTGCATTGCTTTTACGCCTAAATTGGCAGTTAGCCGAATAATCAGAGCGATTGTTCTGCTAGCTGCAATTGCCTTACCTTTGAGTAGCACGGCTAAGTGCCATGACTTACTCGACTTTACTGCCACCAAGCTTCGTAGCTCTGAGCGTATAGATTTCTGTGAGCAGTTTGCTAATAAAGCCGTGTTGGTGGTCAATACCGCAAGCCAATGCGGTTATACGGCGCAGTTTAAAAGTTTAGAACAACTGCATAAAAGATACTCTGAGCGCTTAGCGATTGTTGGCTTTCCGTCTAATGACTTTAGGCAAGAACACGCTGATTCAGAAAAAATAAGCGATGTTTGTTATGTAAACTATGGCGTTACATTTACCATGTTAGAACCTAGTAGTGTTAAAGGCGAGGCGGCTAATACACTGTTCAAGAAATTAGCAAAACGCACCGGTGAGCAACCCCATTGGAACTTTAATAAGTACTTAATTTCAACTGATGGCTCTGCTGTGAAACATTTTGCGTCTAGAGTTGAACCTACTAGCGATGAATTTATTGAACAATTAGATAAGCTACTAGCCGATCCTTAATTCAAGTCGGTTTTACAGCGTTAATGAAAATCTCTAGATTTGGCATTTAACAAGGGTAGGGCATGGTCCTGGCATTCAATATAACCAGCCACCACATTTGCGACACCATGTTGGCCATCGGCGTCTGTGCTTATTTCCAAAGAGCCTTTTATATACAGTAACTGACTGCTTAGAATCTGCTGGCGAAAACGTTCTTGTACGCCTTTCCAGAGCACCACATTTATATTGCCTGTCTCATCCTCTAAGGTCATAAAAATCACCCCACTAGCAGTGCCAGGGCGTTGTCGACCAGTTACCACGCCGGCTATCTCTATCAGGCTATTATGGCGTCGTGACAATAGCTGATTGGCGGTTACGCAACGCTTGAATGGAGCGCTATTACGCAATAGCTGTAAGGGGTGATAGTCCAGCGATACGCCGTGAGCACCACGGTAATCTGCCAACATATCTTCTGTTGGGGTAGTCGGTCTAATGTGGTTATTGGAAGCTTTAACTTGGTGATTTCCCTGCCTGTTTGTTGGTTTAGGGTTTTGTGGTTTAGTTTGTTCTAAGTCGTTTAGCTCTAAAGATTGCCAATAGGCATGGCGTCGGTTCGACTCGAAACAGCGAAAAGCATTTGCGGCAATCAGCTTGCGTAGCTCATCGCTAGCCAATACTTTCCTCATCTTTACATCGCTCACACTACTAAACGCTTTGCCCTGTCTAGATTGCATCAGCGCATTGGCAGACCGTTCTGATACGCCTTTGACTAAACGCAAGCCAAGTCGCAGAGCGGGGGTTTTAGTGGTCAGATCTAATGAGTGCTCCCAATCACTATTGTTAATGCATACAGCTAACACTCTTACGTTATGGCGTCGGGCATCTTGAACTAATTGTGATGGTGAATAAAAACCCATAGGCTGACTATTCAGCAAACCCGCATAAAAGGCCGCAGGGTGATACAGCTTTAGCCACGCCGAGAAATACACCAATAACGCAAAACTTGCCGAGTGCGATTCCGGAAAACCGTAACTGCCAAAGCCTTTTATTTGACTAAATAAACGCTCAGCAAAATCTTGGCTATGGCCACGGTCACGCATACCACTAATCAACTTATCCTCAAATTGAGCTAGGTCGCCATTCTTACCCCAGCTGGCCATTGCACGACGCAAATGATCAGCCTCGCCTCCGCTAAACCCCGCAGCAACCATGGTTAGCCGAATCACCTGTTCCTGAAAAATAGGTATGCCCAAGGTGCGTTCCAAGACCTTCTTGATCTCAAGGTTTGGGTAGCTGACGGCCTCTTCACCATTACGGCGTTTTAAGTACGGGTGCACCATATCGCCTTGAATTGGCCCCGGGCGAACAATGGCCACCTCTATCACTAAGTCATAAAACTTACGAGGTTTTAAACGCGGCAGCATCGACATTTGGGCGCGTGACTCTACTTGGAACACCCCCACACTGTCGCCCTGGCATAACATTTCATAAACACCAGGGTCCTCACGTGGAATGTCTTGCAAGCCCATTGGTTTGCCTTGGTAGTCACCGATCATGGCCATTGCGCGGCGAATAGCACTTAACATACCCAAGCCCAGTATATCGACCTTGAGTAGGCCAAGAATCTCAATATCGTACTTATCCCATTGAATAATAGTACGGTCGGGCATAGATGCATTTTCAATAGGTACCAGAGTACTAGTGGGGCTATTGGTGATCAGAAAGCCGCCAACGTGTTGCGACAAATGGCGTGGTGTGCCGAGTATTTGTTTCACCAATTTGAAAAACTGCATACTCAAGCTGCTATTGAAGGTGAGCTTATGATCTTGCATGCGTTCAGTCAGAGCATCAATTTTGTCCCACCAAGCCATTGATCGATTCAATTCGTCAATGAAATTTAATGGCAAGCCCAGCGCTTTACCCACATCACGCACCGCACTTTTACGTCGATAAGTAATGACCGTGGCGGTCAGAGCGGTTCGTTTGCGGGTGTACTTCTTATAAATATATTGAATCACCTCTTCGCGCCGCTGGCTTTCAAAATCCACGTCAATGTCGGGTGGCTCTTTACGCTCCTTCGAGATAAATCGCTCAAATAGCAATTCATTACAATCTGGGTCGACTTCGGTGATAAACAAGCAATAACAAACCGCCGAATTTGCTGCAGAACCGCGCCCCTGACAAAGAATGTCTTGAGTTCGTGCAAACGCCACAATGTCGTACACAGTCAAAAAATAATATTCGTATTGCAGCTCCTGAATTATCCTTAGTTCATATTCAATTAGCTTAGTTACCTTAATTGGTACGCCGCTTGGCCAACGTAATTTAGCGCCTTGTTCAGACAATTGCCTCAGGTATTGCTGTGGGGTCACATCGTTGGGCACGACCTCGCGCGGATATTCATAGTGCAGTTCGGCCATTGAAAAATGACATAGTTCAGCAATCCGCCGAGATTCTTCCAAAAGCGCTGTAGGGTATTGGTGTTGCAACACCTTCAACGGTTTGAGATAACGTTCAGCATTCATTTGCCGGGACAAACCAAGTTGCTGAATAGTGGTGTTTAAACGAATAGCGGTTAATGTGTCTTGCAATGGCTTACGATTTTTATGATGCATGTGCACATCATTACAAGCCACCATGTTGATAGAAAGCTGACTGCTTAAAGATTCAAGGTAGAGGTAATTCTGCAGGTCCTCGCTTTGCCAAAATAGTTCAACCCCAACCCATAATCTATCCTTAAAAATACGCTTTAGCTTAGTCCCAAGAACACGGTTGGAATCTTGCTTTGATGGCCCGCTTAATTCCTTTTTAGGCGTGTCTTTAACCCAATGCTTAGACGCTCCTAAAAGCCAATTTTCAGAGCTAGCCTTGGTGTCTATTGTCTGACTAGCGCTATGCTTAGCATCGGCTGGGCAGGGCAGCCAAATAGCCAAACAGTGCTGCAAGCCAAACACTAAATCCTCAATCGCCAAACAGTATTCACCTTTAGCGCTACGCCGCCGCCCCTTGGTGATTAAGCCTGAAATCTCGCTATACGCAACCCGACTAGGTGCTAGCAGTAGCAATTTAAAATTCAACTCACCTTCACTAATTAAAAACTCGCTACCAATAATTAGCTTAATACCACATTCGCGACTTGCCTGATAAGCCTTAACCACACCCGAATAAGAACACTCATCGGTAATCGCAATGGCTTCATAACCCAGCTTAGCCGCTTGAAAAACAATCTCTTGGGGGCTGGATGCACCACTAAGGAATGAGTAATGGGATTTAGTGTGCAGCTCGGCAAACATTAGCTGAGCCGTAGGCAGAAGATAGTTCCTTTATACGGTCCAAGGGGCTGCTGGTGCCAACGTCATGCTTACTAATTTCGTGTGTGTAGGAAGTGCATAGATGTATTAGTGTCTCGGTAGGCAGGACACTGGGAGAGACAATTTGTGTTGTTTTAATATCACTGTGACCAAGTAGTTGTTGGACCGTTCTAATGTCGGTGCCCGCCTGAACAAGGTGTGTGGCGTAGCTCTGACGAAAAGTATGGCAGCTTATACGCTTATCAATGCGTGCATCCGTCGCGGCGCGCTTAACCGCTTTTCGAATTTCCGACGTGTGAATGTGATGGCGGCACCAATTATCGTTATCTTGGCATAGCGTACGCGACGGAAAAATAAACATCCAACTCGGTGAGCGAAAAGCATTAGGATGTTTTAGGCTCAAGGCATCAGGTAATGACGGACCGATGGCATTACGATTATCCTTTTCTTGAATATCAATAGCACGATCAATTTGTCGAATAAGCTTAGATTTCAGGTTTCCACTTAGAATCGTTACTCGGTCTTTACCACTTTTATTGCTCTTGCGTACGGTAATAGTATTCTGCTCAAAATTAATATCTTGTACACGTAGGCGTACACACTCAGATACACGCAAACCACTACCGTACATAACTTCCACAATCAGACGATGCATCCCTTTTAGTGATTCCAGTACTGCAGACACCTCCTCTTGGCTAACAACGTCAGGCTGTTGGCACGGCTTAAGGGCAAGCTTAAAATCAAAGCCTTTCAGAGGCAGATTTAGGACTTTATTGTACAGAAAAATAATTGCATTCAAAGCAGCACTTTGCGTATCTGCGGTAATGTTTGGATCCGCTGCAAGATGGTCAAGAAAAGCTATTACCTCTATTTTACCCATGTCCTCGGGATGACGGTTTTGATGAAAACGACTGTAATAATGAATCCAATATAAATAGCTATCGATTGTACGTATACCGTAGTCACGTGAGCGCATAGTACGTTTAACTGATTCAAGAATAGGATTTTTGATGTTCATTTGTCGCTCCTTTAAATACGATATAAAAAATCGCACAAACTGTATGAATAAACAGTATATCTTGAATAGCGTACAAAATACAATAATTTATACTACGTATGCTGCGCATCTATATCCTTATATCTAAATAGATAATAAAAACAGCAAGATAGAGTGAGAAATTAGAATGATAGGGGTGCTGTTAAGATTGACGACGACCGAGTTCATTTAGCTTATAAAAAATGAAATTCGAGAAATATATAATGAATACAACGGAATGGAAACGATACGCAAAGAAACGCAGAGTAGGAATATGCCCACGCACAGGAATAGCCTGTTATGCAGAATGGGCATTAAAATTAAAGTAATGAGCCCTCAGCATAACCCCTTTTTTCGTAAACTCATGCAATAGGGCCGTTGATTTTATTGATGAAATTTTCGTGAAGCTGTCAAAAACCGAGTTATGCTGAGGTCTCGTAATCGTATATAAAATAGTGTTAGTTTTCGTTGTCTTGTTTTTTGCATTGAATTATATCTAGGCAATGATGATTGACTGTAGTCGGGTTACGATGGCTTCAACTCCGTCGACAGACATGAAGTATATTGCGAGAATTCATTCTCAAACTTGCGATAGTATAGAAACAAGCGGTGTGTTGTTTAGCATCACACAAGTGGATGAAAATACGTCCTCAATAGTAAGCGAAGCGATGCCTCAAAGGCGCAATGAGTAAATTAGTATGAAGAATATCGAAATCATTGAAGGCGATATTACTACCGCCAATGTCGATGTTATTGTCAATGCGGCTAACGCCATAATGCTAGGCGGTGGTGGTGTTGATGGCGCTATTCATGAAGCAGCTGGCCCCCAGTTACTAGAAGAATGCCGGAAAGTTAAGGCTGTTAAAAATATCCGCTGTCCAGTCGGTGAAGCTCGAATTACTTTAGCGGGGAATTTACCGTCGAAATACGTTATTCATACGGTAGGACCAAGATACCACCGAGAAGAGCAGCCCAGAGCGCTATTAACGGCTGCTTATATTAATTCACTAGAATTAGCATTGGAAAATGGTTGCGAATCTATTGCGTTCCCAGCAATTTCTTGCGGCGCCTATGGCTATCCGATTCGAGATGCGGCAGGGGTTGCCATGCAAGCTTGCGGGGCTAGTAAATATAGCGATATCGACGTATTTTTTTATCTGTACGGCCAGAAAAATTATGCCATTTGGCAGTCGGTGTTCGATTCAAAAAACACATAATAAGTTCCTTATCATCGCTAGGCGTTCTTGCGCTGTATTAATGGCACGGGGGTAGCAGTAAAATATAGACTGGAAGATATTCTTAACAATATTTGGAGCGGTTTTTAATACCGAATTCGGAGATAAAATAGTTGCTAAGACCGGCCGAGAACGCACACCAACAGAACGCTAATGTTCCTAATTGCTAGTTTCGGTGGTTTAATGATATTTGCTTGTATTCTCATGGTGGTAAACCCAGAGCCGATTTTCGGCAGGCATCGTTCGTGTTAGTGAGAAAAAGTCGTTCCATATATTCGAGATATTGAGCAGGGCAATTGCGGCTGCGATATTTATCACCTATTCAAGCGACACTGATTACCCGTCAGTCTTTCGAATATTGGGTTATGGGTCAATTGTTGTTGCCGTTGGCCTAGTCATACTCGCGCCCCAACGGCAAAAAAAATTTGCGCTCTCGCAGCGCACAACTTTGAGAATAAATTTAGATCCATAGGTATATTATCAATCCCGCTGGTATTCTTTATAATCTATATGGCGCTTGGTGCGCTGCTGGCCTAATTATAAAGACATCAGGCGTTGTGCTTATTTTAAGTGCGAACGGTTGAAGTTTGCCGCTTTACATAAACCCTTAATGTGTGTGCAGTGCTCGTAGAGACACGTTAAATCCAGCAAAACTTACTGAGACTTATCTTATGAATTGGAAAACACTAGCAAAAATATCACTCTTACTGTTGGCGATCAGCTTCAGTTCATTGGCGAATGCCGGCGGTACCTGGATAGATGTTCGAAGTGAGGCGGAGCACAGAGTTGACAGCATCGAAGGTGATGTTCGCATTTCACGCGCGGATATCGTAGAAGGAGTTACTGAAATTTTTCCTGATAAAGATACTGAAATTAAGTTGTATTGTCGTAGTGGCGGGCGTGCTGGCAAAGCAATGTCTGCGCTGCAAGAAGCAGGTTACACAAAGGTGTCGAACGCTGGTGGAATTAACCAAGCGCGCAAACAACGTGGGATAAGTGAATAGATGAAATTCAAAGGTCGGCAGTTCTTTCTTAAGCTGATTTCATTAGTCATTGCATGAAACCAGAATTTAAGGAAAATGGATGTTTTGGTCTATGCGGTTTGTTTGATAGAGATCAACTAAGGCTATTTCAAAGGCGAAGGCGTGTCTAGATATTATTACTGTAAGGAGTCGCAATGAGGTTACGAATTAGGTTGTTGTGGCTTATTCTGTGTGGCTTTTTTCAGAACAGACTGAGTATATTGGACACTTCAACCGTTCATCTTCGAGTTCTATTTAATGACACGGATATTCGCAAGGTCAGCGGCGACCGATATTTTGCCTTAGGCGATTTAGGATGGGGTAGTTTGTATATTCGTTGGGGTGCATTTAATCGGGTGCTAAAGGGTGAATGTGCACCGGTTGGTCAGGTAATGACGTTGAATGCACGAGAACCATTGTGGTTGATGCAGAAATTTAAGATCGAAACCAAAGTGCTATGGTGGGATCAACGGTGGCTTTATTTCGAGCAAAAGTACATTCACCAAGGTAATGTTAAAGTCGTAGGAGTAGGAAAAGGAGGCTTACTTAAAGGAGGTGTATTAATGGACATCGTCGATTGGGTTCCTGGTGCCGAAACCAGTAAGAAACCTGACAAACCAGAGCAGGTGGTAGCAATTCAAAATCTTGAAAATTCTATTCAATGGTAATATGTTTGCTTACCCCGCAATCAATAATGACCCCTTGTTTTAGTTCATGTATAAGCTTTTTATTGCCTGGTAAGTCAGGCGGCCTTAATTTGAAGGAATTTTAGATGGCAGGTATTGAGTTTAGTAACGAAGAAAAAGAATTCATTGTGAGCAAGCTGAAAAACTATTTTGATCGAGAGCTTGATTCTGAAATCACACAGTTTGAAGCTGAATTTTTAATCGATTTTTTCTCAAAGGAAGTAGGTAGTTACTACTACAATAAGGGCTTGTCCGACGCACAAAGTTTAATTAACTTAAAGTTGGATGATGTTGTCTATGAGCTTGCAAAGCCCACTAAATTTAGCCGCTGAGTTGACGTGAATTTGATTGAACCTAGCCAGCAAATGATTCAAGTCATGATGACTTGGATCAAGGATGAGCGGCAACTGAGCGCTTGGGCGGGTCCAACTTTTAGATATCCATTTACCCGCGAGAGCTTTACCCAAGACCTTAGATTAGGCGACTTGGCGTCGTATTGTTTATTGGGCTCAACTATCGCTGCTGCGAATGGACCCGATCAACTATTGGCGTTTGGTCAGTTTTATCAACGCTTAAATAAATGCCATTTAGCACGTTTGTTGGTAGCGCCAAAGCAACGCGGCAAGGGACTAGCTAAAGTTATTATTAAGCTTTTATCAGAGTCGGGGAGGCAAAGGTTGGAGTTGGCAGGCGATTCGCTTTTTGTGTTACCAGAAAACTTGGCTGCAGTTCGAACTTATACCTGGATTGGGTTCGAAGTAGTTGATTATCCAAGACAACACCCGATGGACGATCACTTATATATGATTCGAATATGCTTTTAGTGTTTAAAAATCAGTACCCTTGTAATGGCCTATAACGATAAATTTCGACTGAGTTCTCATGCGGTAATTACCGATGCGGATGATAATGTACTGCTGCTGAAAGCAAATTATGGCAACTTTGACTTTGGCTTGCCGGGTGGGGGGCTAGAGCCAGGTGAAACAATTCACCAAGCGCTCCAACGTGAATGCTTGGAGGAGTTAGGTATTGGTGTTAATTGCCTGTATCTGAGCGGCGTCTATTATCACAGTGCCTTTGACTCTCAGGCATTTATCTTTCGTTGTGACTTAGCTGACCAAAAGCTCATTAAACTAAGCGACGAGCATTCGGAATATAAGTTTGTGAGTTTAGAAGATTTATCGGCTGTGCAGAAAATACGAGTGGAGGATTGCTTAGAATACTCTGGTGCGGTGATTAGTCGCCGATTCTAAAAGCCTTGATGAATCTAGGCTATTAACCACTTACGGAGGTTTCAAAGAGTTGAATTGCATTGTAAGCAATGGGGGTTCGGGTTTACAGAAAAGTTCAAAAACTTACTTGATACGCTTGAACTGATTGATTCTATCCCCATAATTCAGCCATCTAAATTTTCGCTTTAAATCGAGTTATGAACGAATCAGAAAACAAACACTCAGAATCAGAAAATACAGTTTCTAATCAAGCTGAACAAGACAAAGTTGATAATGTTATTGACACAGGCCAAGCAGCGCCTTCTGACGAGAGCATTAAAGCTGCGTTGGATTCCTCTATGGAATTTAACGTTGAACAATCGAGCGATCAAGGTGAGCTTGATTTAGTCGCTCAGCTCGAAAGCGCGCAAGTTGAAATTATAAAATTAAAAGATGCATTTCTACGCGCTAAGGCAGAAGAAGACAATATCCGTCGACGCTCAGAGAAAGAAGTCGCCAATAGCCGTAAATTTGCAGTAGAAGGTTTTGCCAAAGAGATGGTGAATGTGCACGACAGCTTGAAATTGGCATTGTCCGTTGAATTGGCCGAGGACGCCGACCAAGCGATCAAAAGTACCCATGAAGGGGTGTCGATTACGTTAAAGCAATTAGAGTCTGCGTTTGCAAAATTTTCAGTTACTGAAATTGTCCCTGAATCGGGCGACAAGCTGGATCCAAACCTGCATCAGGCGATGAGTTTAATTGAGTCTGAGGAAGTCGACTCAGGTCAGATTATTAGCGTGATACAAGTCGGTTTTTCATTGCATGATCGTTTGTTACGACCCGCGTTGGTCGTGGTCGCAAAGTAGTTGCTATAGGCAATGATGACGGCGTAATTGAAGATTACAAAATATCGTTAAAGATATTGAATTATTGATTAAAAACCCCAGAAAGGGGCTTGAACAGATTTATTTTTTTGAGGAATTGAGTAATGGGTAAAATTATTGGAATCGATCTAGGTACCACCAACTCTTGCGTAGCCGTAATGGATGGAGATAAACCTCGCGTTATCGAAAATAGTGAAGGCGATCGCACAACACCATCGTATGTTGCGTTTGCTGAAGACGGCGAAGTATTGGTAGGACAACCTGCCAAACGACAATCCGTCACCAATCCGACTAATACGCTTTACGCTGTAAAACGTTTGATAGGTCGTAAATTTGACGAAGAAGTTGTACAGCGCGATGTAGATCTAATGCCGTACAAAATCGTTAAAGCTAAAAATGGCGACGCTTGGGTCGAAGCTAATGGCAGGGCCATGGCAGCACCAGAAGTGTCTGCACGTATTTTGCAAAAGATGAAAACCACGGCTGAAGAGTTCCTTGGTGAAGAGGTGACTGAAGCAGTCGTAACGGTGCCAGCGTATTTCAATGACGCTCAGCGCCAAGCAACCAAAGACGCGGGTAAAATTGCTGGTTTGGACGTTAAGCGAATCATCAACGAGCCAACTGCTGCGGCTCTTGCTTACGGCATGGATCAAAAAGTCGGTGACCGTAAAATAGCTGTCTACGACTTAGGAGGCGGTACCTTTGATGTGTCGATTATTGAGATTGCGGAGATTGATGGTGAGCATCAATTTGAAGTGCTTTCGACCAATGGCGATACTTTCTTAGGTGGTGAAGATTTTGATCACCGTATCATTCAGTATTTGGCAGCAGAATTTAAGAAAGATCAATCGATCGACCTTAAAGGCGATGCGCTAGCGATGCAGCGTCTTAAAGATGCCGCAGAGAAAGCTAAGATTGAGTTATCAGCGAGTTCGCAAACTGAAATCAATCTACCTTATATAACAGCCGATGCAACTGGCCCAAAACACTTAGTGATTAAGTTGACCCGCGCCAAATTGGAGTCGTTAGTCGATGATTTAGTATCACGTACTATCGAGCCATGTAAGATTGCATTGAAAGACGCTGGCCTTTCGGCCAGTGAAGTTGATGACGTTATCATGGTAGGCGGTCAAACGCGTATGCCTATGGTTCAAAAAGCGGTCGAGGGATTTTTCGGTAAAGAAGCTCGTCGCGACGTGAACCCAGATGAAGCAGTTGCCATGGGTGCTGCAATTCAAGGTGGCGTATTGGGTGGAAATGTAACCGACGTATTGTTGTTGGACGTTACACCGCTGACGCTAGGTATCGAAACTATGGGTGGGGTTCGTACGGCACTAATTGATAAGAATACAACTATTCCTACCAAAGCCGGTCAGACCTTCTCTACTGCTGAAGATAATCAAAATGCAGTTACCATTCACGTATTGCAAGGCGAACGTGAGATGGCGGCAGGTAACAAGTCGCTAGGTCGTTTTGATCTAACCGATATTCCAGCAGCGATGCGTGGAACACCGCAGATTGAAGTTACCTTTGATATTGATGCAAACGGCATTATGCATGTTTCGGCTAAAGATAAGGCAACCGGCAAAGAGAACAAAATTGTGATCAAGTCGAGTTCAGGTCTAAGCGAAGAAGAGATCGAAGCAATGGTCGCTGACGCTGAAGCACATGCCGAAGAAGACGCTAAAGCAAAAGCATTAGTCGAGGCTCGTAATCA
>JBLHMH010000056.1:0-19302 GCA_047621785.1 Polaribacter sp. | reverse complement strand
CGATAGAGAACTATAGCCAAGAAATTGGCCGAGCTGGGAGAGATGGCCTACCTTCAAAATGCATTACTCTGGCAAACCTTGATGGCCTCAATACCGTAGAAAACTTTGTCTATGGTGACACGCCTGAACTGGTCGCTATAGACTTTGTATTAAACAATATTAAAACTGAACTACAGGCTGGAAACTGGGAGTTGCAGTTGGTGAGTTTATCAAATGCCAGTAATGTGCGGCAGTTACCGTTAAAGACCTTATTGGTTCAACTAGAACTATTGGGGGTTGTGCGCCCGATGTACGCCTACTTTGCAGAGTTTAAATATAAATTCATAAAATCTAAGGATGAAATAATTAGCCTGTTTAATGGTGAGCGGCGTAGTTTTGTTGAAGCAATTTTTAAGCACACTAATATGAAAAAGGTTTGGGGAGAACCCAATTTTGATGCCTTGTTTGCCAACTATAAATGCGACCGTGGTCGAGTCATCACCGCACTTGAATACCTGCAAGAAAAGCAATGCATAGAGCTGGAAAGCAAACGTATGACAGAGGTTTTTTCGGTTAATGAGGTGGCATTGGCGGACAATGGCCTTGCTCAAAAACTACATGAGTATTTTGCCGATAAAGAAAAGAAAGAGATTAAGCGTATTGCCGCACTGATACGTTTTTTTGAGCTGGATAACTGCCTAAGTTATAACCTGTCACGATACTTTGATGACCAAAACGCGCCGCAACAATGCGGCCATTGCAGCGTGTGTAAAGGGCAAGTGGCAAAGCTTGCCTACTCGCAGCAACGCACTTGGCCAAGCGATGAAACATTAAGTCAGGTGTTATCAGACTTGCAAAAACATCTTGCGACTAAAGTCACTCAGCCATTGTCAAACGAGTTGCTTTGCCGTTTTTTGGCCGGCTTGAGTGTACCCATATTTGCGCGTAACAAGGTCAGGCAATTACCGGGCTTCGCGCTGTGTGAGAATGTTAGGTTTGCCGACATTCGCAATAAAGTGCAGAATTTATTATAAGAGACTAGAGCACAAGGACGCCGATTATACTTTGGATAAATAGTCAGAAACGACTAGTGTCAATTGTTGAAGCAAGGGTTAATTCTTAGAACTGAAAAATGGCACTCGGCTTACCGTCTTTTTGTTTAGCTGATTGATAACTCGGTACTTGCTTAATACGTTCTACCCAGGCTTCGCAATTGGGATAATTATGTTTGAGTAAGCCTTTGGTCTGGGCGGACTCGATAGGGTAGCTCATCATCATATCCGCTGCCGTAAGTGACTCGCCCGCGAACCAACCCGTGGCGCCTAGATCTGCCTCGGCTTTGTCTAAGAGTGATTTCACTCTTGGGTTAACCATGGCGCTAGAAGCCTTGCCAAGTACCATTTTGATGATCGGTCTAATCAAACCTGGCGAACGTGTTTCAAGCATTTGAAATACAATGCTCATTAGCATCATCGGCATTAGTGAACCCTGTGACGCATGAAACCAAAACAAATAATCTGTTCTTGCCATACTATTAACAGATGGTCGCAATGGCGACTCAGGGTGTTGGTCCAAAATATAATCAAATATAGCGGCAGTCTCAGCTAGGTTAAGCTCTGCTTCAGTAATCACCGGCGATGTTCCCAGCGGTGAAACCGCTTTATAGTCAGCTGGTGCTAGACGCGTTTTTTTGTCGCGCTCGTACAACTTAAGCTCATAATCGCCCACCAACTCTTCAAGTAACCAAAGCACTCTGTATGATTGTGAATATTCAAGATGGTGTAGGGTTAACATAAATTCTTCCTGTTCGAATAACTTGTTAATAATTGAGGTGAATCAACGCCAGAACATAGAAAGACACCATTGTGCTATAGCTGCTTCGTATCAGCGATGCCAGTATCGATTTGGGTAACGGTTCATTGATGGTGACCAAGTCACGGTGCATTATGCACGAAGCGAATGCAGTCTCAATATTTTAAGTTGAGAATCCTGATTAACGTGCCTGATAACGGACTAATCAGAGTTGCACTTGTAGATTAAATCTAAGCTAGCCCCCCTAGATGATTAGCGCCTATAATAAATTCATGACAAGAAAAGATGTACCAAAAATTGGCGTAATTGGAGCTGGTCCTAGCGGCTTAGCCGTTTGCAAAACACTTAAAGAGTTTGATCTTGATTTCGAATGTCTGGAAGCAAGCGACCGAGTTGGTGGAGTCTGGAATGTAGAATATGGTGGTAGCGGTTATCGGTCTTTACGCACCAACACATCTACAAGGGGTATGGCGTTTTCCGATTTTCCATTCCCGGAATGTGCACCAGACCATCCCAGCGCAGATAACATGGTTGAGTATTTTAACAATTATGCAAAGCACTTTGACCTTCTAGAACAAATTAAATTTAACACTCGGGTCGCTAAAACCTCGGTTATGCCTGACGGTTCATGGGAGCTTGAATTTGAAAACGGAGATTCTTCCCTTTACTCTAATATCATTGTCGCAACGGGTAAATACTCCAAACCTCATATGCCGTTTTCTGAGACTCCTGGTGTGTTTAACGGTCAGGCATTTCATGCAACAGACTACTTAGATGCTCAGTCTCCATTTGATCTGCGCAATAAGCGAGTTGTGGTGGTAGGCCTGGGTAGCAGTGGTGCAGAAATCGCCACCGATCTAGCAAATATCGCCTCTCCCGCAGGCAGCGCCTCAGTTGTCACTCTGTCAGCGCGGTCAGGCCGGTGGGTTATCCCCAAAATCATAGATGGTAAACCCGCCGATGCTGTGGCACCCCATCCCGCTG
Organism: Polaribacter sp.; assembly: GCA_047621785.1. GTDB lineage: Bacteria > Pseudomonadota > Gammaproteobacteria > Arenicellales > Arenicellaceae > Arenicella. Next base: position 16,527 of record JBLHMH010000056.1, on the reverse strand, counting down.
CTCGGTTGCCGTTAATTTTACGCTACTTACCAAACAAACTAGGAGTGTGGTTGGTACGACGAACTCTGGGCCGAGCTTTTCGCCGTCAGTTCATTGCTCAACAAGCGCTGCTTAACACAAAGCTCCCAACGCCATCTATCCGCCCGTGGGAGGACCGTCCAACGCTTTCTAGTGACTTTATACCTGCACTGCAGTCAGGACTAGTCGATTTAAAACCGGGTGTTGAACGTTTTGACGGCGCGACAGTTTTCTTTTCAGATGGTTCTTCCACCCAGGCCGATGCGATAATCTATGCCACCGGCTACCAAGCCCATATGCCATTCATCACTAGGCAAGTTCTGGGTGAGCAAGAAACTGAATTAGCGCTCTATAAACAAATAGCGCATGCTCAATATGACAGTCTCTTTTTTGTAGGATATTGTCCTGTCTTGTGTTCAATGTGGCCCGTCGCTGAGCAGCAAAGTAGATGGATTGCTCGTTTACTTACAGGCGCATTCCAAATGCCCGCTGCAGCTGCACGAAAGCAACAATCTATTCACCTTAAAAACTCCCTGCCGGTTATCTGCAGTTTTTATGTTGAGGATCTGCGAAAACAGGCTAAAGGGTTATAACAAGCGGATATTACCAGGGGCTTTGACAAGCGGCTATCAACAACGGTTTATATTAGTTTATCCAATTAGTGTGCCTCAGTCGTTGGATAAACCCAACCAGCAATTTGCCCACCGCTACTATTTCTGTTTTGCGCGCGCTCTACATCAATTAACTGATAACGCCCGCCCACCTCAAACATTTGAATCTGACGTGAAAAGACCTTAGGATTTTGCCATTTTTGATTGCTGTAATTTTGTTCGGCTAAAGAAACAAGCCCCTTTTTTTTGTCTACGCCAACGATCACCGCCACATGCCCATATTGCCAATTTTGGTTATCTGGTGTTGCGTAGTAAATCAGTAAATCGCCACGTTTGGGTGCCCTTCTGGCCGTGCCGTTAACTGAGCGTGATAATGAAAAACTATCGCCGCTTTCAATATCCTTACCTGCAGTTAGATAAATTATTTCGTAAGCACTATCAATACTGCCAAATGTGATGCCTAAGTTTTTCATCCACCATCGCCGCGCATACTCAACGCATTGGTAGATTAAGCCAACGTAATGCAGTGCACTGTCATTTGGGTCGCTTGTATAAATCGAAATTACTTTGCTTTGCAAGTTCATAAACGAATATTCTGAGCGAATGCAATTCGATTGACAGTTTGAAAACGCATCAACACCATCTGCGCTACCCAGCAATGTATCTGAGGGATTAACACAATCAGTCTCGCATAACGATAAGGCATTTGATTCTGCCTGAGCATTGTTCACTGCCAACTTAGCTTGTGGTTTAGTTAGCAAACCAGAACCATCGGTGGTGTCGAGTGAGTCGTAATTAACAATATCGGACGCTTGCGCCTTTACTAAAACCTGCCCCTGAAGACATAGCGCTACAATTAACAATAATAATGTTTTTAATTTCATGGTTAGATAAGTTTTCCTGTTTAGTAATTCAGCGTTATTTACTGTTGGTATGCAGAGTGACAAGCAGTATACCCATACCCTAGCTCTGCAGTAACTCTGCCCAATTGGTAGTGGTCGCTATCATATGGTAAATTTAAACAGTATTTGGGAGAGAGCATATGTTTAAAACAATCATTTCTATAGTATTGAGTTTAACGATTATTGGTGCTGTTGCAGAGGCCAAAGGTGTTTATAAGCTATTGGGCAAAGCGCCGTTGGGCTCAAAACTTAAGCCAATAGAAGCCCGGGCACCGTATCCATTTGACAAGGAATACCGTCAATTATCGAAAAAGCAAAAAGATATCTATCGTGCGCAGTGGGAGGGGCTTAATGAAAATGATACTCCTCCGTCTCCAAAAGGAGGCACCAAATCTATATATCTGCCACTGATCAAGGGACACGAGAGAATTGCACGTGGTGGTATGTTGAGGTTAGTTGCTCAAATTGATAAAAACGGTATTGTACAAGAACTAGTTATCTATGAATCTCCGCATAAAGATATTACTGAATTGGCAACCTCAGTCATGTTTCACACTAGGTTCGATCCAGCCACCTGTGCAGGTGAGCCGTGTAAAATGGACTTCCCTTTCGAATTCAAATTACGCATGCGCGCCAAAAACATGAACACCTTAAATAGTGAGGACATCCCTGGTCGAGGAGTGCAGTGAGTTGATTTTTAAAAAAAATTTACAGATAGGTTCTAGATACCACTGCTTGGTTTTTCGGCCAAAGTTTAGAGGGTAGTACTTTGCTAGTTATAATATAGTGGTCGTAGAGCTCACTAAGTAAGCCGTATAGGCGATATAGGAACACAGTAACACTGTGCCCTCGACTCTATTTATGCGAATTCTTACTTGGACACCCTTCAATGAATTTGAACGCAAAATTATGATTATAATCAACTGATTGGCTTTTTTGTGGATATCCTGTGGTCAGCGGGTGTCCTGTGATCGATGCTAGGCATGGTAGCGATTATTTTTTAGCAGTAATCGAAAAACAGCTCTCGCCTAAGTTTGGGCAACGCGACAAGGAAGGCCCATATTATTAGAAGAGCTAGATAACGAAAATAAAGTACTTTGACCCGTTTAATTTTCAGTTTCACTGTTAGCATACGACAATGATAATCAATGATCAGAGGCATCTTTCATTAACATCCCTCCTCGGGCTGTTGGTCCTGCTGGCACAATGCGCCGGACTACAAACCTCATCAGCGCAGGATGTTGCTGAGCGACCAATAAGCGACGCTTCCGCGAATACTCGTCCGACTAGTGAGGTGCGTTTAAGCTGGGAGGCTATTAGTCAGGAATTCGTCGATGACTACTATCAGCACCATCCTAGTTTTGCGGCTTTCCAGGGTGTACACCGCTTTGATGGCCTCCTGCCAGACTGGAGCCGCCAAGGAATTGCTCTAGAGATTGACAGACTAAAATCTTGGCGTACGCGTCTGGGAACTTATGCCCTTCGTTCCAATATGGCAACATTTGATTGGGGTTCTGCTGGAGGTGGCGCACTAACGAAGGAAGACATCGAATTCGAAATTGAATATCTACTAGCGAAAATTGCGCAGGATCTGTTCTGGCTGGAAGACGCCCAGTGGCCTTTCCGTAATCCGGACTTCTATTTCAACTGGATGATGGGTGATATCGACTTTGATTTGTATGTTTCGCGGCCTTATGCACCGCAAGCGCAACGCTTGTTAGCCTTTATAAAATACTGCCGGGCCCTGCCTATGGCTTTGCAGCAGATTGACGAAAACCTGTCAGCACCTATAGCGAAACCTTACAGTCAGTATGGTGCCAACCGTTTTCGTGGCATGGCCGATTTCATGACGACGCAAGTCCCGCAAATATTCGCCGGAGTAATCAACGATGACAATTCCCATGAATTCAATCATGTACTCCAGACTGCGATCAACAGTCTGAATAATCTGGCCTTTAACCTGGAAGCACGAGCGGCAAGCAAAGTAAGCCCCGCCAGCTTCGCGATCGGGCCTTTATTGTTCGAGAAAATGTTACTCCAAACAGAGGGAATCAACCTTTCCCTGCTCGAATTACAGGCCATCGGCGAGGCCGAGCTTGCACGTAATCTAGCGTTATTAAAATCAGCCTGTGCCGGTTACGCCCCGAATCAGAAAATTGCTGACTGCGTCACTAAAAATGCAGCGGTGAAACCGAAGAGCGGAGCTGTTGTTGAGGCCCGCTTGCAATTGCGCAAACTCAAACAATTTATTGTCGCCAATGAAATTGTCAGCGTTCCAGGTAATGAGCAAGCCGAGGTTGCCATTGCCCCTGACTACGCGATAGGCTGGGGTGCCTATATTCAATCTCCTGGACCACACGATCGATCCTTGGCTTCGATCTATTACATCGCCCCGCCAGACCCAAAGTGGACCAAAAAAGAACAGTTTGACTACCAGGTGAGTACTAGCGACCTACTCTTCACCTCTGTGCATGAAGTATGGCCGGGCCATTTCTTGCATGCAATGCATGCCAATCGGGGGATATCAGAACTACGACAAGTATTCCACAGCTATGCCTTTTCCGAGGGCTGGGCACACTACACTGAAGAAATGATGTGGGATGCCGGCTATGGTAACCGTGATCACGCTATTCATATCGGTCAGCTAAGTAATGCGTTGTTGCGCAATGTCCGATTTTTAGTTGCTCTGCGTTTACATACTAGGGGAATGACACCCGCCGAGGCTGAATTGATGTTTATTCAACAAGGATTTCAAAATGCAGCTCTAGCGCGTGACGAAACCTTACGAGCTCAATACGAACCCACTGTACTGAACTACTTAATGGGGAAAATACTGATAGTCAAGTTGCGTAATAGCTGGATGGCCAAAAACCCAGGAAATCATTCTCAAAAGTCCTTCCATAATGCATTATTGTCACTCGGCGGGCCGCCAATCCCTCTGGCCGGCAAAGCGCTGGGACTCAATGACTAATCCCAGCCTCCCAATATTGACCCAGCTTCAGGTTACCAAGGGAAACACTTACGTTTAGCTCCAGCGCCGAATGACTGACCAGTCGCGCGTTCTTGCGGGTTAATCTGAAAGCAGGTTAAGTGCGCGCAATACGCGGCGACGGCGAACAGGTTCGAAAAACTGCTTGAGTGAACCATTGCGGCCAGGATTACCAGCAACATACCAACTGCCACCTTTGATTGGGTACAGAACGATTACGTAGTGGCCGCAGAGCTCACTAAGTAAGCCGTATAGGCGATATAGGAACACAGCAGCACTGTGCCCTGGACTCTATTTATGCGACTTTGGCGGTTAAACCCATAAGCCATAATCAATAAGACAATCGTCAGAATAATCATGACCGACCAATCTCGAATCAGTACATTTGGAGAGATTGATTTCATCGGCTCAATCACCCCTGCAACACCAACGACAGCCAGTAAGTTAAACATATTCGAGCCGACCACGTTGCCAATGGCAATGTCGTGTTCGCCTCTACGAGCTGCAATCACAGATGTTGCCAGCTCTGGAAAAGAGGTACCGAACGCAACAATGGTTAGACCAATGACTAGATTACTGACACCAAAAGCTTCGGCCAGTGTCACGGCTCCCCAAACCAAAACTCTGGAACTAATAATCAGTATGATTAACCCAATAATAGTCCAGCCCATTGAACGCTTTAGACTCATTTTCTGCTGAGAAAGTTGTTGCGAGATTTCAATGTCTAGGGGGTCTCCGCGCTGCTTGAGCCCCGCGTAAATTGACCAGCAAACTAGCACGAAGAAACCTAGCAACAGGACAAATGATTCAAATCGAGTTAGCGATAAATCCCAAATCAGCAAACCAAATAAAATGCTGATCGCCAATAAGATTGGCAACTCTCGTCGACCATGTTTGAACTTACTAGAATCGGTGCTATTAATGCGGTAAGGCCTAATATCAGCCCAGTATTGACGATGTTCGACCCTATTGCATTGCCCATGCAAGGCCGACATTGCCGTAGAGCGACGCCGTCGCCGAAACAACCATTTCCGGCATTGATGTGCCAAAGCCGACGATGATCATGCCAATCAGCAAAGGTGGAACATTGGCATGACTGGCCGCGCCCGAGGCACCAACCACGAAGCGCTCGGCGCTCCAGACCAAGACCAGTAGACCTACTATAATCGCTATTATTGCTATTAACATTTAGACTTCAAGAGAATGAAGAACTGCTTAACTCAGTTGGTCAGAGTAACGCATTCGAATTGGTTGATTCGCGCTCAGTAACGCTTCAGCCAAAACCCGGAAGAACAACTAGTCTTGACATTAAACCACATTAAAAAAGGCACTTAACCCAGCTTATGAAAACATCTATCAAAGCAGTCACAAGTCCTGGCACAATTTTTATCAAAGGCCTGTTATTCACGCTCCCGGTTGCTCTAACAATTGGCATACTCACGTGGGTTTTTCGAGTCGCCGAATCTCTGTTCATCCAGCCGCTAACATTTATTTTGCCGGAAGCATTGCACTTCCCTGGCATGGGAGCCCTGGTCAGCATTGCTGCCATCTACTTGGTCGGGCTCGCGATACACGGTCGGTTTCTCAGCTTCATTTTCCGTTGGATGGAATTAGCATTTAATAAGATCCCCGTTTTTAATATCGTTTACCGAAATATCCGCGAGATGATCGACTTCGTTTCAGGTGGCAAGGATGGTGAACTGGACCGAGTTGTATTAGTGAGTTTCGATAAAGATGTTAAGTTAATTGGTTTCGTCACAAATCCTAGCATTAGCTTACCGCTTCAAAGCGATGATTCAGACGAGAAGCTTAATGCCGTTTATATGCCAATGAGTTACCAAATGGGTGGCTATGTTTTGTATCTGCCTGAATCAAGATTACAAACCCTCAACATGTCGACGCAAGAAGCAATGCAGCGTGTTCTGACTGCCGAAATATCAAAATCTGGTCGGGCCACAGAAAATAAATAAGATACAGATAATCCTCAGTTGCTTGACTTGAAAACATGTCAGCCGTGAAGCACCTCAATATTACTGATGAAGAACACCACGCCATGGATCGCCAATGATCGTTGGCTCTAATCTAACAGCCGACTCATTCCACCGCTGCTAGCTTAGATTCTAGACGACTGCGCAACTCCTTCTCGTCTGCAGGTATGCTCATGCCCCCCAGTGGCTGACCATTGCTCTTTAGCAAGACGGCCTGACCATCGAATAGTTGATGACGATTGGCAAACGCGCGACCATCCGGAGTTCCCAAATCGGCTACCACAAAATCAAGCTGTGAATCGTAGTCGCTGCTAATTCTCCGCAGGCGATTAAGCGCGTCTCCTCCCGTCGGCGAATAATTCTCATAAGCAAGAACCAGAACCGGCTTGCCCTGACCAATGACAGAAAGATCAGAACCAATGGGTTTTCCACCACTCATCGTTAAAAAGTAGCCCAGTGTCGCTAAGGCCACTAAGGATGCGGTGGTTATCGCGATTATCTTAACCATCGTTGTACGGTCTCCTAAGTCAAATACGGCTGATGAAATATCAGCAAGCATGGCCTCTTAGACTATATTGAGTCCGGCCTTGGCACAATACTCCATGCAGAATTTAAGTAAATCCGTTACTAATAGTCACCCAATTGTTTTGTAGGCACCCCCCCATAATACCGACACACGGACGGGCTAGCTGCTAACTGATAACTGATAACTTATATCAAAGCTTTTTAACCATCGCTATTGTTGCGGAGTTCAATTTTTAATGCACTAAGTATTAGTGTCTTCAAATAATGATAAGAGTCACCCATTACCAGAAATAGGCATAACACATTGTTTTTATTGATTTTATTAAGTTAGATGCCCCGCGAAGTACTGCTTTTTGAACTACTTCTAACTGTAGTATTTAATGCGCGATCATTAAAACCTACTGCGCTGTTGAAAAAAAATCAAAAACACTGAGAAAAAATGTCGACACACCGCTCGCGCAAGTGGTCGAAATAGTCTCTGGTACCACTTAGAATTGCTCGTTCAATTGAGCCAAAAGCGGAATACAAGCTGGATCGTAAAACTATGTGGCAAGGCCAATATAGGACTGAGAACTAGTGCTAGCTTAGTGAATCTAAGTTGAATTGACTTCACCGACTACTTTGAGCACTTAGTTACTGTGGGAAAACGGAGGTCTGTCGCGGTTTTACATGATTTCCAGTGCCGCTACCCTGATCACACACGTCAAAACGCTGAAATAATCTCGCCCTTCTCGCTAGCGAATTAGATACCGCTTCCGAATTCATTCATGCGCATTCTGCGAAACATTCGCGCCATCATGAATGTCAAATTCAGTTGCGGCAAACAATACTAGTGGCTCGAAGCGACCTCTTAGTGGGACCTCGCCGAGATCTCGACGCTGTGGCAAATCCTCGTCCGGGTTTGGCAATGCTTCCAGAAACGCTGCGCTGACGAGCACTGTCCTGCCAAATGGCTTACACATTCCTTCAATACGATTCGCGACGTTTACCGCGTCAGAAAAGATGTCGCCTTGTCGCCGCTGGTGCTCGCCGACGATTCCCAGCCGGAGGCTTCCGAAGTGCAGCCCAACACCAATTCGTATTGGCGACTCGCCGTCACTTTCCCGTTTGGCATTGAACGCCGTGAGGCCGGCCATTGTATCGCGGGTTGCCGCCAGCGCCTGTTCCGCGCCTCCCGGGAATACCGCCATGACGCTGTCGCCGGTGTAACAAATGATGAATCCGCCGTGCTTTTGAATTGGTGGCGCAGCTGACGCGAAATAGTCGTTGATGAACGTGAAACTCTCGTCAGGCGTCATGGTTTCCGACAAAGTCGTGAACCCGCGAACGTCGGATACAAACACCGCCGCTTCCATCTCGACGTTGTCGCCGAGACGTACATCGATAATGCTGTCGCGATTTAGGTAGCGTAAAAACTCGTGCGGAACGTAGTGGGAGTAAGCAGCATTGATTTTGGCCAAATTGAGGTGGGTCTCGATACGAGCAAGTAGCTCGCCTTTAGAAAAGGGCTTGGTAATGTAGTCGTTAGCGCCAACTTGCAAACCGAACTGCAGATCTTCCATCTGCGTCCGCGCTGTCACCATAATCACAGGTAGCTGCGTCGCAAGGTGTTGCTTGCGGATTTCGCGGCAAACCTCAAAGCCCGACAGCATTGGCATCATCACGTCGAGGAGAATCAGGTCGACTTTTTCGCCACCGCTCAAGAGCTCAAGGGCCTTCATACCATTCTCGACTTGCAACACTTCATAGTCCTGCAGTGTCAGATGATTCTCCATGACTTGACGATTTATCGGTTCGTCGTCGACAACAAGAATACGAATACGATTGTCGGCACCGAGCTTGCCTGATGAGCGTGTGTATTCCAGTTCAATCACTTCCACGTTAGCAGCTTTAGGCGCTGCTACGACTTCAGATCGCTGTGCGACTGCCTCGATCGGCGTGATTTTCAGGGACTCCAAAAGCCCCTCTGTAGCGACCGGCAGTGTGAAACTAAAGGTTGAGCCTTCGCCTGGCGCAGACGCCAAATCGATGTTACTGCCGTGCAGGTTCACGAGGTTTCTAGTGACGGCCAGCCCAAGGCCGGTACCACCGTGTATGCGCGTAGCGGAATCCTCGACTTGCTCGAAGGACTCAAATATACGTTCCTGATCCTCCGGGGCGATGCCGATCCCGGTGTCGGTTACGAGCAATCTTACCTGCTCGCCATCGTCGACAGCGCTGACAATGACACTGCCGGCCTCCGTAAACTTAACGGCATTGCCGACCAGGTTATGAAGTATCTGTTGCAGGCGATCTTGATCGCCGAGTACCTGCGGCACCTTGTTGTCGATACTGTTAACGAGTTGTAAAGATTTCGCACTCGCCAAGGGCGCACTTAACCGCAATACCAAGTCGACGATGACATGTAAGTCGATGGGCCTCTTATTCAGCACTAATTCTCTATTCTTCATTTTTGAGAAATCAAGAATATCGTCGACCAATGATGCAAGGCGCTGACCGCTGCTGGCGATCATTGACAAGTTCTTCTTTGCCGCATCGCCAAGTTTGCCTGTTGCTCCGGCCACCATAGATTCAGCTAGACCGATGATTCCCTGTAAAGGTGTTCGAAGTTCGTGCGACGTATTGGCGAGGAACTCATCCTTCAGCTTATCCATGCGCCGGAGGCTTTCAGCCACTTCATGCTGAGCTTTTTCCCTGCCAATTCTAAGCTGGTTGTAGCGATCCGACAGGGCGAACGAGATCAAAATCGTTTCCAACACGGCACCAATTTCCATGCCGTGAATCGCATAAAATTCATTGTCCACCAAGCCATGTTGGCGAGCGGCCGTCAGCACGGTGCCGATGCAATACCCGGTCCATGCGACTAAATAGAACCGCGCCGACCGTTGACCACGAGCGAGACACACGGCCGCCGTTATCAGGCCTACCGTTCCCGCGGTACCCGAGATTGCGCCAGTCAGGTTCACCGAGAACTGAAAGCTCGTCATGAATGTCAACGGTATCGTCAGCCCAGCAAGCACAAATAAGCCGATGATAATCTTATGTAGCGTTGGCGCGTAGATCTTTGCTTCGAGGAAGCGTGTACAGAATGCCAGTCCAGACATCAGTGTTCCGGCCACAATGACGAGAAATATCTCCTCCGTGTACATCCGATAGTCGGGCCACAACCAACGTTGCGCGTGTCCGCTCAGGCTTGCGAGAAACAAAGCTGTTGTGGTAATCGAAAACACGTACAGTAAGTAATTATAGTCGCGCAGCGAAACGAACAAGAAAAGGTTGTACAAGCACATGGCCATCATGATTCCGAACATGGCGCCATAGAAGAGAAAGCTGATCATACTGGTTTGGAAAAACTGTTCCGAAGTCAGCAAGCGTAGCTCCACCAGCATGCTACTTTTGCTTTGTATTCGTACGTAGATCGATGTCGTTTGCGCCATCAACGGATTGATCTGCAGCACCGGACTGATCGCATCTAGCGCATCCGGCGTGTTCACCGGATGATCGCCAAGTCGGCTTTCTTCCCAACCACCGCCTGTAATTTTTTGGTAGACACGGATGTCATCTAGCAACGGATCAGCAAACTGTAAAAGCAGCTTTGCGTCAGGATCGGGGCTTTTCAACGGGTGAAGGCGAAGCCATACTGCCCCCTTCATGAAATTTAGAGTGACGCCCTTCTGCCCACCCGCCAGAAACTTGTCGCTTGATAGCCTTTGTATTTCGTCCAGCGTTGCATCACCCTGCTTATCAATGACGTACTCGAATGCTGGACGATATCCACCGCCGTAATAACTGGCAAGGTCTTGCGCCTGTACTATCGCAGTACTCAGCAGACCGAAGCATGCACAGACGATTAGTAGCAATTTGCGATTGTATGCTGTAATCTGAAATGCATTCACAAGATTCATAACGAGGGAAAAGTTAAATGGTTCAAATAGACGCGTACAAACTTCTCATGGTCAGTGAGAAAACCATTCTCACAATGGTTAAAGATGTTCCTGACGAACACTGGTACACACCGTTGCCTGGTATGGATGTGTCCTTCGATTGGATTCTCGGCCACTACGCTGCCGTCGAAGACTGGTTCCTGCATCATCTTAACGACATTGCTTATGAGCTGCCAGTTGAATGGCAAAGCACATACTGGGCTGATACCAGTGGGCCGGTTACGCCTGAGACGAGCGTAGGTCGCGCGGCTGTAACAGCTGGCTTCACTGAAACCCGCCAACGACTGCTGACTGCATTGAAATGGGATCTGTTCCATCTAAACCGTTTTGTTAAAAAGGGAGATTTCCCAGACAACGTGAAATTTCGCGGTGATGCTTGGTTGTTTATTTCGGCGCATGCCTACTGGCATATCGGCGAACTCAATTGCTTGCGTAAAATATCGGGGCTAGGGTATTCGGGCACCAAAGGTATCCACCACTAATGCACCTTCGGGAAGTAACGATCCACGAGGTAGCGCGAATATGCGACGGTGTTACCCACCGTCTCGAAGCCGAGTAGTGAGCTATTGTAAAACGTCTGTTCAAACCCCTGCAACGACTCTAGTTGGTCGTAAAATCCACCACTGAAGTCCGCTAGTGACACGTGTGGAAAATATCGCCAGCCGTGCTGTGCGAACACATCAATGAATTGTGCCTTGCCACCCTTGTATTCTGGTAGGGCCTCAACCTGTTCTTGGATTTTGACGCAAATTTCCTCTTTGCTGTAGTTGCCCGATGGTGCCAGGTTGAAGAAAATCGTCATATCGCTATCGTCGAAAATCTTGATGTACCCGGTATAGTTCAAAATCTGCGGCAACGGAATAGTACCGACCACGCCAGCAGGAATATTTTTAACAGTACAAGCCGTCGTTACGAACTCGAGGTAGCGAACCTTGCTAAAAACTTCTGTTTCTTGGCGGGAAATATTCAAACCCACTTCTTCGAGGGTTGGCAAATCAAGTGGGCACGATAGGATAACTTGGTCGAACTCTTCAGCTTCCCTGTCACCGTCGAACTCAATATGCACTTTGATAACGTTGCCCCCTTGGTCTGAGTGTCGTCGGATAGAAGTAATATTTGTGTTAAGTGAAACATCGACTTCGTCTGCGACGGCTTCCCAGAGTGATTGGAATCCGTTCTTGACTACGCGTGGCCAACTTTGAATCAGCCCAGCCACATGCAGTACATTGGATATCCAGTTACCCAGCCCCTGAAACTTTACGAAATAGGCCGCCGGTATTTGGTCGAGTCGACCAAAGCCCTGCACTTTCATCACGAACAGGATAGTTTCGGTTAGAGCCTCGAGTCGCTGCTGCTTGATCCAGCTAGACAGTGGTTGCAATAACTCGGGTGGGGCGTTGGCGAAGCCAGAGCCCGGTTTTGAATATTGTCGATAGCGAGTCAGCAACTTCCATGTGTAGCGTATCGACGCCCAAGCGATCTGCAACTTGCCATAACCGCCGCTCTGCGTGGCGGCCATCATATCCATGTACTTCTTTTCGCCGCGATCGTAGACCAAAACGTTTTGGTACCCCGTCCAGGGCACGCCCAATGCCTTCATGATGTCCATGACGTCACCATAGCCGGCCAGCATCTCGTGCGCCGCCATGTCATACTTGCGACCTTCGTAGTCAAAGGTCAGACACTTGCCACCCACGCGCTCCGTTTTTTCGAAGACATGAACGTCTTTGTAGCCATTCTGTTTCAAGAACCATGCGGCGCTCATACCTGCGGCGCCAGCTCCAACAATCGCGATTTTTGGTTGTTTGGAATTCTTCTTCATTCTTATCTCTTCCCCACAAATTGAGTTTGCACTAGGCTGTATGCGTGTTCGGCGATGGTTTCTACAAGCTCGAAGGCCAGCAGACCGCCGCAATAATATGTGTTCTTTATTCCCTGCATCTTATCAAGATCGGAGTAAAAACCGGCATCAACCGCTTCCCACGGCACATGAGGAAAATAGGCCCAGTCGTCAGCCGTAAACGAATGTTGCTCAGGATTTTCGGCCCCAATCTCACGTAAGAACTTGAGGTTATTTTGTTCGACGATTTCGCGCGTAATCTTGCCTTCCCGATCACCCCGTGTGTAGATCGAGATGAAGTCATTGTCCGGATACTGACGCGTGACTACGTAGGGCTGGCCCAATTCGGGTTGCGGTAGCGAGAAACTAACAGCCGCAACCTCTTCGGTCCCTCTGGCGAAGTAGGTCGATACGTAGAACGGATTGATCAGCACTTGTCTAAAGAGGCTTTCCTCTTCGTTAGTGAGTGTAAGCCAGGGTTTTAATACAGATGGCAGTTGCGGGCAGGCTACAACCAGGTAATCGAATTCTAGCGTCTCTGGATATTCGCTCTGCTCCTCCAATTCCTGTTCCAGAACGCGGTATTCCACCTTGATATTCTTGCCACGCTCAACCTTTTCTATTGTGACGCCGGTTAGTACGTCAACTTCAGCCGCGAGGCGTTCGAACATACGACCGTAGCCCTGGGTGAAGCGCTTCGGCCAGCGACGAAATGGCATATTCGCAGCGAAAAAACCCAAATCCTTAAAAGAACCCAGGGTCATATAACTCAGTCCGTATACCGTCGCGATTTCTTTAAGGTCTCCGTAGCCCATCAAGGTCATCGGAACCTTGAACATGATGGCCAATGCTCCCAGATCGTGGCGTTGTAACCAGTCTTCGAAGTTGCCTTGCAACGCAGGGTGTTCCGGTACATGCGCAAAACCCGGTTGCGCCGGCGTCAATAATTTGCGCAATCGCCATCGAATAAAAAAGTAACGAATGCCCTGCCAAACTAGTTTGAAAAACGAGGTTGTTTTCAACACCTCACTGAGTATCGACTGTAACTGACCATCTCTGACGTTGATAGCATGACCGGCTCGCTCGACATACATATCGGCGCGCACATGTGCCGCAAGTTCGCGGACACGGGTGTAAGCAGAGGTAATGTAGTTTGCACCGAGGTCAAAAGACTGACCTCTGACCGTCAACGACCGGCACTTGCCGCCAAGGCGTGGCGACTTTTCGAACACCTGCACACGATTGAAGCCGGCTTTTTTCAGATACCAAGCCATGCACAATCCGGCAGGCCCTGCACCCACGATTAAGATGCGCGAATCGCGCGGAATGTTAGTCTCCTTCATACTGGCAATCTTTACTCGCTCTTAGTCTATCTCTTACAGTTACATTAGCACAGGATGATAGAGTATACGAAGCATAAATCTGCTATCCCCTAAATCGACAATATTTGAGACCAGGTGGGGGTCATCAGGCCTAATGAAAAGCCCCCCCCACACCTTAGGCCTAAGACTAGGTTATGATATCAACCACATAAGGTATGTCACCATGACCATTAAAGGATTAGGAATTGATTTGGGCAAGCGATATTTTCATATTCACGGCGCTGATAACAACGGTATCTTAGTTACTAGTCTAAGTAACCTAGAACCATGATTGATCGGCATGGAGGCCTGCGGTGCCGTACACGACAATTCTACCAACGGATTTTAAGGGTGAGATAGAGACTATTAATTAAGTATAATCAATCACTTATAAGACTAATTTAATATAACAGCTTACTTAGCAATATCAGTAATTTAGGGCAATTTATTAAAGTTAAGGCAAACTGAGCACTGTACCGTGAGTGTACCGCTGGAACGCAAAAAAGCACGGTAAGTGAACCGTTACCCTAGCATTTTCCAATATAGAATAACGCGAGTAAAACTTAAAACACTTACCATGCTTGTTCAATATTCATAATACGTAAAACTACAGAATACGCTGAAAATTTCAGCAAAGTAAGAACACTATTCGCCAATTTCAGGTATTAGCTCTTCTACCTAAGGCACAATTATTGGCTTAAGCAGCCTTGGGTCAACTCTCGTTTGGGAAATATTGCATTCAATACTTTATTCAGTTCAGCCCAATCTTTAGCCATTTTTTCAGCTTGTGACGCGGTTAATACCGAACCAAATTCAGACTTTCTATCGTTTTCAATTTTCACATAATGAAATAAATTTGAATCTATATCAGTTCTACTTTTAAACTCTTCATAAACATTAGAGATGTTTTTTTCTGAGTCATCGACGAAGACAATCGCGTTAAAGTGCCTTGCTGTTTTTTCTAAGATATAACTGAGCATCTCACCTTTATTCATGCCTGAAGTCATCATAATTCCTTTCATGTAACTCAGTTCTCTTTTTAGAACCTCTCTGTAAATCGGCGCTATATCGCCTTTTGGAGAGAGTGCTGATGCTTCGAAGTCGATTCCTTTGCTACTTAACTCTCTCTCGGTCGCAGCTCGATATTTTGGAGCTCTGGAGGTTAACGCAAAAACACTATTACCGCCTGACTGCCACTGCTGAATTTTTTCAGGCAGACTATTTTCGGTCAGCTCCATTGGGGCTAACTCATACAGCAAACCTATCGAGTCTTGAAAAAGGCACTTGACCTTTTGCGCCTCACTCGGTTTAACCTCAAGCTTGTTCGTTTGCCACTGATACCAAATATCCCCGCCTATATCGATAGTACTTGTGAGTAATGTGTTATCGATATCTAAAACGATCAGAGTATTCTTTTCGCCGTACTTGGCATTTAGACTCGCCACTTCGGTCACTATGGGGTCAAATGAAATCACCTCAGTTCGCTTTATTGGCAAGCTGGCTCCGTTGTTTACGGTAGAGCATCCAAATAGGGAGATTAAAACAGTAATGGTAATAATATTTTGAAATAGCGATTTCATTTTTTAGTTTGTTCTTGGGTTAGCTTGTAGAAGCGCTTTTATTAAGCCGTAGAACTTAGCATCCACGGCTTAATAACACTAACATCCATAAAATTTGATCAGAAATCCATACGAATTCCTACCTCCCAACGTCGGCCCGGTGCGGGAGCAAAGTCTTTAACAATGGAGCCATGGTGGCGCTGTTCGTCATCCGTTAGGTTACGGCCGTGCAGGAAGACATTCACTTCATTACCTGCGAGAGCTAACTTACGCAGTAAGAATACACTCAGATCTTCATAGCCATCAGTCGGAAGCTCAAAACCTGCAACGCGACGCTGATTATTAACCCGCAGGTAATCAATGCCCATTTCCCATGCATCACTCTTCCAAGATAATCCAACACTACTTCGTGCTGCCGGAATTCGCGGCAAATTACGATTACTTGTACCTGCATCTAATTCGCCGCGCACCAGATCAAACAGAAAATTAAAGTCAAAATCGCCACCGCCGAACGTTGATAGATGGAACAGACCTTTTAAGTTAACCCCAGTAAAAGTAGCATCATCTTGTTGCCACCGAAATACTGGCAATTCATCCATTTCCTCACTCGTCGCTATCTCGTAGATGTAATTTTGGAACTGCATGAGGTAGACGCTGGTATCGAGTTCGAATCGCTCATTGCCGTATCCGGCTGAGAAAGTCAGAGCAAAAACGTCTTCTTCATTGAGGTTAGGGTCACCAATTTCAAAGGCGTTGGTTGCCAGGTGTGGCCCATTACTGTAAAGCTCTT
>JBLHMH010000055.1:0-19356 GCA_047621785.1 Polaribacter sp. | reverse complement strand
TAAATGATAATACGGACATTAGAGGGCCAAATACCTCATCGGTAACAATACTCATGTCGTCTGTACAGTCTGCAAAAATTGCAGGTGTTACATAGCACCCATCTGCCAAAGCAGTTGGCGTATCGCCCCCGCAGATATGTCGTGCGCTACTATCGCGACCGGCCTGCATATAAGAAACCACTTTTTCGAAATGTTCACGCGTCACCAATGGGCCCATTTGAGTTTCAGGGTCGAACGGGTCTCCTAATTTAATCGCCGAAGTACGCTCTGCAATGCGCTTAATAAACTCTTCATAGATATTTTCATGCACGAATACACGTGTGCCATTTGAACAGACTTGTCCGGAAGAATAGAAATTAGCGGCCAAGGCTCCATTGATTGCATTGTCTAAATTGGCATCATCAAAAATGATGACTGGCGATTTTCCACCCAGCTCCAGAGTTACCTTTTTAAGATCTTGAGCAGAATGAGCCATCACAATCTTGCCTGTTTCAACTGAACCGGTAAGGGTGACTTTAGCAACCCCAGGGTGACTTATCAGTGCCGAGCCAGTATCACGGGCACCTTGAACAACATTGAATACGCCAGGAGGAAGACCTGCTTCGGTATATATCTCAGCCAGTAAATTTGCGGTTAAAGGTGTTTGTTCAGCAGGTTTATATACCATGGTATTTCCACAGGCCAGTGCTGGGCCTGATTTCCACATGGCTATTTGCATGGGGTAGTTCCAGGCACCAATACCGGCACAAACACCAATTGGTTCACGCCGCATAATGGCAAATGCTTCAGGAGGTAGGTCGATGTGGTGACCTTGAATAGATTGCGCTGCGCCCGCGAAAAATTCAATAACTTCAGCGCCTGAAATAATATCTACCGCGCTGGTTTCAGCTATTGGTTTGCCCGTATCCAGGGTTTCCAGTTCGGCCAGCATTTGATTTCGTTCTCGTAGCAGAGCCGCAGCACGACGTAGAATATTTCCTCGTTCAACTGCAGGCGTATTCGACCAAGCTTCATAAGCCTCGCTGGCCGCTGCCACTGCAGCGTCAATTTCAGGCTGACCTGCAACTTCCACTTCACAGATGACATGCTCGTCACCGGGATAGCGAGTTGTGAAAGTTTCGCCGCTTTGATTGGCTACGTAAGCACCATTAATATAGCTTAGTTGCTTTTCAAGAGTGCTTTTTGCATTGTAGGATTGATGTTTCATGAATATTCTCGATTACTTCTGTAAATTTTGGATGTTCTTATTGTTGTGCTTAATAGTCTATTTTGATTCAGCTAGTGGTGGTCTGGTATTGACTCGGGTTCAGAAACATAAGGGTTATGTTGGCTCTGCCTGCCGCGGTTTGGGCCATACCGCAAACCAAAACGTTGGTGTTACCATCGTCTTCAAATACACCAGGAATATTAAATAACATGTCGCCTTCTTCGCTGCTTAGAATGTTCGGCTCTTGATCGGTGTCAAGCAGATTGGACATAGCCAGCATCATCGTCGCCAGGCATTGCCTGAACTTGCCAAAATTTAAGTTGCCAGCATAGCAGCTGCAATCAAGGGTGAGGTTGCAATGTACTTCGCCACCACTGCGCACCGCCATATGCATGAACGGTACCTGTTCTTTATTGATTATAGCGTTGTATAGTAATTTTGCATCTGCGCGTGTATCCGCGAAAAATTGTATATTCAGATTCTCTAATATTGCAGATACAAGTTTACGTGGTGGTATGCTGAGTTGATTTTGGGCCATAGTGATTCTTAATTTTTTGGTTTCAGTTTCTAATCGTTATCAGAAAGAACAGTGTATTTAATTCGCAGTGATTCTCCATTCAAATCTTATAATATGCAAACCTATGTGAACAAAAATCGACTTGCCTATGTTTTAAATGCAGTGCTGTCGGGTAGGAATATCGATTTTAGCGCTAAATAGTTGTTCATTGTTTCGTCAATGCTGAGGTACAGTAGCGCTTTATAAGGTGTCGGCGAAAAAAACAATATGACTATCGATTCTACTAATGCCAATATTAACGCTGCGAGATATGGTTTCTTGCTGCTGCCTAATTATTCAATGATTGCATTCAGCTCCGCGATTGAGGTGCTAAGGATGGCAAACCGATTGCGTAAGGAAGAATTGTACGAATGGCCAATCTACACCATGACCGGGGAGCCCGTGGCTGCAAGTAATGGATTGTTGATCAGCTGTGACGCGCATATCAACCAAGCTAATGATTTGGACGCATTATTTGTTTGTAGTGGCATAAGGGTAGCCAAGGTTTGGAATGAGCCCCTTCGTCAATGTTTGCAGAAATTAGGGCAGAAAAAAATTGTCCTAGGGGGTATTTGTACTGGTACCTATTTATTAGCCAAGGCCGGTTTGCTGGATGGCTATCGCGCGACTATCCACTGGGAGAATATGGCCAGCTTGCGAGAGATTGCCCCCAATGTTAAGGTAACCGAAGAGTTGTTCGAGTTAGATCGTGACCGCTATACCGTGTCTGGGGGAACCGCATCTCTAGACATGATGTTGCAATTGGTTAATAGAAAATACGGCAAGGAATTAGCCGCATCCGTGTCAGAGCAATTTGTCTGTGACCGCATGCGTGGGGCATACGATAAGCAGCGCATTCCACTTAAATTATTGCTTGGTTCCAATCAACCTAAACTCACTGAAGCGGTTGAACTAATGGAAGCTAATCTCGAAGAGTTACTTAATCTTGATGACCTAGCGTCTTTAGTGGGGATTTCTCGTCGCCAGCTAGAGCGCTTATTTAGGAAGTACTTACACTGTGTGCCTAGACGATATTATCTCGATCTGCGGTTGAAAAAAGCCCGCCAATTGTTATTGCAAACCTCCGAGTCAGTGTCAGAGATAGCCATTGCCTGTGGTTTTGTGTCTTCATCGCATTTTAGTAAATCCTACCGTGAAATATTTGGTTTGTCGCCGCGCGAGGAACGACGCCTGCAGCAACAGCAAATTTAATCTCTGAATTTGCCACTTTTGTTTACAAATACAGGCGATTTATCATTTTTTTAGCTGTCGCTAGGCGACTAATTAATGTCGTGATGGAGTGCATGATCCCGCCTCTTTAGATATATTATTCGTACCTATGTTAGAGCCTCTGCAATATATCTAGGGCTGTAGTCAAACTGTATCAATTAACAGATCAATCGCGATGAATAAATACTCACTATTTTCTCTGCTTAAAAATTCGTTGAGCCATCATGAGAATTGGCAAAAGGCATGGCGTAGTCCTGAGCCAAAGAAATCTTACGACGCGATTATAATTGGCGGTGGTGGGCATGGCTTGGCGACTGCCTATTACTTGGCTAAAGAGCATGGAATGCGCAATATTGCGGTTTTAGAGAAAGGTTGGATCGGTGGCGGCAACACCGGTCGTAACACCACCATTGTTCGCTCTAATTATCTTTGGGATGAGGCAGCCAATTTGTATGAAAAATCAATGAAGTTGTGGGAGGGCCTTAGTCAGGACCTAAACTATAACGTCATGTTTAGTCAACGCGGCGTATATAACCTTGGGCACAACCTGCAAGACATGCGCGACATTCAGCGACGGGTAAATGCCAATCGCTTAAACGGTATTGATGGCGAAGTCGTTGATGCGTTAGAACTTAGTAAACGAATTCCGTTTTTAAATACATCGCCAGACAGTCGTTATCCAATTCTTGGGGCGTCGTTTCAGCCGCGCGCAGGAACCGCTAGGCACGACGCCGTAGCATGGGGTTTTGCGCGTGGAGCAGATGCACTGGGTGTCGATATCATTCAGAACTGCGAGGTCAACGCGATTCGTCGAGAAGGGGCTAAGGTAGTTGGCGTGGAGACAGCCAAGGGTTTTATCGCAACGTCCAAAGTAGGCGTAGTCGTGGCGGGCAACTCCAGTACCCTGGCAGCGATGGCTGATATTCGTATGCCCATCGAAAGTCATCCTTTACAAGCCTATGTTTCCGAGCCAATTAAGCCAATTTTAGATACGGTCATCATGTCTAAT
Source organism: Polaribacter sp. (assembly GCA_047621785.1). Lineage (GTDB taxonomy): Bacteria > Pseudomonadota > Gammaproteobacteria > Arenicellales > Arenicellaceae > Arenicella. Next base: position 15,354 of record JBLHMH010000055.1, on the reverse strand, counting down.
GCGGTGCACGGTTATGTTAGCCAATCCGATAAGGGTGATCTGGTTATTGGGGCAGGCATCGATAGCTATAACGGCTATGGTCAGCGAGGTAGCTTCACTACCATAGAGCACACCATGGCAGCGATTATGGAATTATTTCCGGTGTTTAGCCGGGTCAGAATGAATCGTCAGTGGGGCGGTATTGTTGACACTACTCCAGACGCCTGTCCGATCATTTCTAAGACTGATGTGCAAGGATTGTATTTTAACTGTGGTTGGGGCACCGGTGGTTTTAAGGCCACGCCTGGTTCAGGCTGGGTATTTGCACACACTATGGCCAATGACGAACCTCATGAGTTGAACGCTGCTTTTTCGCTTGAACGATTTGTCAGCGGTGCTCTGATTGATGAACATGGCGCCGCTGGTGTTGCACACTAGCCCCGCTTCTCAATTATTAAATACTAAGACTAGAGACTAACAATGTTACTAATTTCATGCCCCTGGTGTGGTCCGCGCGATGAGAGCGAGTACTCTTATGGTGGCGAAGCCCATATTGTGCGCCCCCTCGATCCCGATGCATCAAGCGATGCACAATGGGCGGACTATGTATTTCATCGAACCAATCCGAGAGGCTTACACCGAGAGCAATGGAACCATTCCTCAGGCTGTCGGCAATGGTTTTATGTGGTTCGAGATACCGTTAGCTACAAGATACACAAAGTCTATAAAGTGGGCGAACCGATGCCAGATCTTGCTCAGTTTGAGATCCAGAAACCTGATTCACAAGTGGGAGAGAGCAAATGACTCGTCTAGCAGTTAAGTTGAATGACGGGTTTGCCCTGGGTCGTAAGATAAATATAAACAAGCCGATAAGCTTCACGTTTGACGGCAAACAGCTTGATGGCTTTGAAGGTGATACGATAGCGTCAGCCTTGTTGGCCAATGGCATTAAAGTGATAGGACGAAGCTGGAAATATCATCGCCCACGCGGCGTATTAGGCGATGGTTGTGAAGAACCCAACGCGTTGTTTCAAGTTGAGCAAGGGGCTTACACAGTTCCGAATGTGCGCGGAACTCAAGCGGAAATTTATCCGGGCATGGTGGTCAGAAGTATTAATTCCTGGCCTAGCCTTAAGTTCGACCTAATGTCCGTGTTTGGGGTATTCGCGCGCATGTTGCCAGCCGGGTTTTACTATAAGACGTTTATGTGGCCGGCAAACTTTTGGATGTTCTATGAACATTTGATTCGCAAGGCGTCAGGTCTTGGAGTATCTCCAGTGCTAGAAGATCCCGAGCATTATATTAAAATCAATCAACACTGTGATCTATTAGTCGCTGGTTCAGGTGCTTCAGGGTTGATCGCGGCTCTGACCGCTGGTCGCGCGGGTGCCAGAGTGATACTCGCAGATGAGCAAGCACACTTTGGTGGGCGCTTAAGTTCATCGAAAGATAGTATCGATGGGATCAGTACCCACAAATGGTTAGAGCAGACCCTGTCAGAACTTAGGGCGATGCCCAATGTGCGCCTGCTGAATAGAAGTACTGTGTTTGGCTATCATGACGATAACTTCGTGACGATTGCGGAGCGAATGGCCGACCATAAACCCTTGGCTGAACGTAACCAGAGTGCTCGCGAACGACTGTGGCGAGTTCGCACCAAGCACGTGGTATTGGCAACGGGTGCGCATGAGCGGCCCATTGTTTTTGGTAATAATGATCTGCCGGGCGTGATGCTTGCCTGCGCTGTGTCTAGTTATCTAAACGATTTCGCGGTGCCGTTGGGTAAAACTGCGATTGTTTTTGTGAATAACGATGGCGCCTATCAGACTGCTTTAGATTTATCAGACGCTGGCATTACCGTTGCAGCAGTGATTGATGTTCGTGCCCAAGCCGACGGTGCGCTGGTCGAACAAGTAAGGTCGCGTAATATTGATTGCATACTTGGGAGTGTAGTGGTTAAGGCCAACGGTAAGCGAGATATCAAGTCGGTCCAAGTGTCGGCGTTAGGATCGGATAGTAAGACCTTAACAGGGCAGTCACAAACCATCGCCTGCGATCTATTGGCGACCTCTGGTGGCTGGAATCCTGCGATTCATCTTTTCGCACAATCCGGTGGCAAAGTAAGCTGGGATCACGCCAAAGCATGTTTCGTGCCTGATAAGCTGGTGCAAGCGCAAGTGTCAATTGGCGCTTGCAACGGTTCTTTTAGTTTGCAGGAATGCCTCAACGAAGGAATGCATGCTGCTAATACTATTGTGCAAAACTTAGGGTTTAAACCTGAAACTAATGTCGCGCCGCAGTGCAATGCAGTGCCAGAAGAACTATTGCAAGAGTTTTGGCATAGCCCAAACCAGTATTCAGATAAACCTTGGCGAGGTGCTAAGCAATTTGTCGACCTACAAAACGATGTGGCGGTTTCTGATATTTACCTAGCGGTTCGCGAAGGCTTCAAATCGGTTGAGCACATTAAACGCTACACCGCGCTCGGGTTTGGTACCGATCAGGGTAAAGTAGGCAATATTGTTGGTATGGCAGTGTTAGCCGAAGCCCTAGATCAAGATATTCCTAGTACCGGCACCACTACTTTTAGACCAAATTACACACCTGTCACGTTTGGCACAATCGCCGGGGCTGATATCGGCGGTACGCTTTTCGATCCAGTGCGTAAAACTGCGATGCACGGATGGCACCAAGAGAATGGCGCTCTGTTTGAGAACGTAGGTCAATGGCATCGCCCATGGTATTACCCTAAATCGACTAACGGTAAAGCTGAAACTATGCACCAAGCGGTTAATCGCGAATGCTTGGCGACGCGTAATAGTGTTGGCATGATGGATGCATCTACCTTAGGTAAGATTGAGGTGGTTGGTAAAGATGCTAGCGAATTTCTAAACCGAATTTACACCAATGCTTGGACAAAGCTCGGCATAGGCTGCGCTCGTTATGGGTTCATGCTGGGTGAAGATGGCATGGTAATGGACGATGGGGTCACAGTTCGGCTAGCAGAAAATCGTTTTTTCATGCACACAACTACCGGTGGAGCAGCTTCTGTGCTTGGATGGATGGAGCATTGGCTGCAAACTGAATGGCCAGAATTAGAAGTTTACTTAACCTCTGTCACAGATCACTGGGCGACTGCGGCAGTAGTAGGGCCGAATAGTCGTAAGGTTGTGTCAGGCGCCGTCACTGGTATTGATTTCGATCGTGAGGCCTTTCCGTTTATGACCTCGCGTGAGGGAACCTTGAATGGAATTCCAGTCACAGTAAACCGAATTAGTTTCTCTGGGGAGCTAGCCTACGAAGTAAATATTTCTGCCAACTATGGTCGCATGGCGTGGGAAAGATTGATGTTAGCAGGCGAGCCGTACCATATTACACCTTACGGTACAGAATCAATGCACGTACTACGTGCCGAAAAAGGCTATGTGATTGTCGGTCAGGATACCGATGGTTCAGTAACACCTGTTGATCTCGGGATGAATTGGGTGCTATCCAAAGCTAAAGATTTCTTAGGCAGGCGCTCATTAGCGCGTGCGGACTGCCTGCGTGAGGGGCGTAAGCAGCTAGTAGGTCTACTAACAACCGACCCCAAAGAGGTGTTGCCTGAGGGTGGACAAATAGTCAATAACACCGATAAGGTGATCCCAATCGCAATGGTCGGGCATGTAACCTCTAGTTATTTTAGCGCTTGTCTTGGTCGTTCTATTGCGATGGCTGTTGTTAAAGGTGGCCATAGCCGAATAGGTGAAACTGTTTATATAGCCTTAACAGACGGTCGGATGATTCCGGCAGAAATAGGTTCCAGCGTTTTTTATGACCCTAAAGGGGAGCGCCAAGATGTCTAGTGAGTATAGTCAAATGCAAATTTCGTTGAACCAAGAAAACTCTTTGATTCAAGAAAGCCCCTTGATTCAAGTAAATTTTTCTAAGCAAAACTTTGCTGAATCGAACCTTAGGATCCACGAGATGGCCTTTCGGGGGCTAGTTAACCTACGTGGTTCGCTGGATAATCCAGACTTTGTGAAAGCGGTTGAAGGCGTGTTAAACACCTCTCTGAAAATGCAGAATAATAGTTTCGTCGAAACCAAAGAATTCACCATTCTGTGGTTTGGGCCGACCGAATGGATGATCGTTACTGCAGCTGGAAAAGAAGCCGAGCTGGTTGCTGCTTTACGAGCCAGTTTGGCAGAAACTTTTGCGGCAGTGACTGATGTCAGTGGGGGCAATACGATTATAGAGATATCGGGAAGTTGTGTTCGAGAACTGCTCGCTTGTGGTTCTATGGTCGACTTTCATGAAAATGAATTTTCGCAGGGGCAATGTGTTCAAACATTGTTTGCCAAAACCAATGTGGCAGTCTACCAAACTGGCCAAGAAGACATTTTTCGAATGATCGTTAGGCGTAGCTTTTCGGATTATTTAGGCTCCTGGTTGGTCGATGCACAAAAGAGCTTAAGCAACGCAGAGTGACCCTAGGAGGCAGTTTTTTTACGGGGCCATTAGGCTAGGTCCCACCCAGCCATTGGGTTCAACCAAGACCTTGGAGTTGAACAAATCGAGAGGCCTGACTTTAATCACTTTTCGAGGGTTATCTGGCCTTATACTTTGGTTTGGCCGCCAATTATTTTGTGTACACTATAGTTTGAATGTTAAATTAATGTTTGGCATTTTCAATCATCGAAGCTGTAAAAGGATTTATCAAAAAGGAGTCGCATGTTTATAAAGACAACAATGTGTTTGGTCTTGTTTATTGTATTGGCTAGCGCATCGCCGGCGCATCCTAGGAGTACAAAACTACATGCACCACTGTCATTCAAAGTGACGAACAGCAACAGTATTGAGTTGTTAGATAGGGCCGTGGAGGGCGCATTAGCAGAGAAACAGTGGACTCAAGAAACAGTCACAAAGTCTGTTCCTAGAAATATGCACGCGGTCTTAGTGGTTGGGGGGCATAAAATTTGGTCCGAGATTGAATATGACCGTATGCAGATTACACTGTCGTATTTAGACAGCGAGAATATGAATTACCGGGAAAAAAAGGACAACAATACATTCATCCCAGTTACCACAAATGGTCTCAAGCTCTGTTTGATCAAATCAAACAGAATATCGCGCTTGGTGAGCTGTATACACCGACCAAGACGCCCTCCAAGCCATCTAATATCACTAACTCAGCGCCTAATGACGCGTTTTCAAAATTCACTCATTTCCGCCTAGAAGATGCAACTTTAGAGGAAAGTTACCAAAGTAATAAAGGGAATATTCGTTCAAAAGAAAATTTTATTCACAATTTAAATCTATCTTTAAAACCTAAATTAGAAGAATGGACTAAAGAAAATAGCCTTACTGAGAGGTTGTTAGTGATCAAGCCACATATAAATGGTATTAGATTTGTTGGCGGTGGAGCAAGGTTCTGGGGAAGCTTTGTACCTGGCATTGGTGGCGCTGTCGCAGGCCGATCTTGGATTTATTTAACCGCCACTTTTATCGATGGGTCGACGGGGGAAATTATTGCCACACCTGAGCTATACAGGCTTGGTGCCACAACCAGCAGAGTAGGATCAGGGGCGAAGCATGACTACATTATGATTGAAAGAATGGCCGTTGATTTTGCGCGTTATGTTGAAAATAATTATAATAGCCCTGTTGGTGGTGGAACCTTACCGCCACCGAATGTTAGAGCAAAGCGGCAAGGGAATGATACTGAAGAAAGTGCTGTGTCCAACAATCTTTTAAGTGCCCTGCATTCGCCAGACTCAAATACAATGCGTGATGCTGCAAAAACAATTGGCAGCCAGCAACTTTACAATGATAGGGATGTTGTACTAGCTTTGCTTGCGGTGCTGCGCCGAGAGTTAGACATTGGTTCAACAAATAAATCTAGAAGCAAAGACCGTAACTTAGTTGATGGGCTGGCTTGGTGTGTGAAAAATTTAGGAAATTCTGACGATCCGCAGGCACGTTCTGTGCTGGTTGAAATTGCGGCGAGCAGTCTATCCTCAAAAATTAAAAAGCATGCCGTTACTGCGCTTAAAAAGGTGTCTTTGAAAGATCAGCCTGTCAGGTTAGAAAGCCGTCTTTAATACTAATTATTGTTCCTTGAATAGCTGTATCCAAAGGCTATGCTTGGGCCGCGAAGTCCGTTGTGGTCAGATGGCGTGTTGCAGAAGGGAAGGCCAAAACCGTGTTGCGGTGAATATATTCACCGCAACCTCGCAAAAGGTATCATGACGCTTGAGTCAATCAAAGCAGTGCTTCTTGTGAACATTTTTAGTGCTTATGTCATTTTTAATAGCGCTAAATTGGCCTATTCTAGGGCCTTAAACGATTCCCCTTTAAGGGCTCCTATCCTTATCCTCTTGTTGAATAATAGTTGAATTAAAAATGACCAATAAATACGATAATTATGTTGATGGCCAGTGGCTGCCTGCGCAGACTTATTTAGATAACATTAGCCCTTCGGATTTTAGTGATGTGATCGGCAGTTATGCACAAGCCAGTATAGCTGACACTGAAAAGGCCATTGCTGCCGCTAGAACAGCGAGTGATAGTTGGAGTCTCTCGAGTTTAGAAGTGCGCAAAGCTATTCTGGACAAAATCGGTAATGAGCTTATAGAACGCAGCGCAGAGATAGGCACAATTTTGGCGCGCGAGGAAGGCAAAACGATTCCTGAAGGCACTGGTGAAGTGTATCGAGCGGGTCAGTTTTTTCAGTATTACGGTGCCGAAACGCTACGCCAAATGGGTGAGCTAGCAGATTCAGTGCGACCTGGTGTAGAGGTAGAGGTACGTCGCGAACCAGTTGGTGTAATTGGAATTATTTGCCCGTGGAATTTCCCGATGGCAGTCGCTGCTTGGAAAGTAGCCCCAGCTGTAGCCTATGGAAATACCGTCGTTCTCAAGCCTGCCGAATCAGTGCCCGCCAGTGCTTGGATATTGGCTGAAATTATTAGCCGCAGTGGTTTACCAAATGGAGTTTTTAACATGGTAATAGGCAAGGGCTCAGAAGTAGGTGAAGTGATCAGTAAGTCGAAAGACATTGACGCAGTTAGTTTTACTGGCTCGGTCAAAGTTGGCCGCGCAATTGCCGCAAATGTGGTGCAACACATGGGTAAGTTGCAATTGGAAATGGGAAGTAAAAATGCCCTCGTTGTACTCAATGATGCCGACCTTGATTTGGCTGTAGAGTGCGCAATTAACGGCGCATTTTTTGGCACTGGGCAAAAATGCACCGCCTCGTCGCGCTTAATTGTAGAAGAGGGCGTGCACGATCAATTTATCCAAAAGATGACCGATGCCATGTCCAAACTCAAAGTGGGCAATCCGTTGACGGAAGGTACTCAAATTGGCTCTATGGCAAACCAAAACCAATTTCAACTGGTGATGGATTATATTGAACTTGCTAAAACGGAAGGTGCTGTGTTGGTTGCCGGTGGTGCTAGCATCGATTGCCAACCTGAAGGTTATTATATTCAACCAACCTTATTCAGCGACACCAATAACGAGATGAGAATCAACTGCGAAGAAATTTTTGGCCCTGTTGCTTGCGTCATCAAGGCGCGTGATTACGATCATGCTCTAGAAATGTCTAATGATACCGAGTTTGGTTTGACGTCGGGAATAATGACTCAATCGCTAGCACGTTCAGCACATTTCAAGCGGCACTCCAAATCCGGTTGTGTGATGGTGAATCTGCCGACCGCAGGCACTGACTATCATGTTCCATTTGGTGGTCGCAAAGCCTCTAGTTACGGCTCACGAGAGCAAGGCAAATACGCTGCTGAGTTTTATACGGCCGTTAAGACTACTTACTCTAGGCCCTATTAGTTTAATAGTCGTTAAATTTGATAAAGGTGGGATTGTAAAATGTCGATAGAGAACAACACTGATCGAGTGATAATTGATGGATTACAATATAACAATTGGGATCGCGCACTGTTTCAAAAGACTAGAGACAGTGGCCTAAATGCGGTACACGTCACAATTGCGTATTGGGAAGATTTTCGAGAGTTAGTAGAGAATATATCGCAGTGGCATAGACACTTCGAGAATCATGCCGATCTAATTATGCCAGTGCATAGCGCTGCAGATGTCTTGCTTGCCAAGCAAACCAATAGATTGGGGATTATTTTTGGCTTACAAAACTGTTCACCAATCGAAGATGATTTGGCATTGGTTCAGGTTTTGCATGAACTTGGCGTGCGTATAATGCAATTATCGTATAACAATCAAAGTTTGTTGGCGACTGGCTGCTACGAGGACAATGATTCTGGTATAACTCGTTTTGGTAAACAAGTTATCAAAGAAATGAATCGTGTTGGAATGTTGATAGACATGTCCCATTCAGCGGAGGTTTCAACGCTTGAAGCTATTGAGTTGTCTGAGCGGCCAATTGCAATAACGCACGCTAACCCAGTCTCTTTCCATCCTGCGCTGCGCAATAAATCGGGTACAGTCATTCGCGCTTTAGCTGAGTCTGGCGGAATACTCGGTTTTAGTCTTTATCCCTTTCATTTAAGAAATGGTTCTGAGTGTTTAGTACAAGAATTCTGCCAAGCGATTGCTAGCACAGTGGATATGATAGGTATTGATCATGTCGCCATAGGCTCTGATCTATGTGAACAATGGGGATATGAAAAACTACAATGGATGCGCAGCGGCACTTGGACCTATACAGCTGATTTTGGTGAAGGCTCGGCGGATAATCTCGCTTGGCCAAAGCAGCCCAGCTGGTTTGAGGGGTCTCAGCATATTATGAATATAGCTCATGGTCTGGCGGATGTTGGTTTTGATCAAAGCGGTATTGATAAGGTGATGGGCAACAATTGGTTGCGATTTTTTGGACAGTCTTTTTTGCCGCTTAAGGCGTCTAAGCCAGCCACCCTTGCTGAATCTGTTTTGTGATGCGCTTAATTGAATAACATGACTACGCCGGAGCGATCACAAGCACTTTTTGACTCGCAGCCTCCTCTGCGGTCGCCCGCACAGGTGATGAATCTTGCTCGGCTCGGTAGTATGCATCAATGCCGGCTTAGTTTTATGCGTAAGCTGGTTCGTAAGCTAATGGCGGAGGCTTGGCAGATCAAACCATCGTTGATTGATCTTGATGAGCACGGTTATGGAACCGTGGTCTATTCGATTGAGGCCAATGGCAACCGATACAGCTATGTACTGTTTTCCGACTATCTAGCTGATCAGCTTCGTGATGATCGAGTTATTGCCGAGAAGTGGGACGTAACCATGGCTCTATGCATCGGTGACGTCAGCGACGCTCAGCTGAAGGACATGCGCTTTAACGTACCTAAGCAGGAAGCGGGTCGTGCACAATCAAACATGATGGTCTTATCGCGTGGTAATAAGAGCTCACGCAACTTCAATTACGTAGTCGACCAGTTGGCCAGTGGCAGCCAGCCCTCGATGCGTAAATTGGCTCGGGTAGGCTATTTGTATCGCACCACTGCAGTCTATGGCAGCGGTAAATTCGGCATGGCGAATTGGCAAAAGGTAAATAATGATTGCCCAGAGTTTGCTAGTCCTTTTGCGGCTGAGATGTTTAATTGTTTTATGCTGCGTCATTTTAGTATTGAGCAAGCTGAGCATTTGGCTCGAATTAAAGCACCTGAAATTGCGGTGACGCTAGATGACGAAGTAAAACGCTTTATTGGCATCGGTAATTCCACTGGGCTGGGAATGGCCCCTTATCTTATCCGTCATCCTCTGATAATAAGTCAATGGGTTTTAATTCGCGAAAAAGCGATTGCCCGTGTGGTTCACCTCGCTCAAGTATCAAACAGTAAATTGCTTGCATTAGATCTTGTGATTTGTAAGGCAATACTGCATGTGCAGCAAACCGATGTGCCTGATGCTAGGCAGATTTCTCGCAACAATGTATTGATATCAGAGCTGCAAGGTCTTTGCGGCTGGCTGAGCTCACCTGAGGTTTCGTACGAACAAAATCATTCAAATTACGCCAAATTGATTGACTATGTGCAGTCGTCTATGAGCTTAGAAACTCAAGAAATGGTTAATTCCTGCTTGATGGAAGTTTACCCAGAATTAGTCGATGATTTCGAACAATACGCTTATGTAGATGAGCACTATCAGGCACAACCAGCAATGTCCTTGCAAGCGCTACAGGCCTTGATAGAGAACCAGTACGATTGGGCTTTGAAGGTTGATTTTGAGCAGCCTGCGGCGAACCATTATTTTTGGTACCGCTCTGAAGAAAAGATGGAGCCTAGGATCGGAGATCGATTTAAAGAGCCCGGTCAAGATAAAGAGATGCCCCTAACCATTGCTCGTTTAGTTCGTCAATGTTATGACTGTTTGCTCCATGATATTGCCGAACATGACCATTCCTCGGGTAAAAATTCAGTTGCCTATTTTCTCCTGCGGTATCCCAAACAATCGGGAATTGTGAGGCGTATTCAGACTATGTCGCAAGAATGTTATGGTGAGATTAGAGCAAATTTAGCTGATATTGATATGCTGCCAATGGATTTGTTGCGGTGTAAATTGTCCTTTTTCGGCGTAAGCAAATTCGACCCAAAGTCAAAATTATGGGTGCGCAACACTATGTTTCAGGGCGCGCCAAGCGTTGCTGATATCGGCAAGCCGTTTAAGGACGATTGGTCCTTTCCAGTCGCCTCAGAACACAGTGACGTACATAATTAGTGCCCGAATGAGAGCCTCTCCAGATGAACTAAGGTCTTTGTTTAAACAAGCTTTTGAAGCCTGTGGCTATGATTTTGGGGGCTACGAGGTTGCAGCCGAAATGGTGGTTTGGTCTCAAATGCACGGGTTTAACATATTCCCAGCGATACAGGAGTGCCTATTGCCAATGGCGCAAAATTCCTTGAGTCCCAAGGTGTTGCTGGATGAGCCACACAAGCTAATATTTGATAATCAGGGTCACAGCGTTCTTGTTAGCGCCTCTCAAATCGTAAATTTAGCCTGTGCGAAAGCCATGCAGCGCGGTTTTTGTGTACTTCAAGTAGAAAACTGTGAGCACCCAGTGATGCTCGCTAAACTGCTTTACGACAGTAATAACTTTGGCCTGCACGCCTACGCTTATTGGTATCAAGCCCAGACCCAGCAAACCCTGGAGCTTAGAACCGACGATCAGCAACCTTGTCCAGAGTTACGCTATTATTCCAACGTTGGCGGTGATTCAAGCACTAGTTGCGATTCAAGCGTTAGCGGCCTCGATCCTGGACAGCTCAACATTATTTTTTCTAGGCAAGATCATGTTGATGGCGCCGAGCTATTCGCGGATAGAAATAAGTTATTTGAAAATGCACAGTTAGATCGGCGATTAACACCAAAATATTTTGTTCAACACTATCAACAGTCTCTAGATCTTGGGATAGAAATAGAAGCGAGCCTCTGGCAACGGCTGCTTGATATTAGTGCTGAGGTATTGGTAGAGTCGACTGAGCAATCGCGCCAAGGAGCAGGTAGTTGATTTGCTTGCTAAACCATAAGAATTATTAACCAGAGAACTATCATGACAGACACAACCATCAGTTTGGCCGAGGTGGCACGTATCACCGAAAACGCATTGATCGGCGCAGGTGCATCTAGACAGAATGCGACGGCAGTAGCTAAGTCTACGGTGTTGGCTGAGCGTGACGGTATTCGTAGCCATGGCCTTATGTACGTACCAATCTATGCTGAGCATGTTCTCTGTGGCAAGGTAGACGGCCAGGCGATTCCTACTGTGGAGCAACCACGACCGGGTTCAATTCGAGTAGATGCTCATTCTGGTTTTGCCCATCCTGCAATTGATGCAGGTTGGCAAGTCTTTACCCAGGCGGCCAAAGACAATGGAGTAGCCGTACTGACTGTGCATAATTCGTATAATTGTGGGGTGCTTGGACATCATTCTCAGCGTCTAGCCGAGCAAGGATTACTGGGTTTGTGTTTCACTCATGCACCAGCGTCGATAGCGCCTACTGGTGCAAGTAAGCCAGTAATTGGTACTAATCCGTTTTCAATAGCAGTGCCCGACGGCAAGGGTGGTTGTGCCTTATCGATAGATCAATCAGCGAGTGTAGTGGCAAAATCAGAGATTATGTTGCGCGCCCGAAATGGCGAACAGATCGAGTCGCATTGGGCTTTTGATGCGCAAGGAAATCCAACCACCAGCCCTGACGAAGCTTTAAAAGGTTCAATGGCTCCGGCTGGCGGCTATAAAGGTTTTGGGATTGGTCTGGTGGCTGAACTACTGGCTTCATGTTTAGCCGGTGCTGTACTGAGTAAGGACGCCAGCCCCTTTGCAGGTCCTGTTGGAGGCCCGCCGAGTACTGGCCAATGCTTTATTGCATTTGACCCACAGGGTTTTTCGAATGAGTTATTCGCGGTACGGGTTGACGAATTGGTAATGGCGATTAGTAGCCAAGATGGCGCGCATTTGCCGGGTGATAAAGCTAAATCAAACCGGGTTAAACTCACTGAGGCTGGGGTCACCGTCAGCCAGGAGTTATTAGATAAAATACGCGCGTATCAAGGTGCTAACGCTTAAGTATTAGGCGCTTTGGGCGCCGGATTAATTCATTTAATTTGAAGTGATTAAACCACGCCTTTGCAATGGCGCTAATGGGGGTTGTACAGGTGCTCATGGCTCTATCACACGTAAAGCAACGCTTTAAACGGATTGAAATTAACGATTTATGCGCATAATGAAAAGACGATAAATCGATCAGGGGAGCGCACGGTGGAAATTGGCTTACTAGGGTTAATCAATATTACTGGCCTGATTATATGGATCTATAACCGCCTAATCAAAGACAGAAATTACGTGAAAGATGCTTGGGCACGGATCTCAGTACAACTAACTAAACGGCATGATTTAATTCCCGTATTGGTAACAGTGGTTAAGCAATACGCGAATCATGAACCGACTTTATTTTCAGATGTCGCTAAATTACGGGTGCCAAAAACCACTAGCGATACAAAAGCAACGCAGGCCGAGGAGCAGTCAATAGGTGATCAATTCATTAAGCTGATTGCCTTAGCTGAGGATTATCCAAATTTGCAGGCAAGCGAAAATTTTCAGCGTCTACAAGATCAATTAGTCTCGGTGGAAGGTGATATTGAACGTGCGCGTCGCTATTGCAATGGATCTGTACTCGATTACCGAGTTCTGTTTGAGTCATTTCGTTCAAACTTAATAGCCCAACGGTTTAGGTTTGAAAACGCAGACTACTTCGAATTAAAGATTGATGTAGCACGCAGTGCGCCAAGTATCGACCTATGAGGTGAGATCGATGCAAATTATCTTTGCAATACGATTATTTTTAATTGGATGCTTTTGTCTTAGCTGCACATCTTCCGCCTAGGCTCAGGAATCAATTTTGAGTTTTCATAGCCAAATTGAAGTCCTGCGTAATGGCCAAATACAGGTCACAGAAACCATTCAAGTGAACTCCGAAGGCAATAAAATTAAGCGCGGGATTTATCGCGATCTTCCTACCAGTTATTCGCATCCGCAATACGGTCAGTATGGCTTTAAGTCTTATACTCGAATCCAAATTATTTCATTACAACGTGATCGACAGAATGAGACCTTTCGCGTGCAAAAGTTAGACAATGGAGTCAGAGTATACTTTGGGCGCACTTCACATCTTCTTAACAATGGTAAGCACAATTATATTTTGCGTTAGTTGGCGGATCGACAGATTATTGTAGAAGACGAATTTGCTCGGTTATATTGGAACATGACCGGTAATGGCTGGTCGTTTTCAATTTTAAAGGCCAGCGCAGGGATCAAATTATCCGGACCAGCGTATGTCTACGCGCAGGAAGTTTGGACTGGAAGACAAGGTGAGAGCAAAAGTAATGCCCGCTTAGCTGGAGATACAAGCGTGCGCACTACGCAAGCTCTCAAATCTTATGCAGGAATGACATTGCGGATTAAGTTTCATGCCAAGGATTTGATATTAGATAAGCAATCGAATTTTGAGACTTTAATCGCTGATAATAAATCGTTGTTCTCAGGGTTCTTGTTGTTGGCGCTCATGTTTGTGTTCTTTTTTGCTGCCTGGTATTTCAGAGGTCGCGATCCGGAGCGGGGCGTTATCGTTGCGCGTTGTCGCCCCGTCGAAGATTTGTCTGCCGCAGCTCATCGCGCGGCATGCTTTAATCGCGCGGATGATACTTCTTTCGCAGTTGGTGTGTTGAGTGCTGCTATCAAGGGATGGTTATCAATTTCGAAATCGGGTTCAAAGGGTTTTAAACTAAGTTCTGAAGGGCCCGATAGCGAGCTTTTGCCGAGCGAATCGATGTTAGTAAACGGCTTATTTAAAAGCCGAGAAGCCATACTTTTAGGCGGCAAATACAATGCGAGTGTTGCCCCTGTTCGGCAGAGCTATCAAAAATTTATCAAGGTTGAATTTGCAAAAAAAACCCACCGGAATGATTCGATTCCTCTGTTTATTGAGCGCCTAACAGGGATCGTCGGAATATGGGTGCTTGTAAGCCCTAGGATCGAACCGCTGCTTAAATCCCTTCCATTTCTTGCCATATTTGGGTTTGACTTGGTGGTCTCGAATAAAGCGATTAAAAATTACGCCAATCATAGTGTGGCTTATAGCGTTAGCGTATACGCTGCGATCATCGGAATCTTAGCTTTATTAAAAGGCTTTCCATTTTCTGCGATTCCTATGCTTTTGTTTGCAATTATTTTTGCTCTGTTCACGTAATTAATGCCCGCTCCAAAACATACAGCACGCAAAATGTTAGATCAAATAGAAGGCTTTCGCCTGTACTTAGCCAAGGCAGAACACGACAGCTTAAAGCGTTTGGACATACCCGAAAAAACATCGCAGCTTTATGAAGAATTGCTACCCTTCGCGGTTTCATTGAATTTGGAAACGCAATGGTCTGACCAGTTCACCGAGATACTTGCTGCAGCAAAAATGGATCCAAAAGCCTCTCGCTGCGGTTGCTATAGTATTCATCAATGTCCAGTTTTACTCGAGCTGTCGCAAGTGGCTTGGCAAGCAGTGTTGTCGCAGCGTCAACCCAACCGAGGAGGCAATGGTGGTTTTTTGGGCGGCGGTGGAGGCGGTGGCAGGGGTGGTCGGTAGGGAAACGCAGGCCGATGGCTGTTGCGATTTATTCAAATTAGGGCCTTGTACGCAAGTAACGTAGTTCAGATTACAAGATTATGAGGTATCCAGTATCCAATTCAAAACAAGACTTTTACTGCGATTTAATGCTGCCTGAAATAAAATTTTGACTAAAATGTCACTGCTGTCCCGTTAACTTAAAAGAAAAGGCCTGATTCCCCATGAAATTTGATAAAATAGCTTTACCACAAGTCATTGAATCAAATAGAGAAACCAGGCCATGGCACATTGTAATACAGTATTG
>JBLHMH010000054.1:0-19440 GCA_047621785.1 Polaribacter sp. | reverse complement strand
CAGGATTAGCTGCCTGGTTGGCCACTCAGAGCGTATTCGCACTAGTTCCTCAGAATGATCAGCCGAGCTTATCCGGTCAGCCAATGGATTTAAAAAATCTGCAGCTTGATCAACAAGGCTTTATACGGAATACCAGCTCAGATGGCTATTTTACCTTTCGAGGCTTAGATCTAAGTCGTGATCAAGCCTGCGCCATTCGCCTGGATATGGAATTCGACAAACCACTGTCGCGCCCTGGATTGTTTGAAGTGTTTTGGCATGAGCCCGGAGCCGCTTTTAGAGAAAGTCTAAAAGCGTTTGTCTTGATTAATCCGGCTGATACAGCCAAACGCAAAGTGTTCGTTATTCCACTGTGTAAATTATTCCATTACAGCGGCAATATTAATAAAGCCCATTTGCAGGGTGGCGTTGCGGGCGTACGACTTGATTACCCCTCAAATAAAGATATTGGCGTTAAATTTCATTCCATTGAGTTTTTAGATGCGCAGACAATGCTAAGCCAATTGTCCCAGCCTCCAGCCAATACCGTGATTTTGGAGCCTTATGAGAGACTAAGCCCAGAAGCAGCGACATCTTTAGATGTGATCGTGCCAAAATTGTTCTTCATCTTCGAAGAAGGGCTTTCGCGCTTATGGATTGACAAAGGTTTTCTATTCTTCTGGCTACTGTTGATTGTAACGCTCAAGCTGTTAATATTGCGTAGTAATCTGCGAAAGTAAGCCTGCCAAATGTAGCTAACCGTACGCGCCCGTTTTTGTTCTCAATAACAGGCTTAAAACAACCTTCTAATTGAGCTCTATCAGAAAGCTAGGGTCATTTGCGTCAAGCGTAGTCTGTATATAAAGAAATTCGTGCTCGATGCTGGCTTTTGCAATATGGCTTAATGGCTTGAAAGCCTCTGGCGATACGTTTTTAACTTCGTTTGCGCTGTGGTAGCGCACCTCATTGATTTGGAATTCAGATTGGCTGTCAGCGGGGTCAAAGCGCAATTTAATATCGTCAGTTTGCGGTAAACTAAAATATAGTTTCGCTGCTTGATTAGGCGTCGAATACTCTAACTGGATGATTTCTTGTTGATTGAAACCCCCACCAACAGGGTAATAAATCTTCGGTTCACTAGCTATGTTGCTAGTAAACGTTAGTTCCAGGCCGGTTGACTTCATTGCTTGAAGGCTTTGCGAAAAAGCACCTAATTTATCTTCTGTAGACAAACTACTATCAATTTTTTCAAGCTGAACAAAAAATTCAAAAGCACCTCTATTGCTTGAGAAATTACGTCGTATATTGAAATCAAGTAAGCCCAATTCAGAGATAGTTGCCAACAAACCGAAGAATGAATTTTCAGTGAAAACTGAGCAATGTGAGTCGATATATCTATCGCCCTTTAACGCATCTGGGCAAGCCGCATAGGCCTGTGCCTCTATTTTTTGAGGGGCTAAATCACTACCGTCGAACCCAGGTGTCCACGCTGCGGTGATACCCAGATCGGCGAAGTTGGAAAAGTGATCTTAGATATGTCTAAACGAAGGCTTACGAATCTTGTTCAGATAGTTATCAATAAGGTCGGCTGCTTCGGTAATAGGGCGCAAGTTGTCAAAGGGATAGCGCGTATCAGGTACAGCAAAACATGCTACACCGCCTACTTTCAGGATGGAGGAAATTTCATTTTAACCAAGTTATTAAACTAGGTCTATGCTCAATAACATGCGATGCAGTAATCAAATTGTTCGGTGTTGCCAGTGGCTTCAGCCAATGATTGCTCGCCCCAGATGTAGTCGATATCCATAATCTCATCAACATTGATTTGCGGAGCCTTGGAGTACCATTCACGCAGTTCTTCGGTGCTCACACGATCAACATACTGAACGTTGCTTTGATCGCGAGTAACGATGGGATTCACTAAGGGACCAATCTCAATGCCAGTTAGTTTGGCGAGATCTAGACCGTAAGTCAGGTGGGCACGGTTGATGGAAAAAGACATATTAGTTTCGGCGGTTGTTAGGCGCGCGAATATACCATGCTTCGCAATTAACTTGCGTCGCTGCGAACACAGAAATTGTTAATACGAGTGGATTTTTTGAATCAAGTATCCTGAAACTTAAGCTCCAGTTCTTGTTGAGCAAGCTTTAGATTAGACAGGTCCTTGACTTCTAGCATTTCACATTCCTCGTTAACCATATCGCTAACTCGGGCGGGATAAATGCGGCAGTCCTCGGGGCGGTCAAAATAGATTGCGCAGTTAAATTTTATCTGCGTTGGGTCTCGACGTAGCCACGGGCAAAGTTCTATTTGCTTGCCAGTTTCTGGGTCCATCCAAATTTTCCCATCACGTACATAGCGATAGATGTCTGGGCGCAGATTCTCCCAAAGTTCGAGATCGTCATCGGACGCCGATAGATCCCCATTACTGTATTTAATACAGCATTTACCGCAAGAGTTGCACGCTTTCATGGCAGAATCATACAGTACTCTTGTGTTGTCCTAAGCAAATAGCGGCGGGATCTGAGGATCTCGAGTATCCAATATCGGCACTAAGTCAGCGGGTAGATCGGTGTAAGAATCAATCCATTTTTGCACCCATTCAGGGTCCTTAATCTTAGAAGGATGGTAGTTGGGGGCTAATGATTTAAGCATAATAGGTGAAACTTTCAGACCAAAGCGCACAACCATCTTCCATAAGGATTTTCGACTACTTAATTTCTTCCAAAGGCGGTCGTTCTTAAGCATGCGAATGTAAGCTTTTCGGGAGTATTTAACGACATGCAGTGACGCGATTAGAATGCCTTTGATACGAGCAAAATAATCTTTGCCGTAGAGATGCTTATACAGATCGATTGCGACATTTTTATGTTCAGTTTCTTCAACCATATGCCATAAAACAAAGGACGATACGTTTTGGTCAGCACCTCCAAATAGAAACTGCCGATCGTTAATTAACCACTCAGTTATGCCTACAGTCATGGTTTCAAAGCCAGCAGCATAAGCGAGTTTCCATTTCAAACTCTTGTTCTGAAAACGAGCATAATCTGCTGCCATTAACTGTTCGACTTCGCCCAGCTCTGGGTATCCCTTGGCTTTTAGCATATCGTTGTAACGTCGATGGTGTTGAAAGTGCTGGCCCTCTTGGGCATTAAATTTGCGAACGTCGTCGCGTAACTGATCATCGCTAATCAGTTTAAGGCCTTCACTCATGCTGCGAATCAAAAACGGTTCTAGATAGGGCATGGTCAAAGACGCACCGTTTACCATATGGCTCCACTCAGGTCGCTTAGGGTTCCATACTGGGTTGATACCGTCCTTTAAATTAAAATCGATTTTTCGAATGACCAACTTTGGTCTGACCGTTGACTTATCTTTGGCTTGCATATTCTCTTGATTATTGCGTTGCATGGCGCTGTGTTCCTATTTCAGAGATTTATAATGTTGCCAAACACCATAGGCTAATAGTGCGAAGGCGGTATGCACAGACACGAATGGCGGCCAACCGGATAAAAAGATTAAGTCATTTGCCAAACCACCCTCGAAGGGGCCGCCACCATAGGCTAGGCCTCGCGTTTCAAATAGTGCGTTAGCTATCGCTGGTAAGGTAAACATCCAGGCATAGATCAGCGAAGTCCAAAATAGCACTTTAGTGAGTCTTGAATCTAGCTTAATGTAAGGCGCAATCATTGCAGTTGCCATTAGCAATAAGCCGTTGGTAATGCCTTCCAAATGCGCCATGTTCCACGCACGTCGATCACCAGGGACATCGGCTTGAATGAATTCGATAAAGGGAAATAGCCGAATACCTTCAAGCAACATAAAGAAATAAAGCCAACCGGCTAAAAAAATGCCGGCTCCAACCACAGCAATACCGTTTAATATTAATAGGGCTCTTTGACGTTCGTTTAACATGCTAGGTTTTGGGTCTCACTAGGTTCTACTGGGGCCAAGTTATCAGTATCTGCGCGAATTTCATAGCCGAAGGTCAAATATACCTGTAGATAGTTTTCTAAACTAAGTACCGACGTCTGGCATTCCGAGTCCAACAAGCGCTATGATCAGAGATTAATTGGGTTGACTTGATTCAAGCAAAGTCAGTTAATTAAATAAACAATAACTAGACCATCAAAGAAAATTTGCACATGAAGAGCAAGGACCTAGAGTTACTTAAACCGATTGATAGCGCCATCGTTGCAGCGGCAAAGGATATGAAAGTTTTAACGCGCTTGAGTTGGCCGGCAAAGGTTAAACAGAAATTTTTGGACGACTGGCGACGTGGTAATCCGCGGTTACCGGAAGTAGGCTACCGCATTGGTGAAGATCTACAAGTGGCGGCAAAGTCCCTGCGAAAAGCCAAGCAAAACTTGTCCCCGTTTGACCATCCGCTGGCAAGCTATTTATACAAAACGGCCGATTCCTATGAAACCCTGTGTCATTTACTTGAATGCGCTGGAACCAAAGACATGCTTGAACCCAGTCGTAAGCTCTACGGCGCACCAGGTGATTTACTGGCCGATGGTCAGCTGAGTAATTTAGAAGCCGCCCATCATTTTTTGGAATCAAGCGATCAGTTTAGTCGTGTCACACACCTGCATGAATCAGCGTTTTGTTTGCCGGCGCAAACCATCAAAGCAGACCTAGAAGCGAGACTGACTGAAGTTTTCCCCGATGGTCTATTAACCGTGGTCACTGATCCGGGCTTGGTGTCGAAAGCCGCTGCAGGAGCTACGCGCATCCGTCTGCGTGATGCAACCTGCTTTACCGCATATGATTTAGAGCAACTGCTCCAGCACGAGATATTCATCCATAGTCTGACGGCGCTGAACGGTCGTGAGCAAACAAACGCCAGCTGTTTTGGCTTGGGTTCGCCGCGCACTACCGGCGCACAAGAAGGCCTGGCAACATTCTCTGAGCTGGTGACCGGCGCTATCGATATTGACCGGCTAGAACGAATCGCACTTCGAATTGTGGCGATTGACCAAGCGTTAAATGGTGCAGACTTTATCCAGGTATTTAAATTCTTTTTGGAGAGGGGACAATTAGAAGATGAAAGCTTCAACTCGACCATGCGTATTTTCAGAGGTGCGCCTGTCACCGGAGGCACAGCGTTTACCAAAGACGGTGTCTACCTACACGGCTTAATGCAGGTCCATACTTTCTTTAGTTGGGCAATGGGACATCAAAAACTAGATCTATGCCGGTATTTTCTAGCCGGCCGCATGACAATCTCGGATGTAATAGAGCTAGAGCCGCTGTTTAAAGATGGCACTCTGAAACCGCCGCAATACCTACCGCCATGGATCGCAAAAACCAGCGGTTTAGCGGGCTACTTAGCGTTCTCATTATTCGCTAACAAAATATCGATTCAAGAAATCAGCTCAGACCACAGCTTTGAACGTTTTGAAGTTTAATCAGTCAGTTAGCGTGAAGATAGCTAGCAAGCATACAAGTTGAATTTTTTTCATGGATTTTCCTTCTCAAAGAGATTAATAGATGTGACTTGATATAAAATCACTACCGCCGCGAATATTCAAAGGTGCGGTGAATCGGCTAATCACCCTTACTAGCGAATGAATTGCAAACTTTTGATTTTAAATAGTTATTTACCATCTTTACGGTTCGTCTCCGTGTAAACGAGCATGCACGTTTTTCGTGTTAACAGGGCTTGTTATCTTCAATAACTTATTTTTAACCCAATGTTATTAAAGGAGACCTCAGCACAACTCGGTTTTTGACAGTTTCACGAAAATTCCCTCAATAAAATCAACGCCCCTATTTCATGAGTTTACGAATAAAGGCGTTATGCTGAGGTCTCTAAAGGTTGTTTTTTATAGGCGCGTAAACGAGAAATCAAGTATGCCTAAACGAGCAATAATATTGGAAAAAACTAAATACGCTGTATATAACGACAGTCAAAAAAGAAGGTGTACATGAAATGTAATAGTCTCTTTTTAGAGCCAATGGCGAGCCGTTGTTGAAGATAACTTTTTTTGTGATTAGTGAGTTTTATAGCGGACTTTAGGTAGGGCCATTGTTAACCGCTGTAGTAAATAGGGCCGTCAACGGACCTAGTCACAGATAGCGATGACAGAGATTTTTGTGATAAAACAGTTCGACCGTAACTAAGCTAAGAAAAATTTTTTTGCCAAAAAGACGCTATTTCAAGATCGAAAGTTATTCAGTATTCCTTGAATACCATCTAAAAGCGAAGCAATCACCGGATGCTCAGCTTCGTAGTCGGCTATCAGAGCTTTGACCTGCTCAGTCAGAGCCGAATACTGATCAAACGTGTCCGGGTAAAGTTGCTGCTGCTCCAGTGAGTCAACGATGTCATCTAAGCGTTGCTGGTATTCACTGTCCACTAGATCGTTACCATGGCGCTGTTCTTTTAACTGGGTTAGTAAATCGTGTAACTGTTGGTTGCTCATGGGTCAATACGCCTCAAAAAATCTTATTGTTGGCATTTAGTATTGCTGAGGTGACGGTTTAATTCAATATTAATAATTTAAAGGTTATGAGCAATCATTCTGATAAGTTCAATTAGGGTGAATCAGTTCTGCTGTAAAGGTTTTTAAAGCGGCCTCAACTTGTCTGTTTTTCTTCCGAATTTGCAATTCGAGCAAATTACTGGCATCTTTTGATTCTGATTAAAAGCGCTCGGTATACTCATGGTACTCATGCGGCAGAACACGAAAGTTCGGCTTTCGAAAATGTCAGCAAAGTGGGGTTAGTTCACGCAACGGCCAAGTGCTTTAATATGCAACTTGCAGCATTAGATATTTTGGAGATTGAATGGATCATTTCACCGATGTTATCGAAACAAGAGAGCAATTACGCTCTGTACTTAAAGAGCCCAGCGACTTAGTAACACGCAAGACCTTGCAGCATCTTGATAAATATTACGGGATTTTCATTTCACGGTCGCCGTTTATCTTGCTGGCGACGGCAGATGCATCTGGAAATACTGATGTGTCGCCAAAGGGTGATCCAATCGGCTTTGTTAAAGTTCTCGATGAAAAGACTTTGGCGATACCTGACAGGCCTGGAAATCATCGTGCAGACTCGCTAGAGAATATATTACAGAATCCCAAAGTGGGTTTAATTTTCTTGATTCCCGGCAAGACTGAGACGCTTCGCGTGAGTGGTACAGCTAAAGTCGTGAGGGATCAGAGTCTGCGGGATTCTATGTCTATGAAGGGACGTAGCCCAGAATTAGCGATAGTGGTATCTGTAGAAGAAGCATTTTTTCACTGTTCCAAATGCATGATTAGATCCAAGCTCTGGCAGACTGAAAACTGGCCAGACTTAACCGGCTTACCCCGCTTGGCTGAAACAATGGTCAATGCAGGCAAACTGGAAATTAGCGAGAGCGAAATGCACGAAATCGTAGTAAACGACGAACGCGAAAGACTGTACTAATAGGTCATAGCATCTAGCTGGAAGACCAAGTGGTGTACTAAGTTAGGGCTCTTCTAAGGCTATCAAATACCTAAGATGGGCAATTAGCCAACGGTCCTCACTGTGTATGCCGTCACCTGATGTGCTATCTTCAAACATCGTAGTTTTTACAACAGACTTTTTACTTACGGAATCAATTTTATGAAAACAAGATCCGCTCTTAGTATTTCTCGTTTTTTGCTGGGCACACTTGTTTTGTTGTGCGGCGGTTTATTAAAGGCAGACGACAGTGGTAGCCCGAAAATGCAAATTGATGATTCTACATTTTCTTGTATTCGTTCGATGACACCGGTTCGCGGATTCTATGTTGATAATCTTTTGGGCGACCTTGAGGCAACCCTCAAAGTGGCCAATTCTGCAACTGGCGGTGACTATCCACCTGGGTCGGTGGTGCAATTAGTTCCGGCTGAGGTGATGGTCAAACTTGAAAAAGGGAGCTTTGCGGCTACCAAAGATTGGGAGTTTTTCGAGCTTGCTGTCAATGCCAAGGGCAGTACTATCAACAAACGTGGTTTTGTTGATGTGGTCAATCAATTCGGTGGCAATTGTTTTGCCTGCCATGTGCAGGCACGCCCTGAGTGGGATCTTGTATGCGAGAAAGACCATGGTTGTGACCCAATACCTCTGACCGAAGAGATGATCTTGGCAATTCAGAAAACGGATCCTCGCTGTGAAAACAATCCTGAGTTGAGCGATTCAGAGAAAAAATCCATGCATGACCTGATGAAAGCGCTTTCGGGCGCTAGCGAATCTGGGTCATAGGCTTCTAAACATTTCTTTCACCAAGCATTCGAGTTTTTCTGTCAGCAAATAGTCTAGTTGATTCACACTCGAGTGTTGAATTTATCAAGATCTAATCTTGGCTCTCCGGATAAAGTTTGAACCAATCTAAATTACCATGATATGTACCGATAAGTTTACGTTTATTCATCTGCATAAGACCGCAGGGCAGACCCTGAACGATATCATTTACAATAGCCTGCCGTGCGCTAAGGCCATTGGTTACCACTATCCAATTTCTAAATTACCTGTGCAGTATAAGGATGTACCGATTGTTGGGATAATTCGAAACCCTTGGGACTGGTATCTTTCCTGGTTTACTTTTAATAGCGTAGGCGGCATTAAAAACCCGCTTTTCAATATTGTTTCAAATGGCAAACAAGCTGACTTTAAGACCACCATTACTAACCTACTCAATTATCCAGATGATTCTGGAGTGAGTTCACGTTATCGTAAATCGCACGGCTTATTAATGCCTGATGACTTCAATCAGGAGCAGGGCGCAGGATTTACCAATGCGTGTGTGCTGAACATGCAATCGAATTCAAAAGGCTATTACAGTTTATTAGTTGAGCGAATGTTTGGGACAGATTATGCACGTCAGAAAATCATTTTTTTTGAAGGACTGGTCGAAAATTTTGACAAGCTGATGCATGAATTAGGTGTTGCAGAAGCAGCCACAATGACATCGCTGTTAAGGTCGGCTAAGCGACGCAATTCGTCAAATCATAGCCATTATTCGCACTACTATGATGATGAACTGCGAGACTTAGTTTGCGTTAAGGACGCCAGTTTAATTCAACGCTATGGCTATGAATTTGAAAATCGTAGTACCAGTAGCCCGATTATCGACATTGGCGGCGGTCAGTTACATCCCAAGGTATTTTCCACCCAGCAAAACTATTACCGCATTGGTAGCATCGACAATCTTGAGCCCTTACTAGAAAAAGTAGCCCAATTGACCGAACAAGATTGGTCAATTTCAGATCGACAAACTGTATTCGATATTCACCAAAAGACTAAAAGCATTAAGATTTTTTTTGACGACATGTCACACACAATTCCAGAGAAAACTGAATTTCACTCACGATTTGAGAGTGTCTTAGAACCTGTTTTAGCGCAATTGGAAAAGGCATTTGGAGAAGACGGAACCTTTATACGTATTATTTTGGCTCGTTTGGAAGCAGGCGCTCAGATTGAACATCATGTGGATAAAGGTTATTCATTATTGAATTCTAACCGCGTGCATATTCCGCTAATAACAAATAAAGATGTGGCGTTTTATGTGGGGGGCGAAACCAAAAATTTACAGGCAGGGGATATTTGGGAAATAAATAATGCGACAGTTCACGCGGTCCACAACAAGTCTAAACATCATCGGGTTCATTTAATTATTGACTGGACCCCTAGTCACACCCTATTGCGAGAAAAGAAAGCCTATAGAATGGATTTACCCATATTTTACAAGCCGCAATTGCGCATCTAGATATGGATGACCAAGCCATTTATTCGGTGCAATGTGATATGAGGGCATCGCAATGCGACGAATAACGAGCAGAGATGTAAATGAATCATACAATGGGGCTGCGGCTGTAATGAATTATCTGGACAGGAATGCAGGCATTGACCTGGCTTTAAAGGCGAAATCATATCCAACGGCAGAGATACTGGCTGGATAGATAATATTAGAATTAGCAAACAAACAGTGCCTATGGCTCCGATTATTGACTTACTTCTTCAGTAGTGAGCCATGACCTATAACTCAAGTGATTGGCTACACGCAACGATGCTACGATTAATACCGGTCAAGATGTCAGCGGAGAATAGTCTTTACTCTGAGTGATTTGCGCCCACTGGCGAACATGCGGTGGCTTATCGTCAAGCCAGCGTGCCTGGCCATTTGCAATCACTAAAATTTCCTCCCATTTGGCTCCGACATTCTCGAGCCCCGCATGCGGTTCAACCAACCATAGACCATCATGGGGTTTATGGTCTGAGGACCTTAGGCTGTTCCATAACGGACTCTGTCGTCCAAGTCCGCGCATGGCTAGACTGTCTTTCATTTTGAACCAAGTTAATGACAGGGCGTCGAATCCTTGAAGTCTTAGTTGGAAGGGCAGGTTTGCTGTCTGAATTGCTCTGTGGCCCAAAACCTCACCTGGATGTTTGGTATGTGCGACGCAATAACCCTGTTGCTGCATAGTGTCCGCGACTTGATCTGCAATCGCTTTGAAGTTCTCACCGCTGTTTACCGCCGCCAACACGGATTCACGATATTGGGATAGGTGTTGCATCATCTTTCGATGCGTATCGCTTTCACCAAAACAGAAACTGTAGGATGTATCTACCAGATAACCGCCAAACAGGGGTGCTGCGTCAAGAATGACACTGTCATTTTGTTGCAGTGATTTGGACTTAGGAAAAAACTTACCGACCGACCAATCACCGGGTAGTGCAGTGCGGTCTCCAAACAGCACTACTGGCAGGTGAAAAAAGGAACTTGCCCCAGCCTTGCGATAGCGCTTTACTAGCTTGTGAGCAAGGTTTTTTTCGGTTTCACCAAGCTCTAATTCCGCCGCAGCTTGTTCCAGAATATTAAATGACAAGCGTTGCAGATCACGAAAATGATCCAGCGAGGTTTGGCTAAAATTACGTGTTTTTATCAGCATAAACTGATTATAAGCCATTTTTCTTCAGTGGGATAATCGTTACTACTATGACTGAAATTAGTCAATCCAAACACGGGGCTGGCCTTTCCTGAGACCGGTTGCTCGGGTAGTGCTATTCAGGCCCGTTACTCATTTGTGCTCAGCGGCCTCGCCTACACGCGTCGTCGACCTAGCTCATGTAAACTCGCGATTAAGTTTTTATTTTCTGAGTATAAAAGCCATGCGTGGTGCCTTCGTTTTAAGTCTACTGATCTCTTTTTTACCGTCCATAGCTAACGCGGTGAATGAGCCTAGCCATACAGTTTTACTGAAAGATGAAAAATTTGAGGTACGGCAGTACCAAGCTATGATACTAGCGCAAGTGAATGTCTCTGGTGATATGAGCGATGCTGGTAGTAGTGGTTTTCGAGCTCTGGCAGACTTCATATTTGGCAATAATCAACTTGCCACTAAAGTTGAAATGACTGCGCAGGTGACTCGAACCGAGTCAACTAAAATCGCGATGACCGCGCCAGTTACACGGGTTGAGAACGAAAACAAAAGCTGGACCGTTTCCTTTGTAATGCCTGAGAAGTGGACAATGCAAACCTTACCAAAACCGAATAATCCAGACATCAATATTGTCCAAGTACCCGGTGAAATGGTCGCTATTTTAGAGTTTTCTGGTCGCGGCAGTGAATCTATGCACAAGGAGAAACAAACAGAATTAGAGCAATGGATAGCAGAGCAGGGGTACACTGCGGTATCTGAGCCGCGCTATGCAGGCTACGATGCGCCTTGGGTACCTTGGCCATTTCGGCGTAATGAGGTAATGATTTCGGTGGGAAAATGAATAAAATAAACCCAAAAAAATTGTTGCACAGCAAGTGGACTAGTACTGATCCGCGCAATAAGGAAAAGCATTTTATTGTTATGGAGGTAGAGTACGATGAACTTGAAAAAGAGGTAGTTGCATGTCAGATTGAGGCGGTCATCTCAAAGCGTTCTATGCCTATTCAATGGCAAGAGCTTAAAGACACTACTAAGTGGCTGCACGGCTGGCAATAGCTGAAAGCCTAAGACTTGAAAAGTCGGCGAATTATTGAAAGGACAAGAAATAGGATAAAAAGCCGGGGCAGGGGATCTACCTATTCTATCTTCACTGATCACTTACCCTTTATCTCAACTGCGGTGAACGTAAACACATTGGCGATTAGTGCAATCGACAACCAATAGCTAAGCAAAATTACTGGGCCGGAAAGCTCGAAAGGTATCAGGAATTTATTCACTGCAATAATTGTGTCGGAGAATACGAATAACAAGCCTGCGATGCACAACCAGCGTCCAACTTGATCACGTCTACTCAAATATAAATTGATGCCTTGCCAGCACATTACCGAGATACACAACTGATATACGGCCACTGGGATAGTAAGTTCTGTGAGCTTGGGTAGCAAAATGGAATAGAAACAAGCCGCAAACAACAACAAGGCAATTAGCGGCGCATAGTTCATTCGCCCCTTAGCCAATGAGTAGAAAAGGTAAGTAAACAACAGATGGGCCAGCACAAAGGAAGACAAGCCATAGGCGAATAAGGACTCGTCCAGTAACAATACATCACCACCGAGACAGGCGATTAGGCCAATAATTACGATACTGGTGAGCGAAGATTTATCTTGTCTGTATACAACGACCAACAGTATCACCAGCACACTGGTCAACGGCTTAAGTATTGAAAAGGCCAAATACTGGCCCAGTAATTGACTGACTATTGCGGCGCAAGCACTAATAGCGATCAAATAAT
The DNA here is from genome assembly GCA_047621785.1 of Polaribacter sp. Classification (GTDB taxonomy): domain Bacteria; phylum Pseudomonadota; class Gammaproteobacteria; order Arenicellales; family Arenicellaceae; genus Arenicella. The sequence continues at coordinate 6,768 of JBLHMH010000054.1, read as the reverse complement.
TTAACTTTAGTTTGCTCATTCTCAGCACTTTATCATGGCGCAATTGTTTTTGGTTTTATAATGGGTTATGGATCACGGGTTATAATTAAAGCGCGCATGGATTAATAGTGTGAGTGCACAGATCTTTCAGCTGGGCTAATATAGCGCAGATATTAAAATAGGAGGACGGGTATGTCTGATGAGAAGCAATACGGTTTAAAAGATGCTCACGCACTTAAAACTCCGGATGATAGTGTAGATCTTTATAGAAAATGGGCTACTAGCTACGACCAAACGTTCGCGCAAGACCGAGGCTACAACTACCCCGCGCATATTGCTCAAGTGTTGCATAATTTATCCGAGATCGACGACAGCCCTATACTGGATGTTGGAGCAGGGACGGGCCTCGTTGCACAGGAGATTTTAGCGAATGGGCGTTGTGTTATCGACGCTATCGATATCTCTCAGGAGATGCTCGCTCAGAGTATGGCTAAGGGAATTTATCGAAATTACATTCAAGCAGATTTGAGTCAGCCGCTAGCGCTGGATGATGATATTTACGGGGTGGTGGTTAGCGCAGGCACGTTTACCCACGGGCATGTAGGCCCTCAGGCGTTGCGGGAATTACTACGTATTGCTAAGCCCAATGCTCTTTTTTGTTTAGGCGTAAACGCAACTGCGTTTGATAAGTATGGATTTGGTAGTGCTTTTGCCGCCTTACAAGCTGAGGGTTTGATTAGTCCATTGGAATTCGAGAAAACTAATTTTTACCGGTATGCAGACGATGCCAATCGTAATGATATTGGTTTTACTGCGGTGTTTCGTAAAATCTAATTTTTTACAATGCAGCATGACAAACAATCAAGAGATGAAAATACTAGTTGTTCGCTTTAAATTTATTGGTGACGTTCTTCTGTCGTCTACGCTTTGTGCTAGTTTACGCGCCAGTTTTCCGGATGCACAAATAGACTATCTCATGCACGCCAATGCCGCAGCTTTGTTTGAAGGAAACCCAGATATCGATAACATTCTGACTTTATCGCCAGCTGACAGAAAATCGCTAGCTTATTTTAGAAAAATTTGGCACATCACTCGGGCTAATTACGACATTATCATTGATGCAACCTCCACCGCCAAAACCGAAATGATTAGCCTGCTGTCGCCTAGATCGTCCTACAAAATAGGGCGTTACAAGAAGGGTAGAGGTTTATTCTATACGCATAAAATAGCCAAGCAATTTAATAATAAAATTGATCAACGAATGGCAATGCTTAAGCCGCTCATGGATGACGGTTTTCAGATCGTCGAGGATCGACAGCTTAAGGCGTTTCTCAGCGAGTCAGAAAATGCCGCTATGCAGAATCGAATTAGCGTTGCAGGAATAGATCAGAAAAAGAAACTATTTGCTTTCTCGGTGAGTTCAAAGTTTGAGCATCGGTATTGGAATTTGGATTACATGGAAGAGGTGGTTCAACATTGCCTGGCGCAGCACAACGCTCAGATACTCCTATTGCCAGGTATGGCGCATGAGCAACAGTTAGTGGATCGGTTTCACCAACGGTTTGACGGTAATGCTAACGTTTATTCAACAGTTGAAGCGGACAGTCTTCGTGAGCTTTGTGCCTTACTTAAGCAGTGCGATATCTTTGTTGGGAATGAAGGTGGCCCTAGGCATTTTGCGCAAGCTGTGGGGCTTCCAACGGTCTGCGTATTCTCACCTTCTGCGAAGTTGAACGAGTGGCTACCAGAGTTGAGTAGTCGTCATCAAGCTGTTGAGTGGCGTACGGTCTTTAGCGGCACAGTAGAACCAGAATATACCAATGGCGATGCTACCTATGGTGAGCTGTATGACTTGATTCGGCCCTCTCATTTAATCGCTTTAGTTGATGATGCTGTAGCCAAGCATTTATAGGGGACGGCCAATTTTCTAACTCGATTCTATCTGTCCATAGATTTTGGGATTTAACGCCGGGTCGTTATACATTTTAAATTGGCGATACAGCTTATTCTGTTTCTTGCCAACAAAGATGTCGTCGATAAAACACTGAAGTGCCGAGGCTAAATCATTCTGTTGTTCTACCAGACGTTCAAATTTGAGTGCACAATTGGCAATATGAGTTGCATCTGCATCTTGTCGTTCAGTTTGCTCGTGCATATGGTAATTTTTCAATGATGCAATTGATAACCGATCAATGATGCTGCCTATTGTCTCGGAGTTCCAAGGAATTTCAGTTTTGTGGTCTAAGCTAATGTCTAACTGACTAAAATAGCCGTCATCCAGATATTCATCAATGACCGTGACCATGTCGTTTCGCTGTTGGTTCAGTGAGTCTATGCGTCCTTTCACACCGGCTATAGTAGCGTTGTCGGCGCCTGGTTCGCGAGCTTTATCTTCCTCATGCCAAAGATCAAAGTTAAATCGATGTTGTTCGATAACTCTGGCCATCAAAGTACTGCCGTCCGTTAACAAATCCTCTGGATCACTATGCCAACTGTTAGTGAACTTATCTTGTTGTATGCAAATCTCTGTGGCTAAGTTTTCTAGCATAACTCGCGTAGTCATTGTTCTGTTACTCATTGCTTGTGATAGGTGTTAAGTTAGCGTTCACTTTATTCATGTCTGATCATTTATTAAGAAATAGCTGCTTTTGTCACGAGTGTAAACGGGTTGAGTCGATCTGTAGTAAAGATATTTACAATTATCGAAGCCCCTTAGTTCAAACCTGATTGAAATCGCAACATAAAGGAGCCAAATTTTTGGTTTTCTGTTTGTCCAGTAAATTCGTCACTTCTAATCGTTTGTGAAAAGATTAAGGCGACTTTTTTGTATCTAAAACCAACTCCGTAGAGCAACTCTCCAACCAGGGATTCAGATTCTATATCAGTGTTGAAGTTTCTAAACACGGGGCCATCGAGGGTGATGTCATGAAGTACAGCGGTAGCCCGTAACCCAGCAAACGCAAAGCCTGAGAACTTCTTACCGTAGTTCCTTGTATCGCTGAATAATTGATGTCCGTAGCTGCCCAACTCTACTCGTGGGGTGGAGAAACTGCTGGGTAACCTATAACCAATTCTCGCCAGGCCTCCGATATAGGTGTCGGTTCTAAAGTTGCCTGCAGCCAAGCCGCCTTCGTAGTAGCCATCTACTTCGAGCCCGCCTGGAGTGAGTTTAGAGAGGCCTCTAAATCGTTGTTTATGATCAAAATGAATATTTACGGTTAGCTCTGAAGGTATTTGGCTATCCCAACCTTGAAATAGGGGGCTGTTACTAATATTGCGGTGAACCCAATTCTGTGACGGTTGCGCTAGACTTGATTCGCCCGTGGTACCAACTGACAATGTTAAGCTGTTTACATAATTATCTGCCTTCACGTGCAATGAATACTCTAGCCCGAGCCAGCCAGCATAGGGTCGCTGTCCTTCAGGTTCACTTAGGGCCAACGGGTCTTCTGGAGTAAACATTAGTTGGCTGATACCGAAACCGCGAGCGAAGCGCAAATTTGCATCCTTAGGTATGCGCATTGATTGTAGCCGACCTTGAAGTTTTTTTGACCCATCTCGCATTCGTTGATTCATGCGCTTGCCTTCATCAGATTCAAAGGGGATCTCCTGCACAAAACCGATTCGTACACCATTGGTATAATCGCGATCTGAGCCAGCAAACAGATCATTGTCTAATTGCAACAAGACTTGCCAGTCTGATGGTTCAGGCGTTTCAATTGTTTCTTGCGCCACGGTGTTGCCAGTGCACAGCAGGGCGACTGACATTAAGATGATGGTTTGTGAAATCACGGGGTTAATTCTCTTGTGTTCTTTTTACTCAAGCTCAATAGTATGTTTGACAAAATATCTAAGCGTGGATGGGATTCTCCCACCTTGGGGGAGCGAAGTAAAACTATGTCTGTTCGTCTTATCAGGTTGATTGAAGTGCATGCTATGAATAGAAGGAGATTTACCATGCCCTAGAAATTGGTTACATTGACCTAAGCAGTGGATAAGTTAAATGATTTCAGCTAAAGGCCTGACTAAGCGATACGGCAGCCAGATTGCGGTCGATTCTGTTTCATTGAAAGTAGCGCGCGGTGAAATATTTGGTTTACTCGGGCCGAATGCCACAGGCAAAACCACGATCATAAGAATGCTCTGTGGGATCATCGAGTTTGATGCTGACAGGATTCGGATTGACGGCAAGAATGTGCAGGATTCGAAGCGTAATTTTGGTTACGTTTCGTAGTATTTTGGCCAATATGAAGAATTCAGCGTATGGGAAAATTTTTGTTTCTACGCAGAAATTTATTGTGTAACGGAGCAATCACGATTGCAGTTTTTGTTGGAGCGTTATGAACTCGAACCATTTAAGCATAAACTCGCCGGCGCATTGTCGGGTGGCTATCAAGGTCGTCTGGCTTTGGTTTGCGCCTTAGCGGATGACCCATTGGTGTTATTCTTGGATGAGCCGACAGCTGGTATAGACCCAAGGACACGTAAGCTTCTTTGGGTTGATTTCTACAATCTAAGCGCCCAGGGCAAAACTCTGTTCGTAACCACGCATTACATGGAAGAAGCTCAGCGCTGCCATCAGCGCGCATTTTTATCGGCTGGTAAAATGGTAGCGCAGGGCAGGCCTGATTCAATTAAAAGGGCATTAGGCGATACTCAGGTATTCTCATGTGACGTCGCCTTTAACCCAGATCTGCGAGACTTGTTAATTAGTACTCCGGGCGTGGAGTTAGTGAATCAGTTCGGAACTGAGTTGCGGGTGCTGTGTGACACTTCGCTTAAACTCGAAGACATACGGCTCATCATTAAGCAATTTGCGGGCGACGCAGTGATCGAGCAGGTCGATGCAAATTTGGAAGATGTATTTATCTCATTAGCGAAGCCAGCAGCAGAGCAAGCCAGATGATCGCCGTAATTCTTAAAAAAGAATTAGTTCAGCTCAGGCGTGACCCTCGGCTAGTAGGGCTGATCGTGGTTATGCCGATGGTAATGCTGATTTTATTTGGTGTCGTGCTAAAGCTTGAACCTCAGAATGTGCGAATGGCCTATTTAGTAGAAGATGAGTCATTTTTCACTAATCAGATAGTCACTGGGATCTGGAGTGATGGTTACTTTGATCTATATAAAGTTACTAGCGCAGAGCAAACCGTTGATGAAATAAGATCGGGCCGTGCCAAAGCGGGTATGCATATTGTGGCAAATTTCACCGAATTTCTGAGCGAAAATAAGCAGCCGCACATTACGTTTTTTGCAGACGGAACCATGCCTTCACTGACCACGGCTATGAAGTATCGATCTGGCAGTGCAGTCGATGACAGTGTGACGACTAGTATGTATTTTTTTGATGCCGATGCCGTCAATACAGTTATTGCGTAAGAGCCATTCATTATGGATACCGAGATTCTGTTTAACCCAGATAAAAAAGAAACTTGGTTTTTCCTGCCTGGTGTTGTCGGTGTATTGATCATGCAAATTGCATTGATATTGACCGGGATTTCGGTTGTTCGAGAGCGAGAAAAACGAACTCTTTAACAGCTATTGGTAACCCCAATAAGCAAAGTTCAATTTGCGGTCGGCAGATTGATTCCCTATATTGTTATTGGCTTACTCGACTTCTATTTCATTCTTGCTGCAGGTTGGATTCTTTTTGATTTGCCGCAACCATCCTCGCAGTTACTCCTGTTTTTGTTGGCGTTGCTATTTATCTCGGTAATGATTACCTTAGGTTTGCTGATTTCATTAGTGGCAAAGACTCAGCAACAGGCCATGTTCATTGCGATTTTCATTATAGTGCCGTCGATGCTCTTATCAGGATTCATCTTTCCGCTAGAGGCCATTCCAGACAGTGTCAGGCCGTTGAGTTATATTATTCCGTTCACCTATTTCGTAGAAATAGTTCGCGGTTTGTTGATCAAAAAAACACTTTTCATAGACTTGGCGAATGCCTACCTAGCATTGCTTGCTTTTATGTTTGTGTTTGTTGCGGCAAGTATCTTTAAGTTTCGTCGCACATTATGAATGTTTGATCATACGAGGCTTGCTATGCAGTTAGGGAGTCTCTAAATAATAAATGAGAAAAATATAGCGGTTTAATATAATCTCTAGGCACCGACGAAGATCGAATAACGTCCAACCAATACTTAGTAGATGAAAATAAATGGATATTGATAAGATTCTTGCCGAATTTGCCAAAGATGATCTGATCTATTGGTTTGTGCCGATCTTTCTCTTGGCAGTGGTGCTGGAGTATTTTTATGGTCGTGCGCGCAACTTAGATTTGCATCAAAAAGACGATACCATCGCGTCTTTTTGGATGATGTTCTATGTCGTTATTGCTGACATCATCCCCAAACTAGTCGGCTTTGCGTTGATCTTCTACTTACATGAAATCAGCCCGCTCAAGGACGTAATTGGTCGACAGTGGTGGGCCTGGGGACTATTGTTCCTTCTCGATGACCTTACCTATTATTGGTTTCATCGATTGAACCATCAAGTACGAATTATGTGGGCAGGTCACGTAAACCATCACTCCGCAGTACGCATGCACTATGCGACTGCGTTGCGCCAAGGGGTAGGAGAGAGATTTCATAAATATTTCTTCTGGGTGCCTTTAGCCTTGCTGGGCTTTGATGCGCTGATGATCTTTACCATGATGAGTATTAATTTGTTTTACCAATTTTGGACTCATACCGAAACCGTTCGACGTCTGCCTCGGCCAATTGAATGGTTGTTCAATTCACCGTCACACCATCGAGTGCACCATGCCTCTAATATTCGTTATTTGGATAC
>JBLHMH010000053.1:0-20094 GCA_047621785.1 Polaribacter sp. | reverse complement strand
GATCGTTGTAAACAAACCCTTTACCACTTACTTTCAAAATCTCACTAGTCAACTGAGAAATTATCTCGAGAGTTTCGACAGACAAGCAATTCTATATCTTCAAGATTAATTACTCTGGTCATTTAACAAGCGGCTCAACATAAACAATAAAATTACTTAACAAGCGTCTACTTACTTATTAAGTTAATCTAAAAAAAGCTATTCCCATCCGAGTTTTTCTAGGTCTATTTGGTCTTAGAACCGACTTTCAAGCATACATCGCAAGACTTTAGTCCTAAAAAATGCCGACCTAGGTCTTTATTTCCAGATTATAATCTTTGCTAAGCGAATGAAAGTAAAAGCCAAATCACCAAAACAGCGACGATAAACAGCATGTGAAACTTCTGCGCTAGAGCCTGTATACTCTGGGTTAACAACAACAACTTCTTCAACCTAAGCGAATCAATGTTAATCGTTATCTCCCCAGCTAAAACTCTCGATTTCGAATCAAAACCAACAACTAAAAAGTTTAGCCAGCCTCAACTATTGAAGCAAAGCGAGCAACTGATAGACATTTTAACAACAAAATCGCCTTTAGATATCGAAAAACTAATGGGCATTAGTCCAAAACTGGCTGAGTTAAATGTTGAGCGATATCATCATTGGTCTCGGCCGTTTAAGCTTAGCAATGCAAAACAAGCCATTCTCGCCTTCCAAGGTGATGTTTATACCGGCATGCAAGCTGAAAGGTTTACCGAAAAACAGCTTGAGTACACGCAGGAGCATTTACGAATTCTATCTGGCCTATACGGTGTATTGAGGCCGCTTGATTTAATGCAGGCATATCGCCTAGAGATGGGCATAAAACTAGCCAATCCTGAAGGTAAGAACTTGTATGAGTTCTGGGACTTAAAAATTACAGATAACATCAACAAACAACTACAAGTCATTGATTCTAATGTACTTCTTAATCTTGCCTCAAATGAGTATTTCAAATCCATTAAGGCCAAGTCTATTACCGCCGATATTGTTACCCCGGTATTTAAGGATTGGAAAAATGACCAATACAAGATGATTAGCTTCTTTGCTAAAAAAGCGCGTGGCAGCATGTCAGCGTGGGTTCTTAAAAACAAAGTAAAGACGGTTAAAAAATTGACTCAATTCAATGAGGACGGTTATCACTATCACAGCGAATTATCTGATCCTCTAAACCCAGTATTCCTTAGAAAGCAATAAAAGACTTTTTACCCGCCCCTTTTGAGATATCGTCTAGCGACCCGATTCAAGTTTGATCAACTCGAATACTGACAGTATTTTTATTTCCACCAAGCAGCGATTATGGCCATGATCAGTCTGCTACGGGATTCACTAATATGGATAAACTAATTCAAGGCGTTGCTAAAGTGAAAGTTCTGTATCGAGGCTATTTGACGCTCTTTGCGACATTTTTCCTTTTGGGAGGCGTCAGCGACCATAACCTAAGTCATGCTGAGCCCAATAGCAGTCAGGCAAATATTAACGATATATCAAACGACTTTAAGTTAAAGCCGTGCCAGATTAAATCAGGCCCAAACAGTATCGACGCACAGTGCGCGACTTTACGACGGCCTGAGAACCCTGGCAATCCAGACGGCAAGCAACTGGGTCTGTTTATCGCTAAATTTGCTGCACGCTCTGCACATCCCGAAGCTGACGCATTTACAATTATTCAAGGTGGCCCTGGTGGCTCCTCTATTGATCTCTATATGGGCCTACAATCCATTTTTCATGAGATTCGAGCAGATCGAGATATCATCGTGATAGACCAGCGCGGTACTGGCAGGTCTAATCTTTTAGGCTGCCCAGAAATCGCCGAAAATCGAGTGATTAATCCAGAAGAGATACGCCGATTGGCAATTCAGTGCCGCCAAGACCTCGAAAACCGAACCAACTCAGATCTACGCTTTTATACCACCAGCTTAGCTGTACAGGACCTCGAGGCGTTGCGAATAGCCGCTGGTTATACTCAGCTTACAATCTATGGTGTTTCTTATGGCACCCGCGTTGCACAGCACTATCTACGACGATTCCCGGAATCGACTCGAGCACTTATTTTAGATGGAGTCGTCCATGTTGGACTAAACCTAGCTGGCGGCGAAATTGCTCGTCGGTCACAAACGGCGTTCGACAACATGGTCCAGCGTTGCAATGCTTCAGCAGACTGCGTTGCACAATTTGGCGATCTCGAGCAAAAATTTAAGCAGTTACGTCAACGCCTAAAAGACCAACCAGTGACGGTAAACCTCGCGGATCCTTATACTGGAAAACCCACAAGCCAATTAGTCAATGATCAAAACTTGCTCGCTGCGATTAGGTTAATGCCTTATTCTACAGAGCAGCTGTCTCTGTTACCCAACCTAATCGCGACCGCACACGCTGGTGACTACTTAGGTCTCGCAGCCTTTTCCAAAATCATTACTGAGCGCTTTAAAGAAGCTTATGCAATCGGCATGAATAATAGCGTCATGTGCGCTGAAGACGCTCCATTCGTCGAGCAATCAGACTTGCTGGGTATCGACGACACTTACTTTGGCAGCTTGATGGTCGATGCTATGTCGGCAACATGTCAAGGATGGCCGAGGGGCCCAATGGACGACGATTTCAGAGATGCTTTTGATAGTAAGCAACCGGCATTGATCTTATCCGGAGAAACAGACCCAATAACACCTCCCGATAATGGAGAAATAGCGCATCAAATGCTGAGTAATTCATTACATTTAGTGGTGCCGGCACATGGGCACGGAGTGATTTCCAAAGGCTGCATTCCTCAATTGGCTAGTGATTTTGTAGAGCATGTGGATTTGAGCCTGTTAAATCCCGATTGCATCAAGCGCGAGCGAGCCTCTCCTTTTTTCTTTGATACAACGGGCCCTCAGCCTTAAATACAGAGCGTCCAACCATGATCATGGCAAATCAACTAGCTAAGAATTTTGGCAACGTCAAGGCCATAGACGGTGTCTCATTCTCTGCGTCTGACGGCAAGATAACAGGCCTACTTGGCCCCAATGGTGCTGGCAAATCGACCATATTGCGAATACTTTACACTGTACTCAAACCAGACTCTGGCGAAGCATTTATTGACCATCATAACGTGGTTAAAGACTCGTTAATAGCTCGCTCGTCTATTGGTGTACTCACCCATAACTCGGGTATTTACGAACGACTGACTGCACGCGAAAACATTAAATACTTCGGCCAACTTCACGGCTTAACAGGCTCTCATTTAGACCAACGAATTGATGAACTTGCCGACCTGCTTGAGATGTCCGACTTTTTAGAGCGTCGCAGCAAAGGTTTTTCTCAAGGCCAAAAAACTAAGGTAGCACTTGCTAGAGCGTTGGTGCACAAACCAAAAAACATACTCCTGGATGAACCGACCAGCGGGCTTGATATTATGGCGACTCGAGGGCTACGCAAAGTCATTCTAAGCTTAAAAGACGCTGGCCATTGCGTACTATTTTCGAGCCACGTGATGCAAGAAGTTGCAGCCCTTTGCGACGAAATCATAATTATTGCTAGTGGCCGTGTAGCCGCCAGTGGCTCGCCTGACGCTTTGCGGACAACAACCGGCAAAGATAACTTAGAAGACGCCTTCGTAAAGTCCATCGGATCAGAGGAGGGTTTAGTCTAATGATTTCTAATTGGAACGGTTTTCGAGTAATTTTACTCAAAGAAATTGTCGATAATCTACGTGACCGACGAACCTTGATCACCATGGCTGTGTCGATCATTGTGGGGCCATTGATTCTTTTTGGGTTTTTATGGTTTGCCGAAAAAACAGTGAAAGATGAAACGAATTTGGTTCACGCCGACCCTATACCGCTGGCGGTAGTAGGTGCGGAATTAGCCCCCAATTTAATAATCTGGCTGGAACAAAACAATATACAGATCGTTGCCGCGCCGAATAACCCAGAACAGGCAGTGAATGATGGTGAACATCGCGTCGTTTTAATTATTGAAAGCTCGTTCGCAGACGCTTTTAATAAAGGCCGAAGTGCCCCCCTGCGGCTTATTCACGACAGTTCTTTAGGCGGCTTCAAAACACTTGGCTTTAATACAATTACCCGAGCCATTAGTCGTTATGGTTTCCAAATAGGATCCCTACGACTGCAGGCCCGCGGCATTAGTCCTGAAGTCGTTCGGCCTATTATATTGAATGTCTCGGACGTTGCCTCTGCCCAAGCACACAATGCTGAAATTCTCAATATGATGCCCTACATAATTATCATATTCATCATGGCCGGTGGTATGTACTTAGCAATTGACACCACCGCCGGCGAGCGTGAGCACGGCTCCCTAGAATCCTTGTTGGCACAACCCACAGACCGGCATTATATTTTGTTAGCCAAGCTCGGCGCGACAATAATTTTTTCTGCTCTAACCTTTTTGTTGGTGTTAGTTGGCCTTGCTGTGTCGTTTGAATTTGTCCCGATTGAAGCCATCACAATTAGCATCGGTGCCTTTAAGGTCAGCAAGATTTTTCTGACTTGCCTGCCCTTCGTCTTTGTTGGTTGCGCATTAATGGTATTGGTTGCATCGTTCACCAAGAGCTACAAAGAAGCGCAGTCGTATTTAGGTATGGTAATGCTGGTTCCAAGTATGCCGCTGGTTTTACTCGGTTTTTTAGCCCCGGCGCCCTCGCTAAGTAATATGTGGGTTCCTAGCCTGAGTCAGGGTTTAATAATTATAGAGACGCTTAAAGGCGAAGCGATTGCTTGGTCGTTGATAGGACTGTCGATGTTAAGTAGCTTAGTATTAGCCAGCATCCTCAGTTACATCGCTATCAAACTCTATCGGCGTGAAGGAATTTTAGGTTAAGGCCTCAGATTATCGATTGTAAATGGACCAATCATTTCGCGTTGGATAGTTATTTCGGCAACACTAACTTCATTTGTGATTTTTTCTGATTGGTGATAGCCGCCGAAATACTTTTAGCTATTAATTCTGCCCGCGCCTTCATCAACTCCGCGTTTGAGCCTTGATTGAGTTCATCAACCGCATTTGAAAACAGATATAACCACCGCGTGAAGTGCCCAGGTTTGATTGAGACCAATTCATTAACCGCTAAGTGTTTTTGTAATGTATTACCGCGATAGAGGGTTTGCTGTGGTGACTGCTCAGCTTTGAATAGTATATCGAACCAAAAATCGACAATCACAGGCAAATGCGTTTCCAAGTCGATTTTAACCACATCAACAAAGATAAATCCAACGATAGGATCCTGCAACATCCGTTTATAAAACAATCGTATTATTGCTTCGAGGGCTGCTCTATTTTGAACATCGTTGTTAGTCATTTTTTTGTTATACTCTGGTTTATCAAATTGTCTTTATGCATGAGACTAAATTTATCATCTTATAAATAGAACAACTATTTAACGTCGATCGTTTCAAGCGGTTTCAGAAACATTTTACTGGCTGGAACAAAGAGACGCATTGAATATTAGGCCTATTACGTTTTTCAACCGTTAGATTAATACTGATCCCATCAAGGTGACACCCAATCGTCGCAGCAAATAAATTTCGCGAAAACTAATTACCCCTGTTTGCGAGGAAATAGCGGACTCAAGGTCAGCGAATGTTTTAGCCATGGAACTGCTACTTTTTCGATTATGGGCGATATTCACACGCGGCGCTGCCCTTGTGTGAACTAGGGTCGGGTCCAATAGTGAGGTCTTCGTATTGTACAGATGTTCAAATTCATGTTGAATACCCGAGTAAATTCGAATTTATTCCTGCCCCCATTAACAACTTACTATAAGCTGTAAGCTAAGTGTATAAACCTTTATTTCTGCACTTCGACCGCTTTGCCACTGAAACTAACGGACCACAATTATGACTGACGATTTAAAGAACGCCGCACTGCATTATCATCGCTATCCGACCGCAGGAAAGATTCGTATTCAGGCAACTAAACCGCTGTCCAATCAACGAGATTTGGCACTCGCTTATTCTCCTGGCGTTGCTGAGCCTTGCAAAGAAATTGAGCGCAACCCCCTGGATGCGGCTTTGTATACATCGCGTAATAATTTAGTCGGGGTTGTCACCAATGGAACCGCTGTACTCGGCTTAGGAAACATCGGTGCTTTGGCATCCAAGCCGGTGATGGAAGGCAAAGCCATTTTGTTTAAAAACTTTGCAGACGTAGACGCCTATGACATCGAAGTTGATGAGACGGATGTGGATAAATTCTGCGACATAGTAGCAGCATTAGAGCCGACTTTCGGCGGTATTAACTTAGAAGATATTAAGGCGCCAGAATGCTTTGAGATCGAAGCCAAACTGCGCGAGCGAATGAACATCCCGGTGTTTCACGATGACCAGCATGGTACCGCTATCGTTGCTGCTGCTGCTGTCTTGAATGGTCTGCGCGTGGTTGAAAAAGACATCAGCAAAGTCAAGCTGGTGGTGTCGGGCGCAGGTGCTGCGGCAATGGCCTGCACCAATTTATTAATCGACATTGGGATTAATATAGAGAATGTATTAATGCTGGATAGTCGAGGCGTGATTCACCAAGGCAGAGACGATCTAAATTCTAGTAAACAACGTTTTGCGGCAAACACCGAGGCACGCAACCTTGATGATGCGATGCAAGCCTGTGATGTTTTCCTAGGAGTTTCGCAGCCTAATTTAGTCAGTGTCAAAATGCTTAAAAGCATGGCCGACAAGCCATTAATTTTAGCCATGTCGAATCCTGATCCGGAAGTACGCCCTGAGCTTGTCCATGAGCATCGCCCAGACGCAATAATGGCCACGGGGCGTTCAGACTATCCAAATCAAGTAAATAATGTACTGTGCTTTCCGTTTCTATTTCGCGGAGCGCTAGATGTTGGAGCAACCACCATTACTCGAGAAATGGAAATAGCCTGTGTCACCGCCCTGGCTGGGCTAGCACATTCGGAGAGCAACGAATTAGTTGCCTCATACTATAAAAATGAATCACTACGCTTTGGTCCAGATTATATTCTACCTAAGCCGTTTGACCCGCGTCTGATTACTACCGTCTCACCAGCAGTAGCGCAAGCGGCTATTGATAGCGGCGTGGCAACACTGCCTTTTGATGATATTGAAGTCTATCGAGCCAGTTTAGAACCTTTGGTGTATCGCACTGGTAATGTGATGAGACCGATTTTTGACAAAGCGCAAAACACAACGCATAAAGTCCTCTACACCAGCGGGGAGAACGAGCGCGTACTAAGAGCCGTTCAAGACGTTGTTGATCAGAGCTATGCTCGTCCTCTGCTGATGGGTGACCGCAATAAAATTAGGGAAGTTTGTGAGAAACTGGGTCTAAGACTGCAGGAAGGACGAGACTTTGAGATAATTGAAACTCAGTCTACTAACGAAGCGTCTAGAATTAAGCAGGCGTGTGCGCTGGTTCAATCAGGTACCGCGCACGCACTATTAACTGGGCCAGGTACAAAGTTACACGAACAGATTAATGCGATAGAGAAATGCAGTGGTTCAGCGGATGAAATAGATAAAATATCCGTGATGCAGTTGTTGTTGTTAGAAAATGGCTCCTACTTCATAGCAGACACCAGCATTCATGAGGACCCAACGGCCGAAGAGCTAGCAAAAATTACCATAATGGCTGCTCGAGAGATCACTCGCTTTGGCATGGAACCTAGGGCGGCCTTACTGTCTCATTCAAATTTTGGTGGGCACTCGACCCAATCCGCACTTAAGATGGCGAAAACCAAAGAAATACTGGCCACAATGGCGCCTGAGCTAGTAGTTGATGGTGAAATGAAAGGTGGTATGGCCTTAAACCCTGTAATACGCGAAAAATCGGGTAAGAGCATTCTCAGCGGAAATGCAAATTTGCTAATAATGCCCAACCTAGACGCCGCGAACATTACTTACACTGTGCTAAAGTCGATTGCCAATGGAATATCTGTCGGACCAATTTTGTTAGGTACAACGATTCCAGTTCACTCAATCACCAGCACCACGACACCGCGGGGGATCGTAAATCTCAGTTGCTTAGTGAGTGCCAGCGTGAGTTAAACAATGACAGGCACAGCAAGGCTTGGTGTTTTTGCCAAATTTTAAGCAAAACCCAGCAATTATTTGTGTTTCTTGAGACCAACCATATTTACATCACTCAAACTTATGGGTATCATTCACTAGACAAATAATAGTAGTGCGGTAACGCATTTAAACCATCAGACTTAAGTAGAACGTGTATTTTATGAGTAATCAAAACATAAACTCTAGCAGCGATATTGATGTTCAGGAAACCCAGGAATGGATTGATGCACTGCAGAGTGTTATCGAGGCCGATGGATCCGATCGCGCAAAGTTTTTATTAAAGGAATTGACCAATGCGGCGCGTGAAGCTGGCGCTCAACTTCCCTATGGTTTAAATACGCCGTATATCAACACTATTCCGGTGGACAAACAACAGGCTCTGATTGGCGACCGCCAGATAGAGTTCAAAATACGCTCAATGGTCCGTTGGAATGCCGCTGCTATGGTATTGCGAGCCAATAAAATCAATACTGAATACGGTGGTCATATTGCAAGTTTTGCTTCTGCTGCAGTTCTCTACGAAGTGGGGTTCAATCATTTTTGGCGAGCGCGCAATGCCGACCATGGCGGCGACATGATCTATTACCAAGGACATTCGGCGCCGGGCATGTACGCTAGAGCATTTCTTGAGGGTCGTTTAAGCGAAGATCAATTGGATAATTTTCGTCAGGAAGTCGGTGGCAACGGCCTATCTTCCTACCCTCACCCGTGGTTGATGCCAGATTTTTGGCAGTTCCCGACTGTCTCAATGGGCCTTGGCCCCATTATGTCAATCTACCAAGCTCGTTTTCAAAAATACCTTGGTAATCGTGAATTAATTCCTGTAGAAAATCGTAAAGTTTGGGCTTTTCTTGGTGATGGTGAGATGGATGAACCGGAATCTAGAGGCGCACTGGGTCTGGCCGGCCGAGAAAAACTGGATAATTTGATCTTCGTGATCAATTGTAACTTGCAGCGCCTAGACGGCCCGGTGCGAGGCAATGGTAAAATTATTCAAGAACTAGAGTCTGAGTTTCGGGGTGCTGGCTGGAACGTCATCAAACTAATTTGGGGCTCACAATGGGATCGCATGCTCGAAAAAGATACCGATGGGATACTGCTTACGCGCATGCAAGAATGTGTTGATGGCGAGTATCAAGCATTTAAGGCCAAAGGTGGTGCTTACACCCGCGAGCATTTTTGGAATTCACCAGAGTTGAAAGCCATGGTCGCGCATATGAGCGATGAAGATATCGATCTAATGACACGTGGTGGTCATGACCCTGATAAAGTGTTCGCGGCTTATACTCAGGCGATTAAACATAAGGGCCAACCAACCGTTATTTTGGCTAAGACCATCAAAGGCTTAGGCATGGGGGACTCTGGTCAAGGTCAAAACACCTCGCACCAACAAAAAAAGATGGATATTGAGTCTCTGAAAGGGTTTCGCGCCCGGTTTAAGATTCCAGTCACGGATGAACAATTAGAAACGTTGGAGTACATCCGTCCCGACCCGGATTCTCCCGAGATCAAATATCTACATTCGCGCAGACAACATCTTGGCGGTTACTTGCCTTCACGCCCGAACACCAAGCAAACCTTAGAAATCCCTGATTTATCTGCTTTCGCAAAACAGTTGGAGTCTACTGGAGATCGTGAAATATCAACCACCATGGTGTTTGTTAGGATTCTTTCCGCATTGATCCGCGACAAAAACATCAAAGACCGGATCGTTCCAATCGTACCCGACGAAGCCCGTACTTTTGGTATGGAAGGTTTGTTTCGCCAGCTCGGAATTTATGCCAATGAAGGTCAAAAATATCAGCCTGAAGACTCTGAGCAATTAATGTATTACCGCGAAGATGTTAAAGGCCAAGTTCTAGAGGAAGGCATTAATGAAGCCGGGGCTATGTCTTCATGGATTGCAGCTGCGACATCCTACTCGACCAATGAATTGCCGATGATTCCATTTTATATCTACTATTCAATGTTCGGCTTTCAACGAATAGGTGACCTAGCATGGGCCGCTGGTGATATGCAAGCAAGAGGCTTTATGGTCGGGGGCACCGCCGGTAGAACGACACTTGCTGGCGAAGGTCTGCAACATCAAGACGGTCATTCGCATTTGCAGGCTGCAACCATACCTAACTGTATCTCATATGACCCTACTTTTAGCTATGAGCTTGCGGTGATTATTCAAGACGGCATGCGACGCATGTACGTGGAACAAGAAAATGTGTTCTATTACCTCACAGTGATGAACGAAAACTACCGTCACCCAGCAATGCCTGAAGGAGCAGAAGAAGGCATTCTGAAAGGCCTTTATCGATTAAGTAAGAGCGCCAAAGATGACGGTAAAACAGCGACGGTGCAGCTCATCGGTTCTGGAACTATTTTGAATGAAGTGATCATGGCGGCGGAGATACTTGAGTCAAAATTCAAAGTTGCTGCCAATGTCTGGAGTGCCACCAGCATGAACGAATTACGCCGCGAGGGTCTAGCTATTGAGCGCTGGAACATTCTTCATCCAAGTGGAAAACCTCGTATCTCATATGTAGAGCAATGTCTGCAAGATGAAAATGGCCCAGTTATCGCGGCCACAGATTATATGAAGGCCTATGCCGATTCAATTCGTGCCTTTGTGCCCTCTCGCTATGTTGTACTTGGCACCGATGGCTATGGCCGAAGCGATGACCGCGAACAACTACGGAGTTATTTTGAGGTAAACCATCAATACATCGTAGTTGCCGCGCTCTCCGCTTTGTACGAGGATGGCAGTATCGACGCTAAGGTAGTCAGTAAAGCAATCAAACAGTTTGGTATCGACGCCGATAGACCTTCTCCAGATACGCAATAATACTGGGTGTGGAGTGAATTTTTGTTGGTTAATATTAAGGGCTAGGAGCGAGTATGTCTGTAATCGATATGGTTGTAGCGTAAAGGTTCTAGTTAAGGCTATGGGACAGCTTAATGATTAAATATTTGGAATTGACAGCACCAGAATTAAATGAATTTCGACAGGTTAAAATCACCTCTATTGAAGTCGCTGAGGGGGATACAGTAGAAATAGGTGATACCTTATTTCGGGTTAAAAGTGGAGATAAAGAAATAGATCTACCATCAACTAGAGCCGGAAGAATTTGTGAATTAATCGTTTTAGAAGGAGAAAATATATCGGTGATGACCCCACTTCTCTTATTAGAAACAGAGGTGGCTGGTAGTACCGCAACCCCGCATATTACCGCTAGCCAAGAATCCGAGAGTAACAAAAAAGTTGCTGTAGATAAGCCCGTAAAAAAGACCAGCACCAAGAAGACCAAAGCAAAGAAGAAAAAGACGAAAATCGACCGATCAGTAAAAGCTGAGCCTATTCGGGCAGAACCTGCTCAGCTAGAACTCAGCCAAGCGGAAATCAGTGCTCAACAACAGAGTTTAGGCTTAGCCGTCAAGCAAAAGCAAAAAGATAAGCTAAGGTTAAGCCAGGCAACAAACGACACTCCATTAGATAATATTGAGCGCAGCACAGTCAAAGGGTCGGATAAGCAGTCGATTTCAGATACCAGCGAGCAACCAATCACAAAAGCAGAAAGTAATATGAGTAACAATACACAAACAACTAAGATTACCGTGCCCGACATTGGTGGCGATAACGCTAAGGTTATCGAACTGCACGTCAAAGTCGGCGATTTTGTCAGTGTCGACGAGTCTCTGATCACTCTAGAAAGTGACAAAGCCAGTATGGATGTTCCGTCCACAGCAGCTGGAATAGTGGCGTCTATCAGCGCACAAACCGATCAAGAGATGGGCGAAGGTGATTTAATTCTAGAACTGGAAGCCTCCTCCGATCAGGCAGCGCAAGCAGACGTTGAGGCCGTTGCCGAGACTAAGCAAGACTCCAATCAATCGTCACAAGTAATAGATGTCACGGTTCCTGATATTGGTGGTGACTCGGCCAAAGTTATTGAGATTTTAGTAAGCGTGGGCCAATCTCTAGACGAGGAAGACCCTATTCTAACCTTAGAAAGCGATAAGGCCAGCATGGAAGTACCAAGCTCTGCTGCTGGAACAGTTGAGAGCATCGAAGTAAGCCTTGACCAAGATGTAACTGAAGGCGTCGTCATTGTTAAATTGAAGAGCAATACAACAGCCACGACTCAGGCCCCTTCCCAAGAAGCGAGCAGTAATCAAAAACAAACTCCACAACAGCCAGTTGCGTCAACGCCGGCCCCGGCAGCAAATGTGGCAACAAGCACTGAAGCAAAGCCTGCAGGCGAAAAATCTCACGCTTCTCCTTCAATAAGGCGCTTCGCACGCGAATTAGGCGTGGACCTCTCTGTAATCAGCGGGTCTAGCCGTAAAGGTCGAATCAACAAGGGCGATGTAACAAGCTTTGTTAAAGGCATTATGACCAGCAGTCCCGCACAAGGTAATGCTAATCAATCCAATTCCGGTGCTGGCATACCTGAAGTGCCCGCCATCGACTTCAGCAAATTTGGAGAGATTGAAGTTCAGCCATTAAACCGAATTAAAAAGTTAACCGCTAGGAACTTGCATAGATCTTGGCTCAACGTACCTCATGTCACTCATCACGACGAGTCTAATATCAATGACCTAGAAGCGTTCAGAAAGCAGTTAAATCAGGAATATGTTAGCCAGAAAAAAGACATTAAATTATCGCCTCTAGCGTTTATCGTTAAAGCGGTGGTGAATGCTTTACAAACCTATCCTCAATTCAATAGCTCGTTAGAACCTGGCGGCGAAAATCTCATCCTTAAAAAGTATTTCAACATAGGTATTGCAGTAGAGACACCCAACGGCCTAGTTGTACCGGTACTGAAAGATGCAGACCGAATGAGCGTTGCCGAAATTGCTACAGAGATGGGTGTATTAGCGGTTAAAGCACGCGATAAAAAATTAACCTCCAAAGACATGACCGGCGCTGGCTTCACGATTTCCAGTTTAGGAGGCATTGGCGGCACAAGCTTCACGCCGATTATCAATGCACCGGAAGTTGCGATTCTCGGCGTCTCCAGAAGTAAAGTGGAAGCTATTTGGGACGGTGAAAAATTTGTACCAGGAACTATGTTACCTCTCAGCTTGTCTTATGATCACCGTGTAATCGACGGTGCTGAAGCAGCTCGATTCACTCGTCAGATAGCATCTGTACTAGAAGATGTCAGGCGCCTTGCTTTATAGAGACCGCAACATAACTCGAAACAAACTCGTAGGAAGAATAGATAATGCCAGAGATAAAAATCCCTGATCTTGGTGGAGCCGTTGACGTAGAAGTGATAGATGTAATCGTTTCTGCTGGAGATTCGGTCGCCCTAGAAGACTCTTTAATTACGGTTGAAAGCGACAAAGCATCAATGGATGTGCCCTCCCCTTATCTCGGAACAATCACCAAGGTAATGATTAAAGTGGGTGACATAGTTAACGAAGGCGATGTAATCGCTAGTATTGACAGCCAAGAAAGTGCCGCCGAGCCGGTTACCAGCGACAAACCTATTGCCGCCGACAATAAGGCCGCTTTAGAAAGCGATGACCAGGTGCAAGCTGTACAGCCTGCAAAAGCAATAGGCAATGCGGATCAACATGCACCCTTAGTTGTTATTGGATCTGGGCCTGGAGGTTATACCGCAGCATTTAGAGCTGCTGATCTAGGCTTGGATGTGACTTTGATTGAAAGATACCCAGATCTGGGCGGAGTATGCCTAAATGTAGGTTGTATACCGTCAAAAGCATTATTACATTCAGCTGCAGTAATATCGCAGGCGCGCGAAATGGAGCATCACGGGATCAGCTTTGGGAAACCCAAGATTGACATAGACAAGCTACGAGGCTTCAAAGAATCAGTCATTGGTAAACTCACTGGTGGTTTGGCTGGCATGGCCAAAGCTCGTAAAGTTAAGGTAATTAATGCCTATGCTAAGTTCACCTCAGCTAACACGCTGAGCCTAGAAGATTCGAATGGCCAGTCCAGCAGCCTATCTTTCGATAAAGCAATTGTTGCGGTAGGATCTAGGGTAACTGTATTACCCATTTTTGAAAGTGATAGCCCCAGAGTGATCGATTCTACCGGAGCACTGGCGCTCAAAGAGATACCAAAAACGATGTTAATCGTTGGAGGTGGAATCATTGGCCTCGAAATGGCCACTGTTTATGCTGAATTGGGCACCGAAGTGTCGATTGTAGAGTTTATGCCACAAATCATACCGGGTGCCGATAAGGACTTAGTGGCTCCCTTACAGAAACGTATTAAGTCATTGCTTAAAACTATAATGACCAATACCAAGGTAGATAGCATTGAACCCGGTGAAACCGAGATCAAGGTTAACTTTAGCGCCGCCAATGGTGATGATGGCCCAGCGGCACAAGCTTATGATTACGTCCTTATTGCAACTGGTCGACGACCTAATGGCGACCTTATTGATGCAGCTAAGGCTGGCGTAGAGGTAGACGACCGTGGCTTTATAGCGGTTGATAATCAAATGCAAACCAATGTTGCCAATATTTATGCTATTGGGGACTTAGTTGGCCAACCAATGTTGGCTCACAAAGCAACTCATGAAGCGAAAGTCGCCGCCGAAGTCTGTGCTGGGCATAAGAGCGGTTTCGAGGCGACGGTGATTCCATCGGTAGCCTATACCGACCCAGAAATCGCTTGGGTTGGCTTAACAGAGACCCAAGCCAAAAGCCAAGGCATTGAATATGAGAAGGGCAACTTCCCTTGGGCGGCATCAGGTCGAGCAATCGGTAATGACCGTACCGAAGGAAAAACCAAATTGTTATTTGACCCCAAGACGCACCGCGTATTAGGGGGAGGAATTGTTGGCACTAATGCAGGCGACCTAATTACAGAAGTCGCTCTTGCTATTGAGATGGGCGCAGACGCCAGGGATATTAGTTTAACTATTCACCCTCATCCTACCCTGTCTGAAACTGTGGCTATGGCTGCTGAGGTCTATGAAGGAACTATTACTGATCTTTACATCCCAAAAAAGAAATAAGTGTAGGCATCCTTAAATAGACAAGCTTATTTTTGGGCGGCGATAGAGCCCAAAGTAGGCTTGGCGTGGTATATTCGCGCTTTAAAATGTAAGCAAATCGCATATTTAGAATCGCTATTTGGCTTGCTCCAATCATTAACGGCGTTGCCTGGCCCAAGCTCTGTATGCTCGACCAATCCAAATTACTCGAACTCAACCCACAACTGGGTTTGCTTAACGATATCTACCAAGATACCAGTAATGTATTTCGGGAGTCGATGCTGAGCAATTACATTCAAATTGCTGTCACAGACGTATTCACCGCAGCCAAAGATAAGTCACTGTTCTCACTTGACGTTGAAACCAGACTGCAAACTGATGAATTACGCACAGCCCTAGCCGCTAACCGCCATAATTACTTACTATCCCTGAACCTCAAAGGCATCAACCATGCTTTGGACCTATCTGAAGATATGGGCGGTGTGGCGCACTTTTTATCCGACCATGTAAATACCGTCGACGCGGTCAAAATTGATTGTGGTCGAACTCGACTGGCAACACAGCGTTGTGCGAATAAGCAAAACATCTGTCATATTTCGCATGATCTAGAAAAACTAGTGCTGCCGACTAAGCATTATGACCTGATTGTGATTGCCGAGTTCGAAGCCTTAGGCTTGAAAAAAGACGATCAGATACCTCTGCTAGCTAAACTGCAAGCGTCGCTCAGCAATTCGGGCGTGCTTATAATTAATATTCGTAATCGCGAGCGTATTTCCAAATGGTTAGATTCCGCCAATAATCTCAACCCTGAGTCGATTGCATTTCAGGACTTATACAGCACCGACTTCGAACTTGAGTTTGATCGCAAAGAATTACTCGATACTTTAGCCAGCGCTAATTTTTCGACCCTAGATTTCAACGCCACCCTGTCTCAGGGCGACCGCTGCCAGAATCTTTTTTCTGAAGACTATTTATGCTCTAACCTGAATGCGAAAAATCACTACTATCGTCTGGGGGCTATTGATAACTCGCAAATAAACGAATATTTACTGTTTAAAAACCTCGATGACAATCGACAGCGTGTGTTTGATCGAGCATCTCGATTTATCGTTTTTGCTGGATCCAGCACCAGGCACACTCGTCGAGTTTATAATAATGATTTCAGCCACTATCCAGGTACCGGTCGCAAACCGCAGTGGCGGGCATTAACCCAACGCAGTAGATCGGCTG
This sequence comes from Polaribacter sp., assembly GCA_047621785.1. Classification (GTDB taxonomy): domain Bacteria; phylum Pseudomonadota; class Gammaproteobacteria; order Arenicellales; family Arenicellaceae; genus Arenicella. The sequence continues at coordinate 3,845 of JBLHMH010000053.1, read as the reverse complement.
GCGAAGTTAGTAAGACAGCCGTTTATCCAGATTATAAAGTTACAGCCCCAGACGGTGGTTTGGCTGCAAAGGTAAGCCAAGACCTATCCCCGCAGGTTTTTCACAAGGGTCGGTTACTGATCGAAGATTGGATTCACGCGGTGTTTGAAAAAAATCACTCGCAATTGCGTGAACTAATTGTCGAATATAGTGAGTACTTACACGATTTAGCCAAACAAGACAACTTCACTAAGGTTGGCTACGACCTGTTACCGTTTAACATAGTACTAAACGAACGTGGCGGAACTCGGCAGTATCAGTTGATCGATACCGAATGGAGTATTGAAGGTGATTTTGGCGCTGACTTTGTGGTGTTCAGAGCGCTATTTTGGTTTGCCTTTGAAAACAAAGCCTTGCTCAAAGGGTTTGCCGAGCATAACAATATCTCATCTATTGGTAGTTTTGTGGCGCAGTATCTGCCTGCCGCAGGCCACGTTGAAGAACTACAGAAAATGGTTGAGCTAGAAGAGTCTTTACAGTCTCAGATAGGTAACGATTTTCGTGCGAAGTCTGTAGAACATGTCCTACTTCAGTCTTTTGGCGGCCAATCACAACCCCATGACAGCGCGCTTGAGTGCCAAGTATTGTGGGGCAATGCCGAAGGCGTAATGGATCTTGAATCCGCTGTTTTTTGCGAATGGGAAGCTAACGACAGCATTCAAACCCTGACCATCGACTTGCCTAAGTACACTGCCTCAAAGCCCTTCCTACGAATTGACCCGATTGACGGACGCGGTATATTTTCAATTAGCTCCTTGCAGCTGATTGATGCAAAGAACAATACCATTCATAAACTTGAAACACTCGAAGCGGTAAAACTCAAAGCTTCATGCAACAACGCTAAGGTCACTAAAACCGGCTTTGTCGCCTTAAACGCTGATCCACACTTGGTGTTTGACATGCAATCCGTGCCGCAAATAGAAACGACCACCAGTTTGGTAGTTGAAATAGCCCTATTGCATGATGACGACTATGATACTGCACTCAGCACGCTCAGCGATGCTGTCGGCGATCAGAATCGCGCTTTGCTGCGCCACCAAAACACGCTCAATGAATACCGCTCAGAATTAGAGTTCACAAAACTCCGATTAGCTGAGGCAATTGAACATAGAAGCGATTTAAACTCTATGTATCAAGAACTCGATCAGAAAAAACGCCAGCAATTGCATACCCTGAATCTACGGGTGATTAATCTCAGTGACCAGTTAAATGCACAACTGGGTCGAAACCAAGAGATGGAAGCATTTTTGATGACTCGCCCTAGTACACGAGCCAAGCGATTTGCTGCACGTACTTTGGCTCGTCTAACTGGTAAGACGGTCGCTCCCCAGATCGATGCACAAGAAGTAGATGCGCAGACGCAAGAGACCAGGGCAGTTGAAGTCAAAGTTGATCCTAATGCATTCCCTGAAAGCGGTGAGCTATTAGGCCAAAACACCGAGGATTACCAACTGTGGGTGCGAGAGAATAGCCTTAGTCAGCAAGAGATTGTTCAGATCAAGCAGGAAATAGAAGACTTCGAATTGAAACCTGTATTTTCGATACTGGTGCCTATTTACAACACAGATCCAGAATATCTGATTCCCATGATCCGTTCTGTACAAGCGCAGATCTACCCACATTGGCAACTGTGCCTAGTCGATGACGCATCACCCAAAGGCTATTTGAAGCGTATTTTGGAGCATGAGGCCGCGCAGGACCCTCGAATTTCAATTCAGTTGAATGATCATAACCAAGGAATCGCCCTCACCACCAACGACGCATTGGCGATGGCTGTAGGTGACTATATTGCCTTACTAGATCACGACGATGAGTTAAGTATCGACGCACTTTACGAAAATGCTAAGGCTATCAACCAATATCCTGATATTGGTTTGGCGTACAGCGACGAAGACAAAATGGACATGCAAGGCAATCGTCTAGAGCCCTATTTCAAGCCTGATTACTCGCCGGACTTACTCAATACCAATAATTACGTCTGCCATTTCACGGTTATTAAAAAAGAAATCGCTGACGAAATTGGTGGCTTTCAAGACGGCCTAGACGGCTCACAAGATCATGACATTATTTTACGTTCAATCCAAAAATCAGAACGCGTTGTGCATATCCCTAAAATCCTTTATCACTGGCGTAAAATCCCCGGCTCAACGGCGGTGTCCTATGATTCAAAATCTTACGCCTGGGAAGCCGGTCGTAAAGCGATTGAACATTGTTTGAAAAAAAGTGAACGAGGCGTCAGTGTCGAATTCGGAACGCTTAAAGGCACCTACAGAGTGCGACGCGAAATTATCGGCGACCCCTTGGTCAGTATTATAATCCCGTTCAAAGACAAGTCTGAATTACTCGATTCTTGTCTCAATTCAATTCTCAATCGTTCGACCTATAAAAACTTTGAGATCATCGGGGTCAGCAACAATAGTGAAGACCCATTGACCTTTGAGCGCATGCAGCACTTCAGCGATCTCGATTCGCGCATCACCTTTGTTGAAAAAAATATCCCATTTAACTTCTCTGCTATCTGTAACTTCGGCGTAAGCCAAGCTAATGGTGAGTATTCTCTGCTGCTCAACAATGATATTGAAATCATTACCCCGGGCTGGATAGAGAACCTATTGGAATTTTCTCAACGCGATGACGTCGGCGCGGTTGGTGGAAAGTTATTATTCCCTGATGGTCGAATCCAGCATGCAGGTGTTGTGGCAGGCATGGTCGGCGCGGCTGGGCATACGCATAAATTTTTCCCAGGCAATCACATTGGCTACCATGGCCGACTGCATATGGTGAATAACGTGAGTGCCGTAACCGGTGCAATGTTGATGCTAAAAACGGCCAAATTCAAAGAGGTAGGTGGTCTGGACGAAGACAATTTGGCTGTAGCATATAACGACGTTGACCTATGCCTAAAATTAGTCGACAAGGGCTACCTGAACGTTTTTACACCGCACTGTGTAGCGACTCATCATGAATCCATTAGCCGAGGCTACGAAGACACGCAGGAGAAGTTAGATCGACTTATTAAAGAGCAGAATCACTTCTTGAATAAATGGAGCGACTTCCTTGCCAAAGGCGACCCCTTTTATAATCCTAATTTGAGTCTTAAAAACGAGCGTTTCTCACTTAATTTTAGAGACTAATTGCTAGCAAACTATTCTGATAGTTATATTTATGTGCTTAAGTCGTAACTTACTAGCCCGCTAGTTCACCACCAACAACCTGAATAGGCACTTGGCTACCGCCTTCGACCACCCAAGCTGCGAAGGCATAATTTTTGGCAGAAGTATGTTGTTTCGGCAATGAGCCTGACCAGAATTTGTTGGTACCACTAATACTGTCAGCCGAGACAGTCGTTATACCTAGTCCAACAAAGTCATGATTAAGTTGTCTACCACGATTTTCGCCTTTACTGACGTCACTAATTAGACCGAGGCCAAGAATTGCAACAGTGGTTGTAAATTTTACTGGCTGAGCGTGACTAGGTCATTAAACTGCGCACTAAAGCTACCATCCTTGGCGACATTAGGGGCTAAGGTGCAACGGAACGGAAAACCCCGTTAAGGATTAATCGATCGTCTCTTGTTTGCCCAGACTGTGTAAAAACGCGAAATTTCCACTGATCCACAGGCGGTTCTAAAAACTTACTTGGATTATCTCCAGGTTCATATTTCTGATGAACAGTGAAGGCCTGAATAGCCCCAAACAGCGCTATTAAGCTGTAATAAACGACGAAAGCGCAATATTAGCGCCTCGATAGCCTCTATCAGCGCTTTTACACCGATGATATTAATCACGCGCTTCATGTTGTAAGC
>JBLHMH010000052.1:0-20120 GCA_047621785.1 Polaribacter sp. | reverse complement strand
ACAGGAATAAAAAATGAAACCATCCGAACAAGCTCGCTTTGACTCTCTTTACCAACAACATCTTAACGTACTGCGACTGCAAGGCAAAGCCGATGTCACTATCGATGCCTACTCACGAGCTGTGCGCCGCGTTGGCGCTTTCTTTGATTGCTCCCCTGACCGACTTAACTAGCATCACTTGCGTGACTACTTCTCGTCATTAGTTCACAGCCATTCGTGGTCTACGGTAAAGCTGGATCGTAACGGCCTGCAGTTCTTTTACCGGCACATCCTCAACAAGCCATGGCAGTGGATTGAGATCGTCAAGCCGCCTAAGGTTAAAACTTTCCCTGATATCTTGTCGGTCGACGAAGTCGCTAAGGTCATTAATCAAACGCGCGAAGCGCGTTACCAAACCTATCTTTTGTGCGTGTACAGTATGGGGCTGCGCCTAAGCGAAGCACTTAACCTAACGATTGCTGACATCGACGCTGCTCGGCAAAAAGTACACGTGCGTTGCGGCAAAGGACGCAAAGACCAGTTTGTGTTTCTGCCCGACCGAACACTACTGCTGCTGCGTAAGTATTGGGCGAGTCATCGTTAAACTACTCGCCCGCAAGCGACCGAGTTTAGAACAGCCCGAGTTGCCGAGCATTCTCTTCTTTTTGATTCATCCCGCTTAGTTGGTTCTTCACATATGCACGAATTACCTCTTCGTTCGCATTACCAATCGTTTCTACAAAATAGCTTTGCGTCCAAAGCTTACCTCCCCAGAAATAGTTCTTCTTGATCTCCGGGCGTAACTTGAAAAATCCTCTAGCAGAGATACTTTTAATGATCTGCATCACGCTCGACGGCGACACCTTCGGCTCTGACCTAACAACCATATGAATATGGTCAACTGGCACTTCTAGCTCGACAATGTCGATATCGTAGTCATATCCAATTTTTTCAATAATAGCTTTCAGTTCTCCCCGGTAAGGTTCCTCAAACACTTTATGTCTATATTTAGGTATCCAAACAAAGTGATACATTAAGCGATAAGCATGATGAGTATTTCTCTGTAAATCCATAAGTTGGGTTCTTTTTGGTACTGGTCGCTACTTAACTTCTGTGGATGTTGAAGATAATAACCAAAATAATTTTACGGCGTAATCGAACTACAATACACCTACTCGAGTGTGCCGTTGGCCTCACTTTGAGATGTAACAGGTGTCAATGTTATTGCGGACACTATCGACGTCAACGGGAATGTCACAGCGAGTGGTGGCGATATCTCCCCACCGGTAGATGGCCAGACGAAATTCAACCAACTGCGCGCGCATATATTAAGTGACACCAGTCTTAATGGTTGGAAGTACCGCTTTCCTTTAGGGCCACCGTCCGCAAAAAATACCGCGCCGGCTGTTTCCTTCAGAAATATTGGGTTTTACACTTTCTTCGTTCCGCCTGTGCCCGATGCTAACCAATGTCAGGGCGAGTTTGGGACCAGCGTTGTTAACGGCGCCGATATAGTGACTGGAACCGCCAGCTATACCTCTGGATTTGCAGGAACATTCGGTACTGATGCCAACGGTGATCTTAATTTAACCAAAACATTTGGCAAAAGTGCGAGCACGGGTATAGGTTTATTGGTAGTAGAAAATCCGTACGGGACCGCGAATGGCGGTAAGGGCTCGAAACTTCTATTACGCGGTGGCACAGACGCCGGAGAAGTACCCGACGTCAGTGGCCCCATTGCGCCTAGGCCCAATGGGGGGTACTTCCTGGCGTGAATTGGAGGTCCAATAATGCGCTATTTGTCTAATCTAAGCGGTTTAACAATCTCATTTCCACACCACGCAATATCAGGCTTCACATTGGTAGAGTTGATGATTGTAGTCGCAATCATCGGTGTGCTAGCATCAGTCGCCTACCCTTCTTACCTTGAGTCGGTGTTCAAAGGCAAACGCTCTACTGCAACAGCATCAATACTTGAGTGTGTGGCCTTACTGGAACGCAGATTCACTTTGACCAGCACCTATACTGACGATGCTTGCAACAACCTTAGCAATGACGATTATACAATTTCCATTGATGTAAACATGGCAACTCGCAATGTTAGAGCTTGTACGGCTAATAGCCGAGAAAATTGCTTTGAGGTTACCGCCACTTCACAAATCGTCGCAGATGATGCATGTCAGGCCCTGACTATTAATGAGTTGGAAGTAAAGGCTGCTGTTGCCGCTGCCGCTGCCAATGTCACAAAATGTTGCAGAACGACCTGATTTGCTGATATTAGAATCAGCAAATAAAGATAAGCCTAATACACAAACAATATATTGGGCTTTTTCTCGATTTGGGCTATTGGATCAACTGGTATTACTGAATCCCACGGCAGTATTAGAAGAACGTTAGCGGCTTGAGCGTTGAGGTTAGCTACTCATATTTTAATGTCAGGACTTTAGGAAAACCCTGTCCTATCCGCAACTCAGCGGACCGGCTTTGAGCAATTCTCTCGGTTTGCCAATCAACATCATCAACAACTTGATTACCCCAGCGCTCGATTGCGTTGATCACCTGCTTTACCAGTATTTGAGCTGTAATGCTTCGCCCGTCTGTTTACAAATTTGCTAGGTCTGATCACAAAAATAACTTAGAACCTCTAATTACTCTAACGCCCTTAGTAGAACTTAAAACACCGATATCAAATTCACTAGGTCGCCAATTTCAGGGGCCTTGACGGTTTCACTTGGCATCGGAGGACCAAGTTAGCAAAGTAAAACCACGTCCAATAGCGAGCCACTTCTGAAGACCTGAAAGATGACGAAGCTATCTCGTTCACTCATATTCTGATTGTGAATTATTGTCAAATTCTAGGCGATATTGTAAACACATTGCAAATAAAGCGTATGGTGACTTGGTCAGACCCTGAACGCTGATGGGAACTCCAACCTCCTCTTAAGCAGCTACTTAGAATAATTCAGCGCTAACACTGCAGACTATAATAACCATAATAGGAATGCGCAAAATGTGCAAGAACGATTCTAGTTCAAGTTTTTTCAATAAAGCCAGTAGGCTCGCTAAAGTTAAATTATTTTCAGCAGGTGAAGGGTTTACCTTAATTGAATTAATGGTAGCGATCGCGATCGCTGCACTCTTGGTTTCTTTGGCAATACCCGATTTTAGTGCTTCTATTAAAAACAGCCGACTCACAGCCAAGGCTAATGATTTAATGATTGCCTTAAAAGTAGCGCGCCAAACTGCTATTTCTCGCAGTGTGCCTACATTCGTATGTCATTCAAATAATGCGAATACTAATACACCTACTTGTGGTGGTATCGCCAGCCATTGGAATACTGGATTTATTCTATATTCAGCGCCGATTAAAACATTGACGACAGCGAAACGCTCTTATGCCCCAGCCACTGACACCCTGATTCAACAAATCGATCTAGCCGATGGCCAAAACGTTATGGTCACCGATACTAACGCGTCTAGTTTTGTATCTTTTGGATCCGACGGGTATTTATTTGATAGCGCCGCGGTAGAAATGCAGATCTGTGATGATCGCAGCGGTGAAAACGGTTATATCATTCGAGTATCGCTTTCAGGCAAGATCAGCCGCGAAAACGCAACTGGAAAGAACGCATGTACATAACGTTTAGGTCAGGCAAACCAATGGCACAAATTGGTTATTTGCAAGCCGGCACCAGTTTAATCGAAATATTGGTTTCAATAATCATAATCGCAATCGGCTTGTTGGGTCTGGCGGCATTGCAAAGCACATCACTTAAACTTTCCTATGAGTCTTATGTGCGAACGCAGGCTACGTTTCTAGCCGCCGACATGATCGGTCGAATCAGATCAAACCCAGAATCTGCGGAAAATTACTCTATCGATGAAGATGGAACAGTAGCTCAGATTAGTTGCTTCAATGGCGATACCTGTTCTAGCAATGAAATGCGCCAATTTGATCTCTACCATTGGCGCGAACAAGCAAGGGTTTTGTTGCCCAACGCACGCGTAAACATTAGCTACGACGACTCTCACCTCTTATATTCAATGAGAATTAAGTGGGAAGACCGCTACCGAAAAGACCTCAAAGAAGATGCTGTTGACGGTATTTCCGACGAATCCAAGGAGTTTGTTTATCATTTTCAAGTTGGTAATTGATAGCGTATTAAAACGATAGAAAAATCAGATACATAGATAGATATTAGACAGGTTATACGTATGGCAAACGACACTTCAAATACGTCAAATGATCAACAAGGCTACACCTTAGTCGAGTTGTTAGTTGCAATCACTTTGGGGCTATTACTTAGCGCAGCGGTTGTACAGTCTTATATGGCAACCCGGCAGACGTCGCGCATTACTGAAGGTGTAAGCCGCATCCAAGAAAATGCTCGATTTGGACTGCATTTCTTAACAACAGATATTCGTGATGCTGGCTATTCAGGCTGTATTGGTCGAATTCGTAACAAGCTTAATGGCGACCCATCTAACTTCCTGAGCTTTAAAGCACCAGTACAGGGCTGGGAGTACACTGGCACAGCATCGGGCGATTCTGGTGACAACGCATTTGAACTGAGCGGAATACCCCTGATTGTTCCGGCCGAAGGCGCCGCATGGGCTCAAGCCTCGGGTGGCAGCAGCGCGAATTTACCCACTACCTTGATCGGACGGGTTGTGGCAGGTTCGGATGTTATCTATTTCAAAAACTTTGCTGAGCTAGACCTCACTATCAAAAATCACGACGACAGTAGTACGCCGATTGTTGTCCAAAGCCCTCACGGTCTCGAAGATCAAAGCATCTTGCTAGTCGGCAATTGTTCTGAAGCTGAATTATTCCAACATCTTTCAAATGGCGATGGCGATCAGATTAGCATTACTGCCAGTGAAGGCAACGGCCACAACGATCCAGGCAACCGTCATACTGGATCAACAAAAAGCTGGTCTCGAGACTATGATTACAACGATACACTCTTTGAATTCAAACAAACTTATTTTTACATTGGTGAGGGTCCAAGCGGATTACCCTCATTATTTCGTTATAGCTCAAGTTTGCCATTCAGCGCTGAGACAACCGAGTTTGTGGCCGCAAATCTAGAAGAACTAGTCGAAGGCGTTGAAACCATGCAATTACTGTATGGCGAAGATGTTACCGGGGATGATAGTCCTAATCGTTATGTGAGTGCACATCAGATATCTGATTGGAATGCCATCGTCAGCGTGCGTGTGGGTTTACTAATTATGTCACCGAACGCTGCGGCCGGCCAAGACCAGAGTGAAGCTCTGGGCACCGCCTATAGCCTACTAGATGGCATTGAATTCACCCACGCCATTGATGATTTAACCCTTCGTTATGCGGCAAACAGCACCATTAAATTGCGCAATCGCGGCTTAGACGACAATTTAGCCTACTCCATCTGCGATACGGTCGATGAGGATGAGAGTGAAGCGGATAATGGAATTGACACTTGCTCCACCGCAGCGGTGGGCGGTGGTGGTATGGGCGGCGGTAAACAGTAACGGAAATTAATAGTCTTGTGCTGATCATATACGCACAAACTTACAACCTTTAATAAAGAATAGTCAAATGAAAAGCATACAAAATAACAATGGTATCGCCTTGTTTATCTCCTTAGTTTTCTTGTTTGTGAGTACATTACTAGGCGTCACTTCATTGAGAGCAAACTTTTTTAACGAGAAGATGACGCTTAATATTGTACAGCGAGCGCAAGCCTTTGAATCCGCGGAAGCCGCCTTGTTGACGGGCGAAGCATTTGTCGAAACATTCTCAGATTTGATAATCGAAAAAGTGATCAGCGGTAGTGGTGAAGATAGAATAGTGACTACTGAAGGGCTTAATTGTGAAGCGTCGGTCGACGGCGAAGGGGGATTGTGTGTTCCACGAGAGCAATTTTTTAATGATGGTAACACCGGCGGGAGCGTCCCCCCCTCTGACGTTCGCCTACACAATTGGGTCGATATCACGGATAACAGTAGCAGCATCAACGTGTGGACCAACAACAGTCGACACCGAAAACTGAGCGAAGTACTGCAGAACCGTTATGGATTCGCGACGTCCCCAAAATACATTATCGAATTTATGGGCTACATCGTTGATACGACTGGCGAATCAGACTGTGCTTCCAGCGGCGGAACCGTAAACCCGTATGAAAACGAATTAGCCCTCTGGCCCTATTGCAGCCTCGATAGCGCCCAATTCAGAGTTACCGCATTGGCTACCTCTGGTAATTATGACGAAACTCGCGTAATGCTTCAAAGTACCTATCTGGCGGAGGGCCTTTAAATATGAAATATATTCGAAAAAACGTTTTAAACTATACAGAACTGTTCGCTGGTCGAGCATTCTTTATCGTTTTGGCAATGATATTCGCTAACACCACTGTCCACGCACAAAGTATTTCGGACTATAGTGCTTTACCTGAGTCATTTCTGATTTCGCCAGACCAAACGCCGAATATACTCATCGTATTCGATACCTCTACAAGTATGCTGGAAGATACAAACGGAGACTACGTTGGCGGGCATCGGGCCGATAGTAGGAGCTTTAAAGTACGGGATGCAATCCGCAGTCTACTTTCCAATAATGTTGATGACTACAATATTGGCTTAATGGTGTTTGGAGGTGAAGGCCCATTAGGTAACCTCAGAACTCAGTCATCAGACTGCAATGATTACATAGGCTGCGGCGCACCTGGGCCAATTAGTTTTGCTAGTAGACAGTTAACCGGAACGGGGTATCTAATTGAGAACCTAGAACCACTCACTAACGCTAAGAAGAATAGAATAAATGCCCTATTGGAAACCGAGCCTATGCTGCCCACGATATCGCCTGAAGCCCGTGGCAACCCCTATGACTTTGGCAGAACCTATTTTGAAAATGAACAAGCCCGTCTGATCCAGCTAGGAGTTATAACCAGCGGCGGCGGAACGCCATTACGTGGATCGCTAGAAACTGCAGAACGCTACCTAGTAGACGGGGCTGTCAATAGAGGCGAATCCATATTTTTCAACACACCAGAGGGAGCAGATACCACTGGCTACCCTGTGCTTACTCCCGGCGTCACAAGCCAATGTAGGCCCAATACCTATGTTTTTTTGGTTACTGACGGAGCGGCAACAGTAGACCCCGAAGGCGAAGGCGTTGTCAACAGACCAAATGAAGCCGCTTTAGTAAGTGACGCTGCCGCAGTATTGTATGGTCATGGCATTGAGACTTTTGTTTTTGGCTTCGCCGTCACCAACACTGAAAAAGGATACATGAACACTATCGCTAGAGGCGGTTCTGGCGGGCTTAGAGATGCCTTCATATCGGATAGCTCTGCAGCCCTAGAAAACGACATTGCGGAGGCTCTAACAGAAGTGTCGGTTACTGCTGGTTCGGCTAGTGGCATATCCATTACCTCATCTTCCAGCGACACTGCCGGTTCAGTGGTGCATGCACTATACAACCCAACTTTGAAGGACTTTCAAAGAGACTCTTCTGGAACAATCATAAATGACGCGGTGCAAGTGAGGGTGTCGTGGACTTCAATATTAAGCGCCTTCTTCTTCGACAGCTACGGTTACTTACGCGAAGATAACCAGTCGGATGGTGTACAAGGCCAATTAGATGATTATACGATCGACAAAGCCTTTAAGCTAAATCTCGAGAATGTCGATTCCGATGGCGATTCAATATTAGATGGTGAAGAGTTGCGCGCAACACGGTTAAACATCACAGGTATCGGCACTACTTCCTTTAGCGAAAACCCGCAGACTGCAAAAATACCAGTTGATGATCTTGATCCTATTTGGGAAGGCGCTGATGTACTCGGCAAGCATTATGACGCCAACGCCAGTGAAGCGATTCGCACCGCTACTGGCGTTATTTATGGCGAACGCAATAGACCTTATGCGCAACTAGCCTCTGCAGAAAATGGCTATCGAAGAATCTATTCTTGGTTGCAAACTGACCCCTCTTCACAGGTTTTTGATGCTGGACAACAGTTAGAGTTCATTTTCGACGATCTACCGACTACCGACACCATTAGCAAAACAATAAATAGTAGTAATTATAGTTTATTAGATGTACCAACGGCAGATGACGCACGCCAAGTAATCGAGTATATCCGAGGCAACGATTACGTTACTAAAGTCGATCCAAGCGCTTCGGAGACCGATGCTTTGATACCCGTTAATTTTCGTAACCGAACCATCAATGGCAAGAGCTATATTTTGGGCGATATCGTGCATTCTACGGCGGTACAAGTGGATACTCCCAAGGGATTATTTAACTCCGAATTCAGAGATGATTCTTACACTGGATTTAGAGAGGCTTATAATTTTCGGCGTCGGGTGGTTTATGTCGGCGGCAATGATGGGCTGCTGCACGCTTTTAACGGTGGATTTTGGGATGGCAAAAATGCTAAGTTGAATTTGACACCGAATGATGGCTCTGCTGGGGTTGCGCATGAACTAGGTGCCGAATTATGGGCGTATGCACCAATGAACCTTTTGCCTCATCTAAAATGGTTAAAAAATCCGTCTTACAACACGACAGTGCACGTTGCGTATATGGATGGGCCTGTTCAAGTGTTTGACGTCAGAGCATTCAATGAAGACAGTGTGCATATCAATGGCTGGGGCACAATACTGGTTGCGGGTATGCGATTGGGTGGTGGTGACTATCCAGATGTTGATATTGACTCGAACCCAGCCACAAACAACAGCTTTACGAGTCGATCGGCTTATGTGATTGTTGATGTAACAGATCCAAGTAAGGAACCGCAGATTATTGGCGAGATCACCCATCCGGACTTAGGCTTTACAACGAGTATTCCGACAATAATGAAGCAAGGCGATGATTGGTATTTGGTGTTTGGCTCAGGCCCCAATGACATTTCAACCGCAACTAGTGTTGGAATCAGTGCGCCAGATGGCACGGTATTAGATGATCGTGAAGCTAAATTTTTCAGATACAAGCTCAATCAGGGCGACCGTGGTTTTGATGCGCAAAGCCCAATTAATATTCCTACGCTGGGTGAAGTCAATTCATTTGCCGGCGATATGATCGCCCAAGACTGGAACTCGGATTACAATGACGACGCGGTCTATTTCGGCGTCGTTGAAGGAGCTGAATTAGACTCTTCTGGTGGACTCTATCGATATGTCGCGGCAGATTCAAGAACGGGGTCTGCGGACGTTGAATTACTTATCGATGTAAACCAACCAGTTCTAGAAAAGCCCTTGTTAAAGACATCTTCCGGCAAAAGCTGGGTGCTCTTTGGTACTGGTCGCTACTTAACATCTAAGGATGTGGAAGACACTAAACAAAATAGTTTTTATGGCGTTATCGAACCTCGCGACGCCTATTCAAGCGTTACACTTTCAAGCCTATTAGACGTTAGCAACGTGAAAGTGAAGGCTGACCTGATAGACGTTAACGGCAACATCACCAAGAGCGGCGGCGACCTCAGTCCTGCAGTCGATGGCCAGACTACCTTCAATCAACTAAGGACGCATGTTTTAAGCGACCCCAGTATCAATGGCTGGACATTCCGCTTGCCCTTAGGACCGCCTTCGGCAAAGAATACCGCACCGGCTATTTCGTTTAGAAATACTGTTTTTTATACGTTCTTCGAGCCACCTATAGAAGATCGAAACCAATGCCAAGGAGAGTTCGGAACTAGCTTTATTAATGCGGTAGATATTGTAACCGGTACCGCTAGTTTCGTTTCAGCGTTCTCAGGAGTTTTCGGAACCGACTCCGAAGGTAATCTTAAGACTACTGAAGTATTCGGTAAGGGTGCAGCCACCGGTATCAACGTTTTTGTTGTTGAAGATCCAGCAGGTGGTAAAAGTAGTCAATTGCGCATACGCGGCGGAACCGATGCAGGTGAAATTGCAGATATAGGCGGCGCCATTGCCCCTAGACCCAGCGGGCGTAGCTCTTGGCGTGAATTGAAGGTACAATAATGAGAATGCCAAAGCCAAAGCCAAAAATTTTACCTCGTTCATTTCGAAGCTCTCTTCACAAAGGTGCAATGTCCGGGTATACCTTGATAGAGTTAATGATCGTAGTTGCAATCATCGCAGTTATTGCATCAGTGGCCTACCCTTCCTACCTTGAATCGGTGTTTAAGGGAAAACGCGCTACTGCGGCAGCGTCTGTGCTGGAATGTGTGGCGCTGCTGGAGCGTAGATTCACTTTAACTAGCAGCTATACCGACGATGCATGCGACAATCTCGATAATGATGATTATACGCTTACCGTCGATGTAAGCATGGCGAATAGGAACGGCAGAGCTTGTACATCTAATGGAAAGGAAAACTGTTATGAGGCTAAGGCTACCTCGAAAATCACCGCTGATGACGCTTGCACGTCAATGAGTATTAACGAGTTAGGTGTGAAATACGTGGCCGGCACTGGAAATATCAAAAAATGTTGGCGCACAACTTAACTTACCATTAGATAAATCTCGTATTAATAGAAAACTCATAGATCAATCTATGGGTGGCCTCATACTCAACGGGTTCGAAGCTCAATAGGCAAGGAAAAGGAGATGCTCTCCTTTGGCCCATTAGCCTCATTAACTACTTTGCCGCCCCAGCGTTTGACTTCGTCGATCACCTGCTTTACCAGCACTTCTGGCGCAGAGGCGCCAGCAGTAACGCCAACAACGTCTATTCCTTCGAACCAATCCTGCTGAATTTGCTGAGGCTGATCAACTAAATAACTTGGCACCCCTAATTGCTCTGACAACTCTTTTAGTCGATTCGAGTTTGAGCTATTAGTCGAGCCGACAACGATAACAATATCAGAATCACGAGCTAGTGACCGCACTGCGTCTTGGCGGTTTTGGGTTGCGTAACAAATATCATCTTTGCGAGGCCCTTGAATTTTTGGAAAACGCTCCTTTAATCCGTCGATTACTTTTTGAGTATCGTCCACCGATAGAGTTGTTTGAGTTACATAAGCAACATTATCATGATTTTCTATTTGTAACTTGGCAACATCTTCTGGCTCTTCAATCAGATGCATTCCAAGATCAGGCTGATCAATTTCTTTGCCCTGACCCATGGTACCTTCAACTTCTGGGTGTCCTTGATGGCCAATTAATACAACTTCGGTTGCTCTGTCGCGGTAACGTTTTACTTCCATGTGCACCTTTGTTACTAAGGGACAAGTAGCATCAAAAACCTTCAAGTCGCGACTGGAAGCTTCTGCTTGGATTGCTCTAGAGACTCCGTGCGCACTGAAAATCACAGTCGCACCATCGGGTACTTCACTGAGTTCCTCGACAAACACCGCGCCTTTTTCTTTTAGATCATTAACCACGAAGCGATTGTGGACTACTTCGTGTCGTACATAGATAGGCGCTCCAAATAGGTCGATAGCGCGCTCAACAATATCGATTGCGCGATCTACCCCAGCACAAAAGCCTCTAGGATTAGCTAATAAAATTTTCATAAGTAGGTGCCCGAATCAGGTTTTTGATTCAAAAAAGGTTTGCCGATTGCTTCACTAATAAGCAAAACCGCGCCGATGAAAATCGCGCTATCAGCAATATTAAAATGAGGAAAATGATAATCCATATAGAACACATGAATAAAATCCACCACATATTGATAAATTACCCGGTCGACAACATTCCCCAACGCACCAGAGATAATTAGACAATACGCGATTGCCAAGTGCCGCTCTGTTGGTTTTAGCTGCTTAATGAAAAAAACCAACGTGATGGACACGGCTACCGCCAACACCACAAAAAAAATGTGTTGCCAACCAGGCTGGTTATTCAAAAAACCAAAGGCTGCGCCGGTATTGTGAACCAGTGAAAAGTCAAACCAAGAGAAAATGGGGATCACATCACTTTGCAAAACGTGTTCTGCCCAAAACTTACTCGCTTGGTCAAGCACGATTAGAGCAGCACTAAGCCATAGCCAACTAAGATGTGTAGGTATTGAGTCGTTTAATTTTTCCATGATTCAGATCTTTCCTAGGCACTTATGCGTGCAAACGCGATTCACCATCGCCATCAATATTATCAACACAGCGAGCGCATAGTCCAGGATGCTGGGCAATAGTACCTACCTCAGACTGGCGATGCCAACAACGCACACATTTCTCGTTTTCACTTGCCTCAACCTTCACTCTTAGACCTTCTATTTCGCTTTGTGTCTCAGAATTGGCGGCTTGATCGTAGGAGCTTACTTCCACACCCGATGTGATCAACACAAAACGCATCTCGCCATCTAAACTCTGCAGGTCTGCGGCTATTGATTCATCGACAAAAAGAGTTACTTTAGCGTCTAGAGCAGAACCAATTTTACCGGTAGATCGTACCGCTTCAATTTCCTTACTCACTTCGTTTCGTACAGCAATAATGCGCTGCCAAAACTGATCCGCGTCTGCGTCTAGTGGTAGTTGGTCAAGCACCGAATAACGCGTTGCATACAATACGCTGGGTTCTCGGTCTGCACTCATATGCCCCCAAATTTCTTCTGCAGTAAAGCTTAAAATTGGCATTAGGCTACGCACCAAGCTCTCTAAAATATGCTGCATGGCCGTTTGCGCAGACAATCGTGCTTTGGAGTCTGCTTGGGTGGTGTAGAGCCTGTCCTTTAAGATATCTAGATAAAACCCCCCCATATCGACCACGCAAAACTGGTGTAGTCGTTGGTAGATAGCATGAAATTGATAATTCTCATAGGCTTGTGCTATCTGCTCTTGCATAATGGCTGCTTGACGCAGAGCCCACTGGTCAAGGCTTAGTAATTCAGAATATGGCAAGGCCTGATCATTGGAGTAATCATCTAAATTACCAAGCAGATAGCGTGCAGTATTACGGATTCGTCGATAAGACTCACTGGTTCGCTTGAGGATTTCATCCGACAGACTCATCTCGGACTTATAGTCAGTCGCAGCCACCCATAAGCGCAGTACGTCAGCGCCTAAAGTGTTGTAAACAGTTTGTGGAGCAATCACATTACCCAAAGACTTAGACATTTTACGACCGTCTTTGTCCACCACAAAACCATGAGTTAGAACCATTTTATAAGGCGGCTTACCCTCATTCATTGCCACGCTTGATAACAAGCTTGATTGAAACCAACCGCGATGTTGATCCGAACCTTCTAGGTATAAATCAGACGGGAAAGTCAATTCCTCACGGGCATCCACCACACTATGATGGCTGACCCCAGAGTCGAACCACACATCTAAGGTGTCCAATACTTTATCGTAGTTTGCGAGGTCATCGCCTAATAATTCCGCATCATCAAGGTCGTACCAAGCCTGTACGCCGGTCTGCTCAATTTTTTGCGCAGCCAGTTCCATCAAAGCCACTGTATTGGGGTGCATTTTACCAGTTTCTTTATGCAAATAAATCGTGATTGGCACTCCCCAGTTTCGTTGTCGAGAGACACACCAATCGGGTCGGTTCTCAACCATCGTTTGAATTCGTGCTTTTCCCCAGTCCGGTTCCCAGCGTACTTCATCGATCGCCTTGAGCGCCTGACGACGCAATCCCTTATCGGCTTTTAGGTATTCCATGCCGATAAACCATTGTGCGGTCGCACGATAAATCATCGGGGTCTTATGTCGCCAACAGTGCGGGTAACTATGTTCATAGTCCTCGTGCTTAAGCAAAGCACCTCGCTGCTGTAATACTTCAACCACGTGCGGATTTGCTTTAAAAACAAACTCGCCGGCAAATATTTCAGTGGATTCTAAAAATGTGCCATTTGAACCTACTGGGTTATTGACCGGTAAGTTATAGCGTTTTCCGACAGCGAAATCGTCACCGCCGTGTGCTGGTGCAGTATGTACCGCGCCCGTACCGGCTTCTGTGGTCACGTGGTCACCTAGAATGACCGGCACTTGTTTATCATAAAACGGATGTTTTAGAGCCAGATGTTCTAGCGCAGCGCCTGTAAAGCGAGCGACTATTCTATGCTCATCAAGCTCATAGCGTGCCAGCGCAGACTCCAGTAATTCTTCAGCCAATATCAATTGCTGATCACCCGCCTGTGCCAATACGTAGATTAGTTCAGGATGCAATGAGACGGCTTCGTTGGCGGGTAAGGTCCAAGGTGTTGTGGTCCAAATTACAATACTGGGAGAGTTTATAGTCGACTCTTGTACTTCAATACGCTTGGCGAAATCAGGCATATCAACCACATCAAATTTGACGTCTATCGCGGGTGATATTTTGTCTTGGTATTCTACTTCAGCTTCTGCCAGCGCGGAGGCACAAGCCGGACACCAATAGACTGGCATTAAACCGTGATACAAGTGCCCTGCTTCGACGATTTTAGCGAGACTACGCACCGTATCTGCTTCGGTTTTAAAATCCATTGTTAGATAGGGGTTTTCCCAGTCGCCTTGTACGCCTAAGCGAATAAAGTCTTGCTTCTGACCCTCTACTTGACGTGCTGCATATTCCCGACACTTTTGCCGAAAAGTCTTTCTATCAATCTTCTGCCCGGCTTTTCCGTGCTTCTTTTCTACCTGAATTTCGATCGGCAAACCATGGCAATCCCAGCCTGGGATATACGGCGCGCGCATACCAGCCAAGTTGCGGGACTTGATGATGATGTCCTTCAATATCTTCTGCATTGCATGGCCAGTATGAATACTGCCATTGGCGTACGGAGGACCATCGTGAAGCATGAAGGTGGGCGCATCGGCGCGCTGCTCTTGAAGAGAATGGTAAGTATTCAGCCGCTGCCATTTCTTAAGAATTTGCGGCTCACGTTGGGCCAACCCGGCTTTCATCGGGAACGCCGTTTGCGGCAGATTGATGGTGTCTTTATACTGACTGCCCAGCTTGTCTTTACTCATAAACTTGTATTACTCGACGACACCCTAATGGCGCGTGAAATTGGTTCAATTTGGTCAGCCGATATTTTATGTTAGTTAACGTTGTTAACCAACAGGCTGACACGATTATCGACAAAATAAGGACATAAATAGGCGAATAAGCCCCGCTTTAGTCATAACACTCTGTAAATAACTTGATTAGAGAAACTATTAAGTAATCTAAGTGCTCGATTGCCTTATCTAATCGCTCGAATTTTAGCCGAAACTCAGTCTAATGATGACGACCGGCAAGGCACTTTACTGGCTTTGCTCTCGGAAATAATCTTTAGCAGATTCTGAGTCTAATTGAATCTGCGCGGTTAATGCGTCAAGCGAGTCGAATTTCTGCTCAGAGCGCAATTTGCAATGGAAACTCACGTCAATGTCGACCCCATAAATATCTGAATCAAAATCAAATAAATGGACTTCCAGTCGGTTCTCCTTGCCATCGACAGTAGGCCTGGTACCGACATTTGCAACACCTTGGAGCACCCGGCTATCCACTCCAGTAACCTTGACCGCATAAACACCTTGAACTGCAGTTTGTGCCGAATTCAGGACAATATTCGCAGTCGGAAAATTCAATGTTCGGCCCAGTTGCTGTCCTTGACTGACAATACCGGCAATAGAATAAGGCCGGCCGAGCAAATGTTCGGCTAAGCTAAAGTCGCCCTTAGTTAAAGCGTCTCTTATTCGGCCGCTACTAACTCGAGTTCCGTCTAGAGTAAAAGTCTCATGCGCAGTTACAGAAAAACCATACTCGCGGCCCATGGTTTCTAAAAAATCAAAGTCTCCCGCTCGATCTTTACCAAAACGAAAATCATCTCCAACGCACAAATATTGAACGCCAAGCCCCTTTATCAAAACATCGTTGACGAATTTGCTAGGGGAATAGGCTGCAAATTCATCATCAAAATCAATACATAAAATCTGATCTACGCCCAATGAAAACAACCGTTCGACGCGTTGTTCCACCGAATATAATAGCGCCACAGAGCCTGGTCGAAAAAACTCTTTAGCCAAAGGCTCAAACGTGATTACGGTCGAGGGCACACCCAATGCTGAGCTTTTTTCCAGCAAGCTTTGAATCAACGACTGATGCCCTAAATGCACGCCATCATAGTTACCTATCGACACCACACTTGGGCGGTGAATTGCATGAAGATTATGAATTCCGTGAATTAATTGCATAGCCGCCTAGTTTATCAAGTCTGGGCCGCGAGTACAGTCCAATCGTAAGCAAGTGAGTCTTTTCAGACAAACAAATTGCAGAATTGGCTGCTTAAAACATTCCAGGCTTAAGCCCAATCAGGGTCATGCACGTCAATGTAGGTGCTGAGCTTTTGTCGCTCACTAAAATGCTGCTGTTGTTCTCTGACATAATTTAGCGATAGTTCGGGATAACGCCAACACAGTACGGCTTCGCCCAGATTAAACTCAACAAGCCAAAGCCCTTGTACGCATGCGCCTAAGTGCTCAATCTTAACTTTCCATCTTGACACTATGTTTTCGTATTCACATTCAATTGCAACCCTGCGTGGATCATTAGACAACATTCTATTCAAGCGATCTTGAATAGGCGCCAACGAAATTTGATGCCTTTCGGTAATAGCCTTAACCAGGCCCAAATGCGTCTTGGCCTCAGAGAGACTGAATAGCTTCTGTTGTTGGCCGATTTCAATAGTCATTTCGGGCTACCTAGCAATATGCTCAAGACTTATTACTTGGAGCTAGCAATAACTGTCGGGGACGAATACCCATAATAAGCAACATGCCTAAATAGCTTGCGGCACCAGCAACCACCAAAGTTAGCAAGCGTAACACTCGTTGGATCAGGTCTTGTTCATACCAAGCATTGGCTGGCTGATCAATCGCGACCAATACTGCACTCATCGCAATAACCGCAATCGTGACTCTACACAAAAACCAAAGCCATCCGGCTTGAG
The DNA here is from genome assembly GCA_047621785.1 of Polaribacter sp. GTDB lineage: Bacteria > Pseudomonadota > Gammaproteobacteria > Arenicellales > Arenicellaceae > Arenicella. The sequence continues at coordinate 3,338 of JBLHMH010000052.1, read as the reverse complement.
GTTTAAAAATACCGCGCTTGACCAAAACGATAAATAAAAGACTGGAATTTACCCAAGCGGCAATGGATATAGCCAAAGCTAACCCCGTGTGCGCCATTGTTTCAACTAAAATAATACTGAATATTACATTCACCGCAACCGACACTACCGCGATCAGCATCGGTGTTTTTGTGTCTTGGCGAGCGAAAAAGCCGGGGGCCAATACCTTTACAAAAATAAAGCCGCAGACGCCAAGCGAAAATGCACGTAAAGCAGTCGCCGACATCTCAACATCCCGTACCGAAAACGCATTGTATTGAAATATTGTGCTTAGTAAGGGAGTCGCCAACAAATACAAACCAAGCGTTGCAGGCACAGCGATAACAACCACCCAGCGCAACGCCCAATCCATCATCATAGAGAAGCCTTGCTCTGTTCCTGAAGTATGTTCCTTTGACAAGCTTGGTAGTACCACCGTTGCCAAAGCAATACCAAATACGCCTACTGGGAACTCCATCAAGCGGTCTGAGAAGTACAACCAAGAAATACTACCCGTCACTAAAAACGATGCCAAGAATGTATTAACTAACATATTTATCTGAGCCACCGATACGCTAAATATCGCCGGCAACATCAAAGTAAAGACGCGTTTAACCGCTGGATTTTGGCGATCAATGGTAGGCATCACTAAGTAGCCTTCTTTCGCCAAGCTAGGTAGCTGAAATAAAAGCTGTAACAGACCGGCAATCAATACCCCAATTGCAAGTGCCTGCGCCGCATTATCTAACACTGGCATCAAAAACCACATTGCCATTATCAGGCATATATTCAGCAGCACTGGGGTGACTGCTGGAATCGCAAACCGGTTCACTGTGTTGAGCACTCCGGCGGACATTGCTACCAGTGAAATACAAAACAGGTAGGGAAACATAATTCGCAAGGAATTAACCGTCATCTCAAACTTAATAGGATCATCCATAAAACCAGGTGCGAAAGTTCTGACTATAAAAGGTGCGAAAATTACTCCGAGAATCGTCAACCCCAAAGTCGACAAGCCTAATATTCCTGAACTCGCGCTGACAAAACGTTTTGCCTGTTCGGTATTCTGTTCGGTTAATTCAGAAAATACCGGCACAAAGGCCTGCGAAAATGCACCTTCACCGAAAATCCGCCTTAAAAAATTGGGGATTCTGAAAGCGACGAAAAAAGCATCTGCCAGAGCCCCGGGGCCCAATAGGTTTGCCATCACTACATCACGAACCAAGCCGCTAACCCTGGAAACCAGAGTCATGAGGCTTACGATCGCAGTGGATTTTAGGAGTTTTTTAGACATGTGATGGCTATAGAGAGTATGAGAGATATATTAACCGTGAACAACGATTAGCTTAATGAAGATTGTGTGGCTAAAGTATGATGTTATACTTGTTTTTTAAGAAAATTATACGATTTCGCGAGTATAAACGCAGCAAAGGTAACTTTGCTGATTTAAAGCGGGTATTCTCTTGACAATTTTGATGAATATCTGCATATTCCCGTTTCGATTTTACGAGGTAAATTATCGTGGCAAATTCCCCACAAGCGCGAAAGCGCGCAAAGCAAAATACAGTACGACGTTTAGCAAATCATTCGCAGCGTTCGACCGTGCGTACAGCTATCAAGAAACTTGATGCTGCTATCGAGTCTGGTGATCAGACTGCTGCAAACGCAGCCTATAAGGTATCGACATCTATGATTGACAAGGCCACTATCAAGGGCTTGCATCATAAAAATCGCGCAGCAAGATTGAAAAGCCGTTTAAATACACGCGTAAAGGAGATGGCAGCTTAATTGTTAGCGTATCCGCTAATTATTTGCCAAATCTTTGCAAAGTTATTGAAAGGACCCGCTTAGGGTCCTTTTTTTATGCCTGCCTATCGCTCCCTACTTATCGCTCGCGGCTCACTGCCCGTTTGGCTAGGGTGCTGGCTGCAAGACTGACAGAGACCGTTTATACTTTATTAAAACTATCGTTAAAATAATTAAAGACAGGCTCAGCCTGTAATAATAAAATAAGCCATGATTCAGTTCGACAACCTCTCTATTCGACGCGGTGAAAACTTATTATTTGACCAGGCGAGCTTTCAAATCCACCCTGGCCAAAAGGTTGGCTTAACCGGTGCCAATGGCTGCGGTAAATCCAGCTTATTTGCGGTTTTTCGTGGCGAGCTAGTCATCGATACAGGTGATGTCAAGGTGCCGCGTGATTGGGTTCTTGCACATGTCGCACAAGAAGCGCCCGCAGATGAACGACCCGCCATTGAACATGTTTTGGATGGCGATGCTGAATGGCGCGATCTTGAGCAAAAAATCCAGGACCCGGAACATCCTCGCTATACCAAGTTCTACTCTCGTTACGAAGAAATAGACGGCTACTCAGCGCGCAGTCGCGCTGCGCAACTGCTGTCGGGCTTAGGCTTTAAGCCACAAGACATCGAGAAATCTGCAAAAGAGTTTTCTGGTGGCTGGCGGGTTCGTTTAAGCGTAGCCAAGGCACTGATGTGTCGTTCTGATTTATTGCTTTTGGATGAGCCTACCAACCACCTAGATCTGGATGCAGTGCTGTGGCTGGAACGTTGGCTCAAGAACTATCGCGGCACGCTAATCTTAATTGCGCATGACCGTGACTTCTTAGATCAACTTACCTCCCATACTTTGCAGATAGAAGGACAAAAAGCGCGATTGTATAAAGGTAATTACTCTGCGTTTGAAAAAATACGAGCAGAACAATTAGCCAACCAACAGATTCAATTTACCAAGCAACAGAAAGAAGTTGCACACATGCAGGATTTTGTACGTCGCTTCAGGGCTAAGGCCACCAAAGCCAAGCAAGCACAGAGTCGCTTGAAAGCTTTAGAGAAAATGGAACTGATCGCACCCGCGCATGTCGACTCCCCTTTTAGTTTCAGCATTCCTGAACCTGAAAAAAACCCTAGTCCGTTGCTGAGTCTGCACAAGGTATCCATTGGCTATGGCGACACAACCATTGTTGAAGACATTGAATTCTCCATGACGCCTGGCGACAGAATTGGCTTAATCGGCCCCAATGGTGCAGGTAAATCGACGGTCATTAAAATGCTGGCCGGTGAGTTAAAACAATCGTCCGGCGACTACCACTCATCGAAAGAAATAAATATTGGCTATTTTGCGCAGCACCAAATTGAACAATTGCAAATGCAGCATTCCCCTATGGAGCATCTTAAAATACTTGATTTAGAATGCAATGGCGGCAAGGCAACCGAAAATCAAATGCGTCGCTACATAGGCAGCTTTGGTTTTAGTGGCAGTAAAGCCACCAGCAAAGTGGCTCCTTTCTCAGGCGG
>JBLHMH010000051.1:0-20211 GCA_047621785.1 Polaribacter sp. | reverse complement strand
GGGTCGTATTGTCGGTCTTATCGGCCCTAACGGAGCAGGCAAAACCACTGCCCTAAGGTGTCTTTTAGGTCTCTCAACATTTGATGGTGAGCTTACTGTTTTAGGCAAGCGCCCAGACAAAGATCGCATAAGCTTACTTAATGATGTGGCATATATAGCTGATACTGCTGTGTTACCGACCTGGATTCAGGTGGACCAGCTGCTTGACTATATGCAATCGGTACACCCAAAGTTTAATCGAGCAAAGGCTCAGAAATTTTTAGACCAAACCGAAATCAAAGCGACTCATAAAGTAAGCCAGCTGTCCAAAGGCATGGTCACTCAATTGCATTTGGCAGTGGCGATATCGATCGATGCAAAGCTTCTGGTATTGGATGAGCCTACTTTGGGTCTGGATATCATTTATCGCAAACGTTTTTACGAACAGTTATTGAATGACTATTTCGATGCTGGGCGAACTATTTTGATTACCACGCATCAGGTGGAAGAAGTCGAACAACTTCTTACTGATTTGGTTTTTATTCAAAAAGGTCAAATCGTGCTCGATATCACAATGGAAGAAGTAACTGAACGGTTTATTGAAGTAGAAGTGCCTAGCGATAAAATTGAGCAAGCTCGTGCGTTAAGACCAATCAGTGAGAGAACAACGATGGGCGGGGTCAATATGCTGTATGAAAATATTCGCCCAGACCAAATCGAAGGTTTGGGTAAGGCACGTATACCAAGTGTCGCGGACCTTTTTGTCGCGAAGATGTCTTAGAGAGTTAAAAACTTCAAATCGTAAAACTTAATAAATCACATTAAATAGGCTTATAAGCATCATGTTAATTAACACGAATAGTGTCATCGCAGGAATTAAGCGCGAATACTGGGAACACAAGCGAACTATCTTGGGCATCCCATTGTCGATAGCTGCCTTATGCATTCTTAGTGCCTTGATGGCAATGATTGCAGCCAATCATTTTGAGAGCAGCATCAAAGACGCGGTAGGTTTTAATTCAAATGATTCTGAACTCAAGATAGAGATTGACGGTGAAACGTATCAAGACTTTGATCAAGCGAAACAAGGGCTTAGAGCAGCTTTATCAGATAAGGCTGATGAGGTTTCGTTCGGATTAATGGCGTTTTTTATTGGCGCTGCGTGGGTAGCTGCTTATTACTATCTGTTGGCGACATTGTATACCGATCGTAAAGATAAGAGCATTTTGTTCTGGAAGTCCTTACCTATTTCTGAAACCCAAAACGTGCTGACCAAACTCGCTTTTGCTTGCATAGGCTTTGTTGCCGTTGCAATTGTAATTGGTTGGGTCACCTCTGTTGTGCTTTCAATTATTGGTTTTGGCAGCGGCCAAAACATACAGATTGACTTTAGTTTGGTTGAACTGGTGGTTTGGCCTATCGGTGCCCTGATATTGGGCTTGTTGTGGGGTGCCCCCATTTTTACTTATACGATATTGGTGTCTGCAGCAGCTAAGCGTTCTCCGTTTCTGTTGTTAATTTTACCGTCTATCGTTATTCCAGTATTGGAATGGATCTTTTTCAGCACCTCTCATGTGGCTACTTTCTTTGGCCATCACATGCCTTTTGCCGTGCTTGAAGTAATTGCAAGTGAAGGCGGCGTTGCCGGTGCGACCGCCTACTATTTCACAGACCAGTCAATGAGCATGATGCTTGGTTTAGTGGTCGCAGCGGGCTTTTGCGTAGCTGCAGTTTGGTATCGTGACAACAAGTTTGAACTCTAGAAAATCAATTAATTTAGGCGGCAATGATTATGTTAGAACAATTATTTCCAAAAACGTTGGACAATCGATTTCAAGGCCACTTGCTGGCTCTCTGGCTTTTTATACCCATCACCTTGGGTAAAGTGCTTGCTGGTTTATCCTATCTTTTCGCGGCAGATGTACTTGCCCGCGGACCGCTAGTATCAGCAAATATTGAAGACGTAGTTGGGTTTTCTGACATTGTTGCGCAAATTGGATTGTCCGAATTGTCTCTTGGTCTGGTATTTTTAGTGGTGCTGTTTCGCTATCGCTCAATGATCCCGTTGATGTACACCTTGTTATTAGTCGGCATACTACTTGAGAAGGGGCTGATGTCACATGCATATTCGGCGCTGGTAAGCGAGCCAAGTAATCCACTTTTGACTCTAACGATTGCCTTAATGAGTATTGTAGGTTTCATTTTTTCAATTCGCTCTGACAGACCGTTGTTAGAGCAGCTTAGATGAAGGCACTTGGATAAAAGCACTTTGATGAAAAAAGGCCTCATTGACGTCAAACGAGTAACCACTTCAGTAATGAATTTAGGGAATTAACTATGGGTTTTATTTTTAAGACATTAAAAGTACTTGTCGCTGTTTTAGTCGTACTAACACTTGTGGTAGCCGTAATGATTGGTTACACCAGTGATTGTGTTACGCCGTCAGCAAGCGCTGCTTCGGATCAATCAACGCGAGCAGTTACTTATAGTTGCTACGGCGGCCCTGAAGTACTGCAATTGTCAGAAATGGAAAAGCCAATTGCGTCCAATGACGAGATAGTCGTTCGAGTTAAGGCCGCAAGTGTAAATCCATTGGATTGGCACTACATGCGCGGATCACCCTATATCATGCGCTTAATGGTAGGGCTAGGTTCCCCGAATGACAAAACGATGGGCGTTGATTTTGCCGGCGTTGTAGAGTCTATAGGCCCAGATGTAACACGCTTTAAGCCTGGTGATGAAGTATTTGGCGGTGGTGATGGTGCCTTCGCCGACTATATCAAGATGCCAGAAACGCGCGGGGTAACACATAAGCCAGACAATATAAGCTTTGAGCAAGCCGCCGCCGTTCCAATCGCTGCGGTTAGCGCTCTACAGGCCTTACGAGACAGTGGTGAAGTCAAAACGGGACAAAATGTTTTGATTAACGGTGCTTCTGGTGGTGTCGGAACATTTGCAGTGCAAATCGCCAAGGCATTCGGCGCACAAGTAACAGGGGTCTGTAGCGCCCGCAATATAGAATTAGTAAAGTCTTTTGGCGCTGACAAAATAGTTAACTACAAAAACGAAGACTTTGTCGAGCAGGGCATACTCTACGACTTGATCATCGACAACGTCGGCAATCGGAGTATTGACGAATACCAAGCGGCTTTAAAGGATGATGGTATTTTAGTTATGGTCGGCGGGCCTAAAGGCGATTGGATCGGCCCATTTAAAAACTCGATAATGTCTGCCTTCTCTGCACCGTTCACTAATCAAAAGTTGCGTGGTTTTCTGGCCACCATGAACAAAGAAGATTTAACTGTACTGGCTGAAATGATGCGCAGCGGCCAATTGGTTCCGGCTATTGATAAGCGTTTTTCCTTAGATCAGATACAAGATGCGGTTCGATATTCAGAAAGCGGCAGGGCACGTGGAAAGATTATTATTACAATGTAGACTCAAGCAGAGCTCAGCGACAATAAATCAATGCCCTTAATTGATCGAAACTACGTCGAAATCAGCGACTAAAGAACTACGAATATCGCCAACCACTTCGATACTTTCAATTAAATGTTTTTGGTGCTCGATGCCAGCGAAAAACCTTCCGCCATTTTGTAAAACGGCGATCATAGTTGGAGTGAATTCATAGCGGAAAAAATGCACCATTGAAGTTCGGCTACCATCATCCCTAGACAGGTCTTCGTTAGCGATTGGGTAGACCTTTTCGCAATCCTCGGCTTGTAGCCATACTTTGTGTTCTATGCCGCGTAGTTCAACGGTTTTTCCCTCGCGTTGTTGTACGTCTGGAAACTCCAGCATAAAAGTTGCTTTTAAATTGCTGCCATCTGGGATTAATGCGTTGTAGGTATCGAGTTCTTCTTCAATTCCATCCGCATCAAACGTCTTTTCGACGCGTAAAACTTCCTGAATCTGATACGCAATAGTCTGTCGATTCTCAAAGTAGAGCCGAGCATTTTCGCCTAGAGGCAGTTGCCGAGTCTTTTTGTGCTGCATAATTGCTGCTCTATATCCCGGGCGTTGCTCGGAATACTGCTCTAGAGACATAAGGTCTTCACGGGTTAATTTGTTCATCATTTTCTCAATAAAACTTGGTTGTCGTTGACTGTTTATCAAATGTCGATAGCTTGCGACGTGTGGGTCGCTTACAACCCATACGCTCGGCGTAACAGGGTCATTGGATGTTCGTTGCTTTTGACTGAATCGCCCGCAAGCTTGGCAACATGCGCATTCGCCATTGGGCAGTCACTAGTGAAATGATCAGCGGCTTGTTCTTTCACTTTACGCACCACTGGCCGAGCAATTTTTACTGCTTTATCGTACGTTTCTTTCTTTACCGCGTAAGTACCGTCGTGGCCTGAACAACGTTCTATGGGGGTCACCGATGTGCCTGGTACTAAGCCTAATATGTCGCGCGTTTTATTGCCAATGCGCTGTACGCGTTGATGGCAAGCAACTTGATAGGAAATATCACCCAACTCAACTTTAAAATCAGTCTTGAGTGCGCCACCTTTATGTCGAATCGCCATGTATTCAAATGGATCAAAAAACGCCTTCTGAACCTTAATAACGTCTTCGTTATCTGGGAACATTAACGGTAACTCTTGCTTATACATCAGTACGCATGATGGCACTGGTGCGACTAGGTCGTAGCCTTCGTCTACCATTTTTGCCAAGATTGGAATATTTATCTGCATATTGCGTTCGACAGAATCAAGGTCTCCAAGCTCTAACTTAGGCATGCCACAGCAACTTTCTTTGGGTACTAATGTTGTCTCGATATCGTTATGGCGGAACACCTTAAGAAAATCAAGACCAAGATCTGGAGTATTGTAATTGCCGTAACAAGTAGCATACAAAGCAACTTTGCCAGTGGTTTTTCCAATCCCTTTTACAGAGCAGGCAGGTACTGGCAAATCCTTGCTTAGCTTTGCTATATTTTTGCGGTAGTACTTAGCTACCGGAGCATCTTTATGTACCCCAAAACCTTTTTCAAACACTGACCGAAAGGTCTTGTTTTGAAGCAATGCATTACCTGTTTGATTGATCACAGGGATCTTCATTAATTTGTGCATCGCGTCAGTGTTGGACAGGACTTTATTGCGAAATGAGGTTCCGTTTTGTTTAAAATTTTGAGCCTTGGCTCGTAGCATAAGATGCGGGAAGTCAACATTCCACTCATGGGGCGGAACGTAAGGGCACTTGGTAAGGTAGCAGAGATCGCAAAGGTAACACTGCTCTACCACCTTCATGTAATCAGCTTTATCAACACCGTCTACTTCCATCGTCGTGGACTCGTCGATAAGATCGAATAAGGTAGGGAATGAGTCGCAAAGACTCACGCAGCGCCGACAACCATGACATATGTCGTAAACGCGTTCTAACTCGGTTTCAAGGTCTGCCTTATCCCAGAAAAGATCGTTTTTCCAATCCAGGGGGTGTCGAGTTGGGGCTTCTAAACTTCCTTCACGCATGATTGATTCCGATTTAAACTCTCTTCTGAAAATAATCTATTAGAGTGGTCTATGGATAATATTTTAATACCAAAGAAAGGGGCCGATATCGGCCCCAATCAACTACTAAATTAAAAACACATCTTACTTAGTCATCAAGTGTATCTAATGTTTTTTGAAATTTATTAGCATGTGAACGCTCAGCTTTCGCAAGTGTTTCAAACCAATCGGCAATTTCATCAAAGCCTTCGTCGCGAGCATCTTTGGCCATACCAGGGTACATATCTGTGTACTCATGGGTCTCACCAGCGATTGCTGATTTCAAGTTGTCCGATGTGCCGCCAATTGGCAAGCCAGTTGCTGGATCGCCAACTTCTTCTAAATATTCAAGATGGCCGTGTGCATGGCCTGTTTCGCCTTCTGCGGTTGAACGGAAGACTGCTGCTACGTCGTTGTAGCCTTCAATGTCGGCTTTTGCGGCGAAATACAGATAGCGACGATTTGCTTGCGACTCGCCAGCAAAGGCATCTTTTAATGCTTGTTCAGTTTTAGAACCTTTTAAAGACATAATGTGCTCCTAGGAAGTAAGATTTAAAAATGGTTTAATTTAGACAAGGATAACCAAAAACCAACTCAGATGCTTCTTAAAGTTACTCTACTGCCGTTATTAGATTATCTAAATATAATGGATCACATACGATCAATTCAATTGGTTTTAATACTTTGCTGCAAACGCTGGCCAATAATATGGGCATCACGCGGTTAACGACACTGGCGCTTTGGACTAATGTCGTTCTTAATTCTGATGCCGTAGATAAGGCACTTTTGAGTAAAAATGAATTCGCAACAAGTGTTCCTAATCTGGCGTAAAAACTTGAAAAGACCAGTAATATCAACAACTTTTATTAACTACATTAACAATAATTACACTAATAGATTGGCAATCAAATTCACTAAACTTTAGGAGTATTCATAGGTCATGTGATGAACAATTTACCGTCTTGTCGCTCCCATAGGGTATCTTTAGGTTTGACTCATTCGAAACTTAAATCACCTCCACTTAGTTAGAGGCTCATTGATAAATAAAATGCAAAATCATTTAGATATATTATCCAACGCTGTTTCACTCTGGATGAAAGATGACGGCCCTGTAGCCATAGCCCCCAATGCCTCTGAACTGGAACAGATATTGGACTTAAAACTTGGAGAGCAGGGCTGTTCAATTGATGAATTAAGTAATGCAGTACAAGACTATTTAAAATATAGCCCGAACGCTACGAAGCCTGACTTTTATAAGCTGCTTTATTCAGGCCTAAACAAAGACGCACTGCTTGGTGATTGGATTACTAGCTTGGTCAACTCGACTATGCACACCTATCAGGTAGGGCCAGTCTCTACACTAATGGAGCTGGAATTAATTCAACAGTGGAATACTTTAGTCGGTTTTAATGCGGGCGACGGCGTTATGGTGGCTGGCGGCAGCCAAGCCAATCTAATAGGCATGATGCTGGCCCGTCAAAAGGCTTGCCCAAACATAAAGACTAAAGGCCATAGTGCGCTTAATGATCAAGGGTCGTTGGTGGCTTATGTCTCTGATCAGTCACATTATTCGTATCAGCGCGCAGCCAATATATTGGGTATTGGCAGCGATAATCTGATCGCGATCAAGTCCGACGATCAAGGCAGAATTTGTCCTAACGGCCTGGCTAAGGCGATTGAAAAAGATGAATTAGAAGGGCGAACGCCCTTCTTTATTGGGCTAACTGCCGGAACCACCGTGATTGGTGCCTATGACCCCGTAAGAGTTTGCAGCGAAATTGCTACAAAGCATGGGTTATGGCTGCATATCGATGGTGCTTGGGGTGCGCCGGTATTGTTCTCAAACCCCCATAAGCATTTGCTTAGTGACTGTCATTTGGCCGATTCGTTTGCATGGGACGCACACAAACTGTTAAACGTACCGATCACAGCTGCTGTGATACTGGTTAAAGAATCAGGAGCTTTGCGTGACTGCTGCGCGGGCGGAGGCGGCGAGTATCTTTTTCATAATGACGCTAACCAGGCGTTTAATTTAGGCGAGCGCTCTATTCAATGCGGGCGCCGTTCAGATGCTCTTAAAGTGTGGTTAAGTTGGAAGGCTGTTGGGCATTCAGGCTTTCGAGCTAAAATTGATTACCTGCAGGCGCTTAAGGAGCGTACAGTACAATTAATTGAAGGTGAACCGCATTTTGAATTATTGGCGCCAACGGTTTACTTAAATATTCTGTTTCGTTACAAGCCAGAAAATACACAAGACGAAGCACAAATTTCCCAGCTTAATATACAATTGTGTACTAAAATGCGCGAACAAGGCGGCCCTTATGTCGATTATGCGCGGTATAAGGGAGCTACTGGTATTCGCTTAATATTGGCCAACGACGCCGCGACCGACGATGACATACAACGCCTGTTAAAGTGTTGCTTAAAAGTTGGCCGCGAACTTGAAATGGTAATCTGAACCATCTGCGCATATAGCCGGCCATCACATCTGTTTATAGTTAATCCTGTAAACTTGAATGATAAAATTGTCACAAGAGTAGAATCATAATCGTGCAAGTCATCAACGAATCCGCCATCTCCCGTTTTCTACGGCTTGAATCTGCCGGCGGCATCATTCTAATGCTCGCGGCCGTGGTCGCTATTGTAATTGCCAATACGCCCTTAGTTGTTTACTATAATTTACTTCTCGACACACCGGTAGAAGTAAGAATAGGGCAGTTGCATATTGCCAAGCCTCTATTGTTGTGGATCAACGACGGCTTGATGGCGGTGTTTTTCTTCCTAGTAGGGCTTGAGCTCAAACGCGAATTAATTGAAGGCGAGTTGTCCGACAAACGTAATATCATCTTGCCCGGAATCGGCGCAATCGGTGGTATGTTGGTGCCAGCTGCGATCTATCTGTATTTCAATGCGCATGACCCAGCAACCGCAAAGGGATGGGCGATTCCAGCAGCCACAGATATTGCTTTTGCCTTGGGTGTGTTAACCCTTCTGGGCTCTCGAATACCTATCTCACTAAAGATATTTCTAACCTCTTTGGCAATCTTTGATGATATTGGTGCGATCCTAATTATCGCCGTTTTTTACACCTCCAAACTATCCATCGGCGCACTGATATTCGCGCTCATCTGTGTTCCAATACTATGGCTGATGAATTACCGTGGAGTAGAATCCAGAAGCCCTTACATCTTGATTGGACTATTAGTTTGGGTAGGCCTGCTAAAGTCAGGTGTACATGCAACTCTTGCGGGGGTCGTGCTGGCAATGTTTATACCTTTGAAATCAAAAATCAATCCCGAGTTTTCACCTTTGAAATCCTTAGAACACGATCTCCACTCGGTGGTAGCGTATTTTGTGTTGCCGGTGTTCGCGTTTGCTAATGCTGGCATCAGCCTTATTGGTGTCTCGCCCGATGTTATGTTTCATGATGTGTCGGTTGGCGTGGCACTGGGCTTGGTGGTCGGCAAACAAGTAGGTATCTTTGGCTTGTGCGGGGTGGCGATAGCCTTGGGTATAACCAAGTTGCCAAAAGGCATGAACTGGGGAGCATTATATGGGGTAAGTGCTTTGTGTGGGGTAGGTTTCACGATGAGCCTATTTGTCGGGTCCTTGGCGTTTGAGGAGACTGGCGTCAACCTCTTATTCGATGAGCGGATTGGAATTATTGTTGGCTCACTGATATCCGGTGTGATCGGTTATCTTGTTTTAGCTAAAGTTTATTGGGCAGATAAAGGCTCTTAGTCTTTGATTAATAAGGAGTAGTAGTTGTTTATAAACGGCTACTGTTTTTTAATCAGCAGTTAAAAATATAGCTCCAAGCCAATTTGAACAAAACTATCGTTGCGGAATCGAAATAATAGATCAGCTGGGTCATCAGACTCAAAATAGCGCAATTCAATATTTGCCGTGAGCTTGGAGTTTAACCGTGTTGATGCCTCTACAAACACAGTATGACTCGTTGATTCGTCTAAATCTTGAGCAAAGCCGAGTAGTAATTGTGAGCCACTGATGTCGTTTAATACTAGGCGAGCTCCGACAAATATGTCGTTCTGAAATAGGCTGCCAGAATTTTCGTCACGTTGGTCCCAGGAATACTCTACTAAGGCTCCAAGGTCATAGACAGTCCCGAATACGCCGACAAAGGTATATTCAGTGCCAATAGTGGCAGCTGCGAAATCTTCGGTTTGTGATTCACTATGGTTTCGTTGGATTGCTTCGAACTTATAAAGCCAGGCATCCGTCGTGAGTTGCAGGTCGATTCCAAACTGATCAATCAACGCATAATAGGGTGTGGTGCTTAAGGTGCGTGGATCGAACAAGCGAAACAAGTCTGGTTCACGCGACGTGCCACTAAACCACGATAAACCAATGCCCAAATCACCAATGGTATTGCTGTATCGCAAAGCAAAATCTACGTGTGTTTCCTCAGAACTTGATTGAAAGACTTCATTATCATTATCAACCAATATTCCGCCGTTTAAGCGGCTGTCTTCACCGGCAAAGGTCCGCGTGCGGAAGTAGGGCAATAGAAACGCGTCAAAGGTTCCGTAATCGTTAAAATAGGAATACCGGATCATTGGCTGGCCAAGCTTATCTTCACCATCTATATTCTCCACACCGTCAGTCTGATTGATTACATCGACTAAATGCTGTGACTCTGTGACACCCCAAAACACTCGACCGATACCAACCGAAAATTCAGAGTTATAGCTTAGCTTCGACCAAAGCAATTGCCTTATATCAAAGTGGCTGCGCTCTTCATCAATGCTATCGAGCCTAAGGAAGGGCTCGATTACCAGCTGCTTGTCGCCATTGTTCCAATCTAAGAAATACTCTGCTTCGAGGCGCAGCGAGCTTTGTCCTTTGGACTCTTGCGCTTGAGGCGACTGTTGCCAAAATAGCCGCTGTTCAAACTCTACGCTACCGTTGAATGTTTGTGCGCCATACAGGGGGCCTGCGAATAGCAATGCCCATACTAGAAAGTTAATGTTGATTATCAAAATGCAGGCGTGTCTGAACCCAGTTGACGAATGGTTAACGAGCACGCTGTAGGCGGTTTTCGTTGAAGTCGGCATCGCTTAAGCCAACATCAAATTGCAGATTTTTAATCTCGATGTCAGTGCTCTTGCCATTTTTGTGATTCAACATAAATTGTTTTTCGGCCCGCCAGTACTTGTCTTTGTAGAGCTTATAATCGCTCACCTTCAAGGTTTTTAAGAGTGTCTCGCGCCTGTCGTAAAAGTCAATTTGATGCACTCGGTAATGCTCTTTATCGATCCATGCGACCATTCTCGTGTAACCAGAATATTCATCCAGAGGACGCATCTCAACAACAAAGGCTGGCATGCCGTTAAGTTGCTCTTCGCGTAGTAGATTGTAAGTGTTATTTTCTACTTCGAACGACGAAAGATCTTCAAAAGCGAATTCGCTACCCAGGAACGGACCAGATTTATTACGTGACGCTATGCGTTTGACCCGCTTCAGGGCGGGTAAAAATATCCATTGATCGTCTGAGTCAGCTATGTGTGAGAACGACAGAAAAGCAGTGCCGCGTACATCCGCTGGCGTATCAAATATAGTCAACCCCTTGTCACCATCACCAACAACTTCGAGGCTCTTGTTACGCATATTGCGCACAACTTCTTGGCCTTTCTTATTGCGCAGAATCATCACCATTTCGCTCTGCGAATTGCTCCAACCTAAATCGCGCGCCTTAGCCTGCTTGGCAATCTCCAAACCTGCCTCTTGTGAGGTTTGTGCAGCGATGCTAAAACCACTAAAAGTGGTTAACAGAATTAGACCAAATTTAAGGCGACTTCTGAGACTAAAATACATGTTGGTATCTCCAAACTTATTAGAAAAATATGGATTTCACTATAACTAATTAAAGCCAAGAAAAGGCAATTTTACGACAACTGATTAACCCATCGAAAACTAACTACTGCTAAATAATTTGGCACGTACTGTGGTTCTATATTTCCTCGGTGTAATGGACGCAAACGCCTTAAATAATTTCGTAAAGTAACTCACATCAATATAACCAACCCTATACGAAATTTCTTTAATACTCAGGTTACTAGTTCTAAGCAGTTCCTTGGCTGCCTCTAGTCGGCGATTTTGTAGGTATTGGACCGGCGTCATATTGGTCGCTAGTTTAAAACGCCGGTTGAAAGTGCGCTGGCTCATACCGAATAGTTCCGCCAAGCCACGGATTGAAATTGCTGACTTACTTAGATGATTCTGTATCCATAGCTGCGCCTGCAGGACTATTTCATCTGGATGATTGGTGTTTTCTTCTGCGTTGAAACTGAGACTATCGAAGGGTTGTCTCACCTCGTGAGAGAAATGACGTGACAGGTGCTCTGAAACTGCGGCACCAAAATAGCGATGCACGTGATGCAAGGTTAAATCGGTTAGCGCGTTGACACTTGCAGCGCAGTAGATATTGCCAGAGGTGGTAATGAAATGTTGGCGTTTGAGTTGCACTAGAGGATAGTCTTTTGCAAACTGATCAAAATAATACCAGTGGGTTGTCGCAGGGCGATCATTCAACAATCCCGTCTCAGCGAGAAAACAAACGCCGGTGCCGGTGGAGTTGATGATGGCACCGTGTTCATACTGCCAACGCACCCATTCTACTATTTCGGGATGACGTTTAATGATAGGGCGTGGATTGCGCCATAAGGCCGGCAGGTAGACCATATCGAAAACATCCTCCGTGAGAGCCTGATCAGGCAATAATGACAATCCTGATGCCAAGGTAGTGCGGTGCTGCAAGGGAGAGACTTTGACCAATTCTACTTCCCGTTGAACCGAGGCAGCCGCGTCCTCGTCACTGGCTAGTGAAGGCGGCGCTTCCTTTAACAATTTGACTGTTTGATTTGCCGCAAAAAACAATTCATAGGCATTGGTAAAGCTGGTTACCAACATGTTAGGGGATAATAGAAAAGCGATTCGCATAAAAGAGACACAAAAGGTTAATTATTGACTTAATTGGCTTTTTTGACGTATTAAATGGCCATAATACCACTCTTTAAGCCTAAGATTAATCATATACTCGATGCATAAACGTAACCCTTTGTTAATCCGGTTTGGCTCAGTAAAGCCGATCCGCAGGAGCTATTTAATGACCCGACTTCCCGTAGTGGTTGGCTTTGGAGGCTATAATGCCGCTGGCCGAAGTTCTTTTCACCACGCCTATAGACGCACCGTGCTCGATAGCCTTACTCAAAGTGAGCAGCAAGGCACCTTGATTGGACTCGCCTGCATGATGAAGCTAGTCGAATACCAAGACGGTGATTATGTTGATGCTGATGGGAATGGACTTAATGCCGCAGAGGTTGTGCAGAAATATCGTACTACCATATTGCAGAATACCTTGATTCGCAGAATTCACGCGGGCATGTTTGACCCAGACCGCGTGCAGCAAAACAAAAACATGGAACTGAGTGATAGCGAGGGTGCCAAATTCTCATTACGCCGCCGCGATTTACCCAATCCAATTCCAACGAATTGGCAGGTCGAGACTGTCGACGATAAACAGGTGAAAATCACCATCGAAGGCAATCTGTCGATTAAAATGACATCCTTCAGAAAGTTCGAGTGGCAAGCCGCGGGCATGCTGCCAACCGGGTTTGAGCCAGCGGATCACTATAGCTCGCGCTTTCACCCAAGAGGATTGCAAATGGCAATTTTGGGTGCTTCAGACGCAATTAATTCGATGGGCATTCCATGGCAAACGATCTTAGATTCAGTAGACCCTGACCAAGTAGCAAGCTATGCAACCAGTGCCTTAGGCCAGACAGACGAATATGGCGCTGGTGGTTATATGAAGGCACGGATTAATTCTGATCGGCCAACGTCAAAACAGATGGCCTTGAGTTTAAATTCAATGCCTGCTGACTTTGTTAATGCCTATGTATGTGGCAATGTAGGAACAACCGGCAGTATGTCTGGTGCCTGCGCCTCCTTTTTGTACAACTTGCGATTGGCGGTAGATGACATTAAGTCGGGCCGGCATCGTGTTGTTATTTGTGGCTCAAGCGAAGCCCCAGTCACGCCTGAAGTTATGGAAGGTTTTGGTGCTATGGGGGCTTGTGCTACCGACGAGCGTTTAGCAAAGTTGGATGGTACTGAGACAGCTGACCACAGCCGAGCGTCTCGACCATTTGCTGAAAATTGTGGTTTTGTGATGGGCGAATCCAGTCAGTATTTTATTTTGATGGACGATGAATTAGCGCTCGAACTAGGCGCCGATATTTATGCTGCTGTGACAGATGTGTTTGTTAATGCAGATGGTTTTAAGAAATCAATTTCTTCACCAGGCGCTGGTAATTACATCACCCTAGCCAAAGCGGTAGCAGCAGCTAGTGCGATCGTCGGCAAACAATCGGTGTGTGAACGCAGCATTGTCCAAGCACACGGCTCCAGTACGCCCCAGAACCGTATTACAGAATCCATTATATTCGACAAAGTAGCGCAAGCATTTGATATTACCAGTTGGCCCGTGACTGCGGTCAAGGCGTTTGTTGGGCATCCACTAGGCCCTGCCAGTGGAGATCAACTAGCCTCTACGTTTGGCATCTTCGCGGACGGCATATTGCCGGGAATCAAAACCGCCGATCACGCAGCGGATGATGTGGTAGATGAGCGTTTGGATATAATATTTAAAGATAAACCATTCGTCGCAGATGTCGCTTTCTTAAACTCTAAGGGGTTTGGCGGCAACAATGCCACAGCAACGGTTTTGTCACCAAACCTGGTCAACGATATGCTAGACAAACGCTACACCAGCGAGCAGATTAGTGCATACCATAAAAAGCGTGAAGCTGTTAGAAAGGTAGCGCATGACTATGACCAAGCCGCGTGTAATGGTGATTTGAATGTGATTTATAACTTCGGCACAGGAATTATTAATGAAGAAGAGCTAACGATCACAAAATCAGAATTAAGAATGTCCGAGTTTCGGTCTAAGATTAACTTGGATTTTGAGAACCCGTATGCGGATATGGTATAAATAAGCTTGCCTGCGTATTTTTCAGAAGGGCTGCCGTTCGACCTTAAACTGTGCGGCGAGCATGTATCGTTAGAGCCATTACAAAAACAACATTGTACTGAGTTAGGCGATGCTGCAGCCGATGGCGAGCTTTGGAATTTACATTTTACTGGCGTACCGAACCGAGAAACAGTCGCGGCTTATGTTCACACCGCTTTAGAAAATAAGCTGGCAGGCACTCAGCATCCGTTTATTGTGAGGCGTATCAGTGATAGCAAGCTGATAGGCTGTACTCGCTATTATGATATTGAGCCAAGCCATCCTAATTTAGCAATTGGCTATACCTGGTATTCTAAATCGGTGCAGCGCAGTGCGGTTAATACCGAGACTAAACTGTTATTACTGAGTCATGCCTTTGAACGCCTGCGCTGTATTAGTGTGGCTTTTCATACAGATGATCAAAACCTTACCTCGCAAGCCGCGATTGCTCGACTCGGGGCAACTAAAGAAGGGGTTCTGCGTAACCATAAGCGCATGCCAGACGGAAGAATTCGCCATACCTGGTGTTTTTCAATTATTGATTCTGAGTGGCCCGAGATTAAGCAAGCTTTGACGAACCGCTTGCACGCGGGTAGCTAAGACCCAAGCTACTTATTTTTCTGATTTTCTTTGTCTTGGCGCTTTATATTCCTATTTTTGTCAGCGGCAGTTCTGCTGTCGCTTCCAATATGTGATTCGCCGCGTAGCTTAGCTAGCTGTACCTGCCTTTCGCGTTCTTTAAATCTTTCTTTTTGGTCTTCGGTCAAGTTTTCATAGCAACGCGGGCAACTGACTCCAGGAATATAGTGCGGGGACTGCTTTTGCTGCTCTGTGATGGGGTAACGACATGCATGGCATTGGTCGTAGCTGCCTTTATCTAAATTTTGATCGACCGCAACTCGATCGTCGAACACAAAGCATTCGCCATTCCATAGAGAATTTTCGTTGTCCACGTGTTCAAGGTATTTTAGGACTCCGCCTTTAAGGTGATAGACCTCTTCGAACCCCTGCTGCTTCATATAGGCTGAGGCCTTCTCACAGCGGATTCCGCCAGTACAAAACATCGCTACCTTTTTATGTTTTGTAGGGTCTAGATTTTTCTCGACGTAAGCAGGGAACTCTCGAAACGTCTCGGTATGCGGATTGACCGCATTTTCAAAACTACCAATCCCATATTCATATTCATTACGAGTATCAATAACGAGGGTGTCTGGGTCGCTCACTAAAGCATTCCAATCTTGCGGTTCGACATAGGTGCCGACGACATCATTTGGGTCAATTCCTTCTATGCCCATGGTGACTATTTCCCTTTTCAGTTTCACTTTGGTACGGTGAAAGGGCGGGGCGCTGTGGTAAGACAGCTTATAGTCAATTCCAGCAAAGCGTTGATCAGCTTGCAGCCAATCTAAGAATGCTTCGACGCTTTGTTTAGTACCAGCAATAGTGCCATTGATTCCCTCTTCGGCAAGCAATAGTGTGCCACGAATATCATCTCGCTTTAACTGAGCCAAGACCTTATCTCGCAGGCCTATATAGTCGTTTAGCGTGGTGAACTTATAAAGGGCAGCAACAACATACGGTGTGTCATCGCGATTAATTTCATTGATCGACATAGTTTAGCTTTCCAGAACGTAAATCCGGGGCGTTTTAGTGACGTAATAATTAGTTAAGAGATTTTTGGCGATTCTCCAACGCGCCGAGCATTATCTTACAATTTTGCGCTATTAACAAATATGACTATTAAAAAACGCCAAAACTTTAATCTGCCTGCTTTTAGTAATCGCCCCAACCACGTTCCCAGCTTACGCTATCAACTAGCCAAGTCTGTTGCTGGTCTGGCGATTTTAGAACAAGTGAAAACCGATGAGTGTCTGCGGTTAGCCTTCCTTGTTCAGAGTCGACTCCAGCTTGATTAGCCGCCATTGCCGCACTCACTTCTATTGTTGCCAGATTTCCATTGATGTT
This sequence comes from Polaribacter sp., assembly GCA_047621785.1. Lineage (GTDB taxonomy): Bacteria > Pseudomonadota > Gammaproteobacteria > Arenicellales > Arenicellaceae > Arenicella. The sequence continues at coordinate 3,741 of JBLHMH010000051.1, read as the reverse complement.
TAAAGAGTGAACAGAAGTGAAAATATGGATGCTTTGGTGTTGAAAGTACTGCAGTTGGATTAGCCTACGTATATCGGCTTTGTTATTACCTTGGTGATCCTTATAGGAATCGCTGACATGCTGCATAAAGTCTGACAGGCTACGTTTCTCAACGGCTTGCTCCATTAGTTCTAAAGTAAGTTTAACTCTTGCCTCAGGCGATTCGGGCGCTGAATCGCCACACCCAGACAACATTGCGATGGCGAACGTATAAACAGCGAACTTGCGAAATGTCATCCAGCACCAGCATTGATAAGTATTTGTCATGCACTGTATGTTGCCGACCTTGTTCGAATACGTCAATTTTTAATTAAAGTCTTAAGCTATCTGCCGACAAGGCTTATTCAGAGGTTTCTTGAGGTATCATGCGGAGTCTATGAATTATTTAACGCATCTGTTTTTCTCTAACCGTACACCCCTGTCCCTGACTGGGAACCTAATGGGCGACTTTAAGCCTAATTCAGAGCTGCGCGCCAAACTACCTGTGGAAGTATTGTTGGGCATCGACAATCATCGTTTGGTAGACAAAGCAACTGACAAGTTTTTACCGGTCAAGGAACTTCGACCTTTATTTTCTAAGCAACGACGGCGTTATGCAGGCGTTATTACTGATATTGCCTTTGATTACTTTCTAATCAAGCATTGGGAACGTTTTGATCAAATCGAATTTGGACTATTTATTGATGATTGCTACACCGGCTTAAGCGAGTGTATGCAATGGATGCCACCACGAATGCACAATGTTGTGGGTAAAATGCGTGAACATAATTGGCTGACAAGCTATGAAACGATGGGTGGCATTGGAAAAACCATAGACCTTGTGAGCAAGCGCATTCGATTTGAGAACAACATGGCAGGCGCGATTGTCGAAGTTGAGGCCCATTATTTGAGGATTGAAGAAGTTTTTCTTGAGCTTTTCACTCATCTCCAAGAACAAGTTGAGCAGGCAAATATTGAAAAATAGCCTTCTAAGGAACATTAGATCAAGCTGAATGATCAAAGTTTAGTTTAATAAAGGCTGCACAAACAGAAGCTTTCAGCAATACCGCAATGGGTGACACTGCAAGTGACTGATTGCTTTAGTTTTGCTATAATTACCCAGTCGATTGATAGTCACAATAAGTATGAAAAAAGGCTGATAATTCTTTGACACTAGCGGAATCAAACTATATGATTCGCCCCAAATTTGACACAACATTCAGTTTGTTGAAAAAGTGCCTAGTAATTGATCTAAGGCTCTGACCAACAAACATTATCAGCGAGGTTAATCATGGCTGTTCAAAAGAGTAAAAAATCTGTTTCAAGACGCGGTATGCGCCGTTCACACGATGCAATGGACGAGCCGACTTTGTCGACTGATTCGATGACTGGTGAAATGCATCGTCGTCACCAAGTAACCGCTACTGGTTACTATCGTGGAAAGAAAGTAGTTAATGTGAAAACTGCAAGTTAAGTACTTCCAAAAATCATTAAAAAGGCCTCGAATAACGAGGCCTTTTTAGTTTACAGTATACGTCTCTCTTCCATTTTATCTCATCCGATAAAGCCCATTATTTGATGCCAAATAACTCAATAAAAACCACCATAGCGATTGATGCGATGGGTGGCGATTTCGGCCCTATAATTACCGTTCCAACGGCGATTTCCTTTCTCAATGGTTCAGCCGTTGTAGGTTCTGAGGCGAAAGAAAAAAAACACTCTCGCCATCAAAACCTAAAGATAATTCTGGTTGGCCTAGAAGATCAAATAAATTCGTTGATTAGAGAGCACCACGGAGGCGATTTAGTCACCACCGGAAGGTTGGCTGTAGTCGGCGCCACCCAGGTAGTCGAAATGGATGAATCGCCTGCATTAGCGCTAAAGAAGAAAAAAGACTCGTCTATGCGAGTCGCAATCAATCTAGTTAAAGAGGGCACTGCACAAGCATGTGTGAGCGCAGGTAATACTGGCGCGCTGATGGCGACCGCCCGTTTCGTGTTAAAGACCATTCCAGGCATTAATCGGCCTGCGATTATTTCTACCTTGCCGTGCCAAGACCCAAGCAATACCGTTTATATGTTGGATTTAGGTGCTAACGTAGATTCAAGCCCCGAAATGCTACTGCAATTTGCCATTATGGGGTCGGTTATCACTGAGTTCGTTGATCATAAAAAAGCCCCAAAAGTCGCCTTGCTGAATGTTGGTGCAGAGGAAATAAAAGGCAGCGAAAAAGTTAAGAAAGCCTCTGCCTTGTTGTCCAAAAGTAACCTGAACTATGTTGGCTATATCGAAAGTAATGAAATCTATTCGAGCAAAGTAGATGTCATCGTTGCTGATGGCTTTGAAGGTAATGTTGCCTTAAAGGCGAGTGAGGGCACAGCCTCAATGATTTTAAGTGTACTGCGCGAAGAGTTTTCTCGCTCATGGTGGACTAAAATCATTGCTCTATTAAGTACGCCTATCTTTGCAAGAATGCGCTATCGGCTTGACCCCAGAAGACATAATGGCGCAACCTTAATCGGCTTGAACGGCATTGTCGTAAAAAGTCATGGTGGCGCAGACCAGCTAGGTTTTTTACATGCAATCCAAGAAGCCAGCAGACAGGCTGAAATGGATGTAATTACGCATATTAGCGATAGTATTCAGAAATTGACTTCATAATTTAAACATAATATCTTTTTATTTCAATAAGATAAAATAGATAACTAAAGTAAAAAACCATGACTCTATCTATCGTATTTCCTGGCCAAGGTTCTCAAGCAGTTGGCATGATGAGCGATCTTGCCGCTAGCCACGGCATCGTTAAAGAGCTTTTCGTCGAAGCCTCTGACGTACTCGGTACCGACCTTTGGGCGATGACTCAAGAAGGTCCAATAGAGCAATTGTCGCAAACCGAAAATACTCAGCCTGCATTATTGACAGCTGGAGTTGCTGCTTGGCGAGTATGGCAAAGCCTAGGCGGCGCTGCACCTAGCATGATGGCGGGCCACAGCTTAGGTGAATACACTGCCTTGGTAAGCGCGGGCGCTATATCATTCGCAGACGGCGTTGCCTTAGTCCGGGATCGCGGTCGTTATATGCAAGATGCGGTACCAGCGGGTGAGGGCGGTATGGCTGCTATTATCGGTCTAGAAGACGAACAAGTTCGGCAAGTATGCGCCGCGGCAGCGCAAGGTGATGTTTTACAGGCCGTCAACTTCAATGCCCCAGGTCAAGTCGTGATTGCCGGCAGCGCAGCCTCCATCGAACGGGCTCTGGTAATGATGAAAGACGCCGGAGCTCGCCGAGCTCTGCCGTTGCCGGTTAGCATTCCAGCTCACAGCAGCTTGATGTCTTCCGCGTCAGCACGCCTCGCAGAGAGAATTTCGACCATTGACATCACTGTCCCCGAGATTCCAGTTATACATAACTATAGTGTAACCGTCGCCAAAGACGCTACTGAAATAGCATCCAATCTGGTTAGCCAACTCGATTCTCCTGTACGTTGGGTTGAGTCAGTGCAGGCCATGCATGCACAAGGCGTCGACCAATTTATTGAGAGTGGCCCTGGCCGTGTTTTAGGCGGCATGATCAAGCGAATAGTAAGTGGTGTTGAGGTCGCCTCTATTGAAAAAGCTGATGCCTATGAGGCATTGATTCAAGCCTAACAGGCTCTAGAATGTAATATGCTTATCCAGGGTAAATCATTGATTAATTTAAAGTGTCGGAGAATTCTATGTTTAA